>JBAQHZ010000447.1:0-2642 GCA_049288585.1 Chania sp.
GGTCGAACTCCAGCAGCGCACGCGGGTGCACGCCAATCATGCGGTTAATAATGAATTCCAAGCGTGCCAAACCCACCCCATCGTTCGGCAAGCGGGCAAAATCGAAGGCACGATCCGGGTTACCCACGTTCATCATGATCTTCAGCGGGAGTTCTGGCAGTTCGGTGACCGCTGAACTCTGCACGCTGAAGTCCAGCATGTCGCTGTAAACAAAGCCGGTATCGCCTTCGGCACAGGACACGGTGACGTTCTGCCCATCTTTCAGCAAATCGGTGGCATGCCCGCAGCCAACTACCGCCGGGATCCCCAATTCACGGGCAATAATCGCCGCATGACAGGTTCGCCCACCACGGTTGGTGACAATCGCCGCGGCTTTTTTCATGATCGGTTCCCAGTCTGGGTCGGTCATGTCAGTCACCAGCACATCGCCAGGCTGAATGCGGTCCATTTCACTGATATCGTAAATCACTTTCACCGGGCCAGCCCCGATGCGCTGACCAATAGCCCGCCCTTCCACCAGCACGGTGCTGTTGCCGTTCAACTGGTAGCGCTCCATCACTTTTTCATTGGAACGCACGGTTTCCGGGCGTGCCTGTACGATCAGCAATTTGCCGGTGTGACCATCTTTTGCCCACTCAATATCCATCGGGCGGCCGTAATGTTTTTCGATCAACAAAGCCTGATGCGCCAAGGCCTGCACTTCATCATCGGTTAAGGAGAAGCGATTGCACTGCGCCTCTGGCACATCTTCGATCCGAACCTGTTTACCATGATCCTGCGAAGGCGCGTACACCATGCGGATTTTCTTCGAGCCCAGGTTGCGGCGCACGATGGCCGGTTTGCCTTTCAGCAGCGTCGGTTTGTGCACATAGAACTCGTCCGGGTTGACCGCGCCCTGCACCACCATTTCACCCAGACCAAACGCCGAAGTAATAAATACCACCTGATCGAAACCGGATTCAGTATCGATGGTGAACATCACCCCAGACGAGGCCAGATCGGAACGCACCATGCGCTGCACGCCCGCAGACAGCGCCACGCCACGGTGATCGTACCCTTGATGCACCCGGTAGGAGATCGCACGATCGTTAAACAGTGAAGCAAATACGTGCTTGATGGCCACCATCACGGCATCGATACCTTGCACGTTGAGGAAGGTTTCCTGCTGGCCAGCAAAAGACGCATCCGGCATATCTTCGGCGGTGGCGGAAGAACGCACGGCAAACGAGGCTGCGCTTTCGCCGTCTGCCAATTGCTGGTACGCCAGGGTAATTTCACGCTCAAATTCTGGGTGGAAAGGCGTATCGATCACCCATTGGCGAATTTGCGCACCGGCTTTGGCCAGTTGAACAACGTCGTCAACGTCGGTTTGATCCAATAACTGATAGATGCGTTGGTTAACACCACTTTGCTCAAGAAAATCGTTAAATGCCTGTGCGGTGGTGGCAAAGCCGTTTGGCACGGCAACACCCAAATCGGAAAGATTGGTGATCATTTCACCGAGGGAGGCATTTTTGCCGCCGACACGGTCAACGTCGTGCATGCCAAGCTGGTTATACCAAAGTACATTACGCAAGTCTGGGCCATTGTTGGACATCGAGACAATCCTTTTTGCTATCAGTAGGGTCTAAGCGGATTTTATTCGGTAAGCAGAGCCAAGCCAGACTAGCACAATGATCTATAGAAATTGGAAAGGTGAATCGATCAACCCGATGAAGAAAATGGATTTTAAGATAAACACTGAAATAATATAATTTAAATGGGGATCGTTCCCTTTGGCGCTAAATAAATATAATTCAACAAGTTAAATATTGTTATTTCCAGATTAAACGCCAATTTTACTCGGCAAAGAATTTGTAGAAAATAGCATCACTGAACCGATAAAATGCACTAATGATTTATAGTCATTGTTTTATAAAAAATAAAATTACGTTTTATTAAGTTAGTTTTTGACCTATTTTTAGTTTGCCTGGTTAAAATATGGCTTTATTGTTCGTAATTGATCATGATATTCACTCATTCACGAACCGTGATATTTTTCCCCCCAGGATCACTATTTTCAGTAAAGGAGTTGCGGATGCACAGAAGCGTTTTTTATATTTCAGACGGTACGGCCATCACCGCCGAAGTGCTGGGGCATGCGGTTCTGTCACAGTTCCCCATCAAGGCGACGACCTATATCCTGCCATTCGTAGAAACCGAAGCGCGGGCCCGTGGCGTGTGCCAACAAATTAATGATATTTATCATCAGACCGGGGTTCGCCCGCTGGTGTTCTATTCAATTATCTCACCAGAAGTCCGCCAGGTGATCACCCAGAGCGAAGGTTTCTGCCAAGACATCGTGCAAGCACTGGTTGGGCCGCTACAGGGTGAACTGGGGGTAGAACCTACGCCCATCGCCAATCGCACCCACGGCCTGACCGAAAGCAATCTCGGCAAATATGATGCCCGTATCGCCGCCATTGATTACACTTTGGCGCATGATGACGGTATTTCGCTGCGTAATCTCGACCAGGCACAGGTGATCCTGCTTGGCGTTTCGCGCTGTGGTAAAACCCCCACCAGTTTGTATCTGGCCATGCAGTTCGGTATTCGCGCGGCCAATTACCCGTTTATCGCCGACGATATGGACAATTTACAGC
>JBAQHZ010000448.1:0-2975 GCA_049288585.1 Chania sp.
AAATTAATATGAATGTAAATGCAAATGATAATCCGTATCATTTGCATGTGTAATTGTTGGGTGACGTGGTATGGCAGGAAAAGGCGAAAGATAAAATACTGGCGCTAATATGTTGCAACCATGGTCAGAACCTCAATGGCTCCAAAGATGACCAGAGACCGATGAGTGAGGGCAACAGGCTGTGCGGCTATTGCCCCTCGGTCTTGGCGTGTCAGAAGGTGGTGGGGGTGTGTGCGCTGATGATTCGGCAGACGCGCGTCGACGTATTGCTGAAACTGTGGGGCATTCCGGTGTTGATGGCATAGCTCTGGCCCGCTGTCAGCAGGTAGCTCTGGCCGTTGACCGTCAGCATGATTTCGCCTTCAAGCAGGGTACCGATCTCTTCCCCCTGATGCTTGATCTTCTCACCGGTGGTGGTGCCAGGCTGATAGGTTTCCAGCATCATGGCCAAGTTGCGCGTTGGGCTGCCGTTATGCACCAGTTTCATGGATACGCCCTGGCTGCCGATCTCGATCAGATCTTCTGGTTCGATGACCACTTTGGGTTCATCCTGCCGTTCGGGTTCGGCAAAAAATTCAGATAGTGATAATCCATAGACCTTTAGCAGCTTCTGCAACGTACTGATGGCAGGGCTGACTTTGTCCTGTTCAATGGTGCTGATGGCACTGTGGGTTAATCCGGACAGTTCGGCGACCCTGCGCTGCGACAAACCCAAATGTTGACGGATCTGCGACAGGCGCTTGCCTGGTGCCAAGCTGACTTCGCTCATAGCGGTAGTTCCTTCTGATAGGGGCGACAGGCTGAGGTAATACCCGGAGCCGGGTACCTGTCGGAGTGATATCGATACAATATGATATCGGTAGTTGGGCAGCTATTGGAAAATATATTGCCCATATTCACCGTGGCTCTGGCGGAAAAATAATGTACAAAAAAACGCCAAACAACGCCTTTTCGGTCAATATTTTATCAATTTAGCAGCCCGTGACGAATAATCAAACGTGATTGTAACATTTGCAAAGCTATTGTGTTAAGGCTATGTTTCATTTAATGGGTGTTATTTCGAGCGCTGCTTTAGGCTCACTCTACTAGAGAATTCAGACCATGTGTTGAATCGATCGGCAAGCGAATGCGTGAGCATTCCCAAAAGCACAACGGCAGGTGATGTATGCAAACCAATAGCGCAGCAGTTGAAAATTTTGCACAGCATAGCGAAGACAGGCGAAGTAGCGCGTTCCAAAGTGAGGTTGCTCACTACTTGGAACGCCATCCCGCCACACAGTATATCGATATCCTTCTCAATGATTTGAATGGTTCCTTCCGCGGCAAACGTATTCCCATCTCCGGGCTGAAAAAAATAGAAAAAGGCTGCTATTTCCCCGCATCCGTGTTTGCCATGGACATTCTTGGCAACGTGGTGGAAGAGGCCGGTTTGGGCCAGGAACTGGGTGAGCCTGACCGAATTTGCATTCCGGTGCCGGGAACGTTAACGCCATCGGCGGCAGATCCCGAGCATATCGGCCAGGTCTTGCTGACCATGCTGGATGAAGATGGTACTCCCTTTGACGTTGAACCTCGCAATGTCCTGAACCGAATATGGCAGACATTGCGCCAGCGTGGATTATTCCCGGTGGTAGCGGTAGAGCTGGAGTTTTATCTCATCGATCGACAGCGAGATTCTGAAGGCTATCTGCAACCGCCGTGCGCGCCCGGAACGCAGGAGCGCAACGTACAGAGCCAGGTCTATTCGCTGGATAATCTCAACCATTTTGCCGGAGTGCTGAACGATATCGACGCACTGGCACAGATGCAGGGCTTACCGGCCGATGGCGCGGTGGCAGAGGCATCGCCAGGCCAGTTCGAAGTGAACCTGAATCATACCGACAATGTGTTGCAGGCCTGCGACCATGCGCTGGCGTTAAAACGCCTGGTGCGGCAGGTGGCAGAAAACCATCACATGCATGCCACCTTTATGGCCAAACCCTACGAGGATTATGCTGGCAGCGGGATGCACGTGCATATCAGCATGGTGGACAGCGCGGGTAAAAATCTGTTTGCCGAGCCGAATGGTGCAGACTCTGCGCTGCTGAAGCGTGCCTTGGCCGGAATGATCACCCTGATGCCAGCTTCTATGGCACTGCTAGCTCCTAACATCAATGCGTTCCGCCGTTTTCAACCGGGCATGTATGTGCCGGTCCAGGCTTCCTGGGGGCACAACAACCGTACCGTAGCGCTGCGTATTCCCTGTAGCGATGTGGATAACCACCGCGTGGAGTATCGGGTAGCCGGGGCTGATGCCAACCCTTATCTGGTGGTAGCGGCGATCCTGGCGGGCATACTCTATGGGCTGGATACCGAACTACCGCTGCCTGAACCGGTAACCGGTAACGGTCTTGAGCAGGAAGGCGTGCCATTCCCGATCCGCCAGAGCGATGCGTTGTACGAGTTTGAACATCAGCATGAACTGACCCAGCATCTTGGTGAGCGTTTCTCGCACGTTTATCACGCCTGCAAGATGGATGAACTGATGCAGTTCGAACGGCTGGTCACCGAAACTGAGATCGACTGGATGTTGAAAAATGCCTGAATGTGCCTTCAGCATCTGCCGAGAAGAGGGTTTTCCGCGCGTTCGGCAAAAGAATTTGTGTAAGAAGGTTTCTGGAGCTTGTCTTCCGGTGGTTTTCTAGGGCAAAATATCCCCATGAAGATAGCCGACGTTTTAACGCGTCGGTTATTTTTTTGCATTTACGTTCTACAAACTGTGAATTTCACACACCAAGCGAGGCCGGACATCGAGCCGGATAGATAAATAGGTTCGTCGCGATCAACCAAAACTCTATGGTCGTGACTCATGAGGATTAGAAAGATGGGGCAATTTTTCACTTTAGCACCGGTACCCGCCGGTTTCCGCTGCGGCCGCAGCGATTATGGAGCAATCAAGGCAGTATCGACTTGTTATCCAGCTTCCCTCATCCCCC
>JBAQHZ010000449.1:0-6960 GCA_049288585.1 Chania sp.
GTGTAAAAGCGCCGCTCCGGCCTAAGCTGCGTCACCACCTTCCCTTGCCGTGAAACGTCAATCACCGCCTGCTCGCTGGTGAAGTTGCCTTGCGCCTGAAGTTCGATCGACCGGAATGAAAATTCATAGCCCGCCAGCGTCACGCTTTCCCCAACGGCCACATTCAGGCTGACCTCATGCCGTTGTAGCGATGAGCATAAGATCCCCAAAGCAGCCAACAGCGCGCCGGAGTGCGCAATCCACTGCGGAAGCTGGCGGCGGAACCCGCCAAAGCACATCAAAACCAGCGCCAGTAAGCCAAAAGGCAGCAGAACCAAATTGAAGTAAGGTGCGCCCACCGAGATCTGCCCCCAGCCCAGCAGCCGATACAGCATCGGGTAAAGCGTGCCGATCAGCACGATTAGCGCTGCCGAACTGAGCAGCAGCAAGGCGGCTAACAGCACAGGCTGAGCGGGCGGCGCAGGTTGCTCACCACGGTTGGCGCGCAGGGCGTAAATCAAAAAAGAAGCCCCGCTCAGGAAGGCAAACAGCACGAATAACGGTAATGCCCGCTGTTCGTCCAGCGCAAAGGCATGTACCGAGAGCAGCACGCCGGAACGCACGATCAGGGTGCCCAGCAGGCTGAGCACAAAGGTCCCAAGCGTCAGTAGCAGCGACCAGTGCCGCAACCCGCCGGTGCGCTGGCTAGCGGCTAAGCTGTGCAGCAATGCCGTTGCGGTCAACCAGGGCAGCAAAGAGGCATTCTCGACCGGATCCCAGAACCACCAGCCGCCCCAGCCCAATTCACTGTAGGCCCACCAGGAACACAGGATGATCCCGGCGGTGAGAAAGCACCATGCTGGAGCAGCCCAACGCTGGCACTGCCCGGCAATCTGGGCGCTGAACTCCCCGTTGAGTAACGCGGCCAGCATCAAGGCGCTACAGACGGCAAACCCGGCATAGCCGAGATACAGCAACGGAGGATGCAGGATCAACCCGATATGTTGCAGCATCGGGTTCAAATCACGCCCTTCAACCGCCGGGGGGAAAACCCGAACAAAAGGATCGGAGAAAAGCAGAATGAAGATCAGAAAACAGCCGACGATCAACGCCAGAATAGCCAGCGTGATGGATGCCGTTGCCTCTTCTGGTTTACTGCGCAGTGCAAAAGCGGCGGCCCAGCCGGACAGGCACAGCAGCCAAAGCAACAATGATCCTTCATGGCCGCCCCACAATGCCCCGGCTTTAAGCAAGCCCGATAATTGGCGGTGCCCGTGTTGGGCAACATACAGCACAGAAAAATCATCGCGCAAAAACAACAACAGCAGGATAACGAATGCCAGCGCGACCAGTGCAAATATCGCCAAGATCCAGCTACGGACCGGCAACAGCGGTAACCGGTGGCGCGCAAGCAGCGTCACGCCAGACATCAGCAATGACGCCGTACACGCCAGCAACAGTGCACCAAACCCCAATTCGGGTAACCACAACAGCACGCTTACCGCCTTATTTCGCTGCTAGTGTCATTCAAGCTACCGTCATTTGCCCGGCATACAG
The DNA here is from genome assembly GCA_049288585.1 of Chania sp. GTDB lineage: Bacteria > Pseudomonadota > Gammaproteobacteria > Enterobacterales > Enterobacteriaceae > Chania. The sequence continues at coordinate 1,537 of JBAQHZ010000449.1, forward strand.
AATGAAATAGCGCAACAGCAACACCCCGCACAGGCTGCTACCACTGATCAGCAGGATATGAACATGTGCCTTGCCCCAGCCCAACGCCTTTAACAATAGCGGGAGGAACAGCCCGACACCCACCACGCCCAGCCAGAACCACCAGGACCAGAACCCACCGCCCAGCGCCGCCGACAGCGCACGTAACTTGCCATCATCCCCCAGCCACAGGCCGATGAAGAAGGCGGCCAGCAGGAAAATTTCCAGCCAGACCACCGGCGTTTCTACCCGGTGCAGAAAATGCATTTCTTTGCTGTGCAGACCGCCTTTGGGGCCGAACACAAAAGCTAACAGCGCCACCGCGATCCCGGAGGAAACGCCCGAGAACAAGAACAGCGCCGGTAACAGCGGGTTATTGAGCATCGGGTAAGATTTCAACGCCGACAGCAGAAACCCGGTGTAGGCCCCCAGCAGTACCGCCAGCAGCATCATCAGCGTTTCAATCGGGCGCAAAAACGGCAGGATCCGCGCCAGCAGCGTGGGGATCAGCGTCAGCTTCGGCAACCAGCGCTGCTGTAGCGCAGCGACTTCGTCACGGAAAATCAACGCCAGCCAGACCACCAGCACCAACGTATACACCTGAAACAGCATCACCCCCATCGACATCACCGAGGTGAAACTGTAATGAAACATCAGCTTCCAGAAGGTCCACGGGCGCGTCAGATGGAAAATCAAGATCACCAGCCCCAGCACGATCGAACTGGGGGCAATAAACAGCGTGGTGCGCATGATGCGGCTGTGGGAAGTGCCTTCCGCCGGATGATAGCGGCGCAGCAAAATGCTCAGGGTCACCAGCCCGGCAGAGATGCCAATCAGAAACAGGTAAATCGCGATCGGCCAATCCCAGACTAGAGAGTCAAAATGAAACGCAGAGGTCATTGACTTATCTCCCCATATTTAAAAGGCACGCGATACACTTTGGGCCGGGTACCCAGCGCAATTTTGTAGCGGTAAGTCGTGGTCTGCCTCAGCAGGCGCGAGATATCACTGCCTGGATCGTCGAGGTTGCCAAAGGTCAGCGCCTGAGTCGGGCAGGACAGCACGCAAGCGGGCTGCTTGCCCTGACTGAGGTTGGTCTTGCGGCAAAAGTCGCACTTATCTGCCGTTTTGCTGATCGGGTGAATAAATCGTACCCGATACGGGCAGGCGGCAATGCAGTACTGGCAACCGACGCAAAGATCGGGGTTAACGTCAACAATCCCGCTGGCCGCATCGCGGAATGAAGCGCCGGTCGGGCAGACATCCACACAGGGTGCATCATCGCAATGCTGGCAGGAGTGGCGGAAAAACCGGTACTTCACCTCGGGGAAACTGCCGATCGGCTCGCTGCGGATGATGGTCAGGCGCGAAACGCCCTCGGGCACCTGATTAACCTCCCGGCAGGCATCCATACAGGCGGTGCAACCGATACAGCGCGACTCGTCATGCACCATGCCATAGCGCACGCCATTCACGTTCATGGTCCGCGCCAGCACCTTTTCGGCAGCCACCGAGGTCACCGCCAAAACGCCGATACCGGTTATAAAACGGCGACGTGAGCAGCTCATGGCTGCTCCTTACCCAGCCGCACGGCTGCTGGATTAAACGCCGGATCATCCTGTTGCTGACGGTGGCAATCCACGCAGATCTGTATCCGCCCTTTATCACTCAACCCCTGCATTTTATCCTGCTGAGGATGCAGCTGATGGCAACTGGTGCAGGTGACTTTGGCCAGGTGCACATCGTGCGGCCAAAAGGCTTTTTGCAACGCCTCTGGCAGATGGCAAGACATACAGACGCTATTTTGTGCTTCCAAGCCATACATCGGCTCATTAAAGCGCATAACATCTTTCACCCCTTCACGGTGCAGCGCTGAAGGGTTACCGTGGCAGTTGGTACAGGTGACCGGCAACTGGTTATTCGGGTTGATCGCACCCTCATGTTTGCCATGCATCGCACTTTGCTGCGGCTTATGGCAGCGCAAACAGGCATCATCGGGGTTACGCTGCAACGCCACGTCAGCGGTTTTCTGTTGCACCGTGGGGCTATCAGTCTGAGCTGATACCGGTAACACTGTCAGCCAAAGGCTGCAGGCCAGCACCCCGGTAGTTAATAACGAACGCAGTACGCTCATATTCACTCCATGTTTTTACGCCCCGCGCACGGGGCGGAGGGGTTATTGGCTTAGCCGCCCGGCTTTGCGCGCCTGCTCATCCCACTGCGGTACCACCGTTTTGAGGAATTCCTGCTTTTCCGCATTGAGCTGTGGCATATCCATGCCTAAGGCCAACTGCGCCTTTTGCTTGGTGGAGATATCCGGTAACGGGATTTCGTGGCTGATACCTTTGGTGGCCAGCAAACGAGCAAGCTTGGTGCGCGCCTGAGCGGCCTGATCGAGCGCGGTGCCCAACACCCGTAGCGCAACGTCCGGCGCATGCATTTGGATGCCGTGCGACGCAATCGCATAATCCCAGCGCCACTGCGCATGGCGGATATCCATCAGGATCGGTTTCATCTCAGCTTCTGTTGCACCGGCATCCCACGCGGCTTTCGCCTCGAAGTGTGCGCGCACCAGTTGGTCTTCCACCTTCAGCTTGATCTCGGTGATATCTTGCTTGCGCTTGGCCACGATCCCTTGCAGGCTGGCTTTATCCTGCGTATGGCAGGTGGCACAGGTTTTTTCGAAGTTATCGAACGGGTTGCCAATCTTATGATCGGTATAGATTTTGCCCTGAGCGTTTTGCACTTTCGGCATGTGGCAATCGATACAGGTCACGTTGTTCTGGCCGTGAATGCCTGCACGCCAGGTTTCATATTCTGGATGCTGGGCTTTGATCATCGGCGCTTTGGACAGTGGATTGGTCCAGTCTGAGAAAGCGATATTGTCGTAATAAACTTCCATATCATCGACGGTGGTCCCTTTATCCCATGGGAATTTCACCGCTTTATCTTTGCCATCAAAATAGTATTCAACGTGGCACTGCCCGCACACCATAGCTTGCTGATCGAGCCGCCCTGCTTTATCAAAGGGTTTACCGATCGCCTCCATCGCCCTGGCCGCATAAGGGCGGGAAAGCGTCAACGCCGGTTTACCCTCGGCGAACTCCGCTGAGGCGGTGTTATGACAATCCGCACAGCCGAGATTGTTGACAATTTCCGGGCCGCCGCGCGCCCATTTGCCATGGAAGTAGCCCTCTTCCCCCTGTTCGGTGATCATTCTGGCGACGTCTGGGCTTTTGCAGCTCCAGCAGGCCATCGGCAATGGCCCATCTTCGGCGGTTTTTGGCGCACCAGTGCGCAGCGTTTCACGCACATCCGTCAGCGCATAGGAGTGACCGCGCGGTTTTTTGTAGTCTTTAGCAAAAGGATATCCGGCCCACAGGATCACCAGGCGCGGGTCTTCTGCCAACGCATCAGTCTGTTCAGACTGCTCTGATGTTGCTTTCCATGATTGGTATTGATCGGGGTGAGGCGTAGCGAACTTTTCGTTTTTGGCTTCGATCTTCTGTGGTGCTGCGGTATTGGCTGCGTCGGCTTGTAGCGAAAACGAGACGAAACCGGCCCAGATCCCTGTCAGAAAGAGTGCCAATATATTGCTTACCTTGGTCATAAGCATCCCATCCATTTAGCCTGCTTGGTAGCAGCGGCTTATTAGTTATTTGATCCACGAAGGACATATCATCGGTATTGCACGCTCGCTAGGGATAACATAGACCACACAAAAATTGTTGTCTTTAATCAAGTTAAGAGGTGCTAATTCGCAACTTCGATTGATTTTTGCGAAGTGACGCAAAACGGCTGAACGTGCTTGGAAATCAAATACCTAATAAGAGTTATGTGATGAGTTGTACGCGGCTGAGAGGCTTTTGTTTACGTTGCATTCTGAGGATTGGCTTGTGACGCTCGGATTCTGGCTAGCGGCTATTTCCGCCTGAGTTTGCAGCAATGCGCACACAGCTTAACCACCCAGGCTAAAACCGAGAAAATATTCTTGACCGGATCACCGTCACTCCCTATAGTAGCCCCCCGTTGCACTGAGTAACGTGCAACGAAACGGTGAGGTGTCTGAGTGGCTGAAGGAGCACGCCTGGAAAGTGTGTATACGCGTAAGTGTATCGAGGGTTCGAACCCCTCTCTCACCGCCAAATTTAAAGAGAAAGCCTGAGCGAAAGTTCAGGCTTTTTTGCTTTTATATTCCCCGAAAGAGAGGGGTGAGAACCCTCGACAGGGTTCGACAAAATGGCCTGCCATTTTGGACGGACGCAGGCCGCCCGAAGGGGGAGCGCAGCGAATCAAGCCCGACCTCACCGCCATATATAAGCCCCATACTTTTGATAAGTATTTAGTTTTTCCTTTATCGCGTTTTTGAGTATGCCATTCGCTTTTACCTTCAGTTGCTTTGCCTTGTCCCATGTTGGACTCATGCCGAATAAACACGTGTGCTCGACGACGGATCTTGCCAATAGTTTCCATGATAAGCATTCCAAGTTACTCCCCCGAAACGAGGGAGTGTGACACACACCCGTAGTGGTCAAAATTGGACGCTGATCCCCCCGGAAACCGGCTCACTTTTGCACGCTGTTTTACAAACATTAATGCGACAGAGCCCTATACCCGGTTTTTTGTATATTGCGCCGTCATCTCATGGCCTTGGAATAGTTATTAGCATGCACCTGATGACGTTTATGCATTTCCAATGCTTCATTGAAATTACCGTATAGTGTCAGATATCGCTCTACACAATAGACCGCTAGCAGCGGCGATAGAGCACAGACATAGAGAGGGAAGAACTGCGGCGTAATTTTCAAAGCGGCGAAAATCAGACAAACCATGATGCTCCATACTAGTGTAGCGAGCAACCAGAGCAAACCGCGACGAAAGCGTGTCAGTTTGCTGGTGAACGACCAGGGAACAAAAGATGCAGTATCGGTATGTAGCGCGCCACTCAATAATTCCCCAAACATTACATAACGCCTTGGTCGACAGGCAAACGCCAACATAAACAGCATCACGACCCCCATCAGGATCATAAACGCGATGACAAAGGCAGGATCTGCATAACCAGCAGCAAGGTTAAACGCAGGTTTGCGGGCAATCGGCAACACCAGGGCGAAGTTTACCAGTAGGCTCAATAGCAAATCCTCGGCCACGTAGCCCGGCAGGCTACGCTGTCGGGGGCGATAAGCGTTGGGTTCACTGTTGGATTTTAACGCCAGCATGATATTGAACGGGATCGACATGTTTAGCTGGACGAGCATCAAGACAGGCAATACCAGTACACCAAGCAACGCGATCAGGGCATAGCGCCAGTCCGGACCAACCAGCCAAACCAGGCCACTTAACACCGCCACAAGGCACAGGGTAACCAACGAGGCCCAGAAAGGGCGGTATAATAATTTGGCTATC
>JBAQHZ010000450.1:0-10749 GCA_049288585.1 Chania sp.
ACGGTCGGGGAAAACTAGCCTATTATCGTCACAGGGCAAACGATAGGAGGATGCGTTATTTACGCTGTACTCGATAAGTGCCGCATATCAGGCCTGATGAATAATGACTCAAATAGTATCAATGAGATATATTAATCGTCACCATCATAACAGCGAAAAAACGTTACGCCGTGCTCAGGGGGCAAGTTATGGGCTTAAAGAGGGCATTCACCCGCCATGTTTCACAGAAACGGCGCAGCCTGATCACAAGCAGTATTGCCGCTCTGGTATTTTTTCTTGTTTTCACTTCTGCCACATTATTCCTGATTAATCACCAACGTTTGCAATATCAGCATCAGTTCGAAACCCGCACACAAAAACTCACGCTAAATTATCTCGATCGTCTGAAAACCATCATGCACGAGATCATGCCACTTACCGGCCAGCCTTGTGTTACCAACCTTTCGAATCTCACTTACCGGGCAGCTTTCACCAATGGCGTACGTACCTTTTTACTGGTAAAAGATGGCGTTGCTTATTGTTCTTCCGCGACCGGCGACATGGTGCTGGCGACCAATCATCTCTACCCAGAAATCGATTGGAAAAAGCCTCTTGATATGCAACTGCAACAGGGTACACCGCTGGTACCGGATCAACCGGTTATTGCTCTGTGGCTGCGGCAACCGGGCCAGAGCAATGCGACAGATAACGGCGTTCTGGCGACATTAGACCTCAGCCTGACGCCCTATCTGCTGATGACATCGCAGAATAGTGACGCTCCTGGTCTAGCCATCGTGATTGGCAAACAGGCGGTCACCACCTTCAGTTCTCGCCTGATTCCGATGAGCCAATTGCCAAAAAACCATGCCCACCGTTTGGAAATTCCGCGATATCCCTTAACCATTATCTTTTATAGCCAGCAACTGACCGCCAATGATGTACGTTTGACCGTGCTCGGCAGCCTGGTGCTTTCGCTGATGATCGGCGTGCTGTGTTACTACGTGCTGATGCTGCGCCAGAGCCCGGAGCGGGCAATGATGCGAGGTATCAGGCGCGGAGAGTTTTTTGTTGAGTACCAGCCGGTATTTCATACCGCAACCAACTCATTGGCCGGAGTGGAAGCCCTGCTCCGCTGGCAACATCCAACGGAAGGGCGTATTTCACCCGACCTGTTTATCCCCTATGCAGAAAGTGAAGGAGTGATCGTTCCGATTACCCGCCATCTGTTCAGCCTGGTCGTCGCTGACCTCCCGCAACTAATGCAGGCATTGCCGCGCAAGGCCAAACTCGGTCTGAATCTTTCACCTTCCCACCTCAGCGTTCCGTCATTTCATGACGACGTATCTAAGCTGCTGGCGAAACTGCCGGATGACTATTTCACGCTGGTGTTTGAAATCACTGAACGCGGGATGGTGGAGGAAGAGAATGCACAGACCGAGTTTGACTGGTTGCAGCGCCAGAACATTGAGATTGCGGTAGATGACTTCGGCACCGGCCACAGCGCCTTGATCTATCTGCAACGCTTTCCGTTGGACTACCTCAAGATCGACCGGGGTTTTGTCAACTCTATCGGTCAGGATACCGCCACCGCCCCGGTATTGGACGCCGTCATTGCATTGGCGAAAAAGCTGAAAATGCTCACCGTTGCCGAAGGGGTTGAAACCGCAGAGCAAGTTAACTTCCTGCAAGCACGCGACGTTAACTTTATGCAAGGCTACTATTTCAGTAAGCCGCTCAGCATTGAGGCGCTGTTAGCGTTTTGCCGGGAGAATCCGGTTGCCGATAATCAAACTTGATTTAATATCTGATATTTAAACTTCTTTACTCAGCAAACTGGCCTGAAATGCTATGCTGGCGGCCGGTTTAATTGACTACACAGCAGGAGCTTACCGTAAAGATGTCTGTGCGCATTTTTGCTGCCCTGGTGCTTTCAGCACTCAGTTTCGGTCTGCAGGCCGAAACCCTCAATGAAAGCTACGCTTTCGCCACGCTCGGTGAACCGAAATACTCCACCGACTTCAGCCATTTTGACTACGTAAACCCGGCAGCCCCAAAAGGGGGGAGCGTACGGCTGGCAGCCATAGGCACCTATGACAATTTCAACCGTTTCGCTTCGCGCGGCGTTCCCGGCGAAAGGACGTTGGAACTTTACGACACGCTGTTTACTACCTCTGACGACGAACCCTCCAGCTATTATCCGCTGATCGCCGAATCGGCGCGTTTCCCTGCCGATATGCGCTGGATGGAGCTGGATATCAATCCTCGCGCCCGTTTTCACGATGGCAGCCCGATTACCGCTGCCGATGTTGCCTTTACTTTTAATAAATTTATGACAGAAGGAGTGCCGCAATACCGTTCCTATTACAAAGGAGTGACGGTAAAAGCCCTCTCCCGCTTAACGATACGTATCGAACTGCCAGAACCCGATAAAGAAAAACTCCTTGGCCTGTTGAGCATGAGAGTGCTGCCAAAAAGCTTCTGGAAGGATCACAAACTTAATGAGCCCCTGAATACCCCACCGCTCGGTAGCGGTCCCTATAAAATTGGTAGCTACCGATTGGGCCAGTACATTACCTATGAGCGGGTGCGCGACTATTGGGCCGCCAATCTGCCGGTGAACCGCGGGCGCTATAACTTCGACACGCTGCGTTATGATTACTACCTGGACGATAAAGTGTCCCTCGAAGCCTTTAAAGCCGGGGCTTACGATTTCCGCCTGGAAGGTTCGCCAAAAAACTGGTCAACGCAATATCAGGGCGGCAACTTCGCACGTAACTTCATCATCAAGCAGGATGAAACCAATCAGGCAGCGCAAAATGCGCGCTGGTTAGCCTTTAATATTCAACGCCCGATATTTGCCGATCGTCGGGTGCGGGAAGCCATTACGCTGGCGTTTGATTTCGACTGGATGAATAAAGCGCTGTATTACGACGCCTATCAACGCACCAACAGCTATTTCCAGAACACAGTTTACGCCGCCAGCGGCTATCCAGATACTGCCGAGCTGGCCTGGTTGGCACCGCTCAAAGGCAAGGTGCCAGCCGAGGTCTTTACCTCGCTTTACCAGCCACCCGCCTCCGACGGCAGCGGTAACAACCGGGAAAATTTGTTGAAAGCCACTGAACTGCTACAACAGGCCGGCTGGGAAGTAAAAAATCAGCAGTTGGTCAACAGCAAAACCGGTAAGCCGTTTACATTTGAACTGATGCTGCTGAGCGGCAGCAATTTCCAGTATGTGCTGCCATTCCAACACAACCTGAAACGGCTGGGCATTGATATGCAGATCCGTGAAATTGACGCCAGCCAATTCACGCGGCGTATGCGTAAGCGTGATTTTGATATGATGCCAACGGTATATCCCGCCATGCCATTCCCCAGTGCCGATCTGCAGATTGTCTGGGGCTCGCAATACATTGACTCCAGCTATAACACTCCAGGAGTCAGCGATCCCGCCGTTGATGCCTTGGTCGAAAAAATCATGAAACACCAGGGGGATGAGAAAGCATTACTGTCCCTTGGACGGGCGCTGGATCGGGTGCTGACCTGGAACATGTATATGCTGCCCATGTGGTATTCCAATCACGACCGCTACGCCTATTGGGATAAATTCTCCTCGCCGACGTTACGCCCGGCCTATTCCATTGGGTTTGATAACTGGTGGTTTGACGTCAACAAGGCGGCACGCCTGCCCGCGCAACAACAATAAGGAGTCTGTGTGGCCGCTTATCTGATACGCAGATTATTGCTGGTGATCCCCACCCTGTGGGCCATCATCACCATCAACTTTTTTATTGTGCAAATCGCACCCGGTGGGCCGGTCGATCAGGCGATCGCCGCCATTGAGCTCGGCCAAACCAGCGGTTTTAGCGGCGGAGGCGGCGGTGACGGCCTTGGGCACAGTAAAGCTGGCGTCGGCAACGTAGGTGACAGCCAATACCGTGGTTCACGCGGGCTGGATCCTGAAATCATCACGGAAATCACCAAGCGCTATGGTTTCGATAAGCCGCTGCATGAGCGCTACTTCGCCATGCTGTGGAACTATATGCGTCTCGATTTTGGCGATAGCCTGTTCCGTGGAGCCTCGGTAATGCAGTTGATCGGCCAAAGCTTGCCGGTTTCCATTACTCTGGGGCTATGGAGCACGCTGATCATCTATTTGGTTTCAATACCGCTCGGGATCCGCAAAGCCATTCATAACGGCAGCGCCTTTGACACCTGGAGCAGCACGCTGATCATCATCGGTTACGCCATTCCTGCCTTCCTATTCGCCATCCTGATGATCGTGCTGTTCGCTGGCGGTAGCTACCTTGACTGGTTCCCACTGCGCGGTTTGGTGTCCAGTCATTTCGATACCCTCCCCTGGTATGGCAAAATTATCGACTACCTGTGGCATATCACCCTGCCGGTGCTGGCGACGGTGATCGGCGGCTTCGCGGCCCTGACCATGCTGACCAAGAACTCGTTCCTGGATGAGATCCGCAAACAATATGTGGTCACCGCCCGCGCCAAAGGGCTAGATGAGAAAAAAATTCTCTACCGCCACGTGTTCCGCAACGCCATGCTGCTGGTGATCGCCGGTTTCCCAGCCACCTTTATCAGCATGTTTTTCACCGGCTCGCTACTGATCGAAGTCATGTTCTCACTTAACGGCCTCGGGCTGCTGGGTTACGACGCCACGTTGCAACGCGACTATCCGGTGATGTTCGGTACACTGTTCATATTTACCCTGATCGGCCTGCTGCTGAACATCGTCAGCGATATCACCTATACCCTGGTCGATCCGCGCATTGATTTCGAGGGACGTCAATGAGCCGCTTAAACCCTATCAATCAGGCCCGCTGGGCACGTTTTCGCACTAACCGCCGCGGTTACTGGTCACTGTGGCTGTTTTTGGTGGTATTTATCCTCAGCCTGGCCGCCAATCTGATCGCCAACGACAAACCCTTGCTAGTGAGATATGAGGGCCGTCTGTACGTGCCGTTTATGGTCAACTACAGCGAAACCACCTTCGGTGGAGAACTGCATACCACTACCGACTTTCAGGATCCTTTCGTGCTGAAACAGATCGATCGGCACGGTTGGGCGATCTGGGCCCCGATTCGCTTCAGTTACAGCACCATTAACTTTGCTACTGACGTCCCCTTCCCTTCACCACCGTCAAGGCAGAACCTGCTCGGCACCGATGGCAACGGCAGCGACGTTTTGGCTCGGGTGCTTTATGGTTTCCGCATCTCCATGTTGTTCGGGCTGGCATTGACGCTATTTTCCAGCGTGATTGGCATTTGCGTGGGGGCCACCCAGGGTTACTACGGCGGCAGGTTCGATCTCTGGGGGCAGCGCTTTATTGAGGTGTGGTCTGGCATGCCAACGCTGTTCCTGATCATTTTGCTTTCCAGCATTGTTCAGCCGAACTTCTGGTGGCTGCTGGCAATTACCATTCTCTTTGGCTGGATGAGCCTGGTGGGCGTGGTGCGCGCCGAGTTCCTGCGTACCCGCAATTATGACTATATACGCGCTGCCAGAGCCATGGGAGTGCCGGATCGGGTCATTATGTACCGCCATATGTTGCCAAACGCCATGGTCGCCACGCTGACTTTCCTGCCGTTTATCCTGTGCGGTTCGATTACTACCCTCACCTCACTCGATTTTCTCGGCTTCGGCCTGCCCATTGGTTCACCTTCGCTGGGCGAGCTGTTATTGCAGGGCAAAAACAATCTGCAAGCGCCTTGGCTGGGTATTACCGCCTTCCTGGTGCTGGCGGTACTGCTCTCATTATTAATTTTTATCGGCGAAGCGGTTCGTGACGCCTTCGACCCCAGCAAGGCGCATTGATATGAAGACTCCTCTGCTTGCCATTCAGGATCTCAGCATCGCTTTCCGCCAAGGGGCAGCGTTAAATCAGGTGGTTAACGGCGTTTCACTGCAAATTGAACAGGGTGAAACGCTGGCCCTGGTGGGTGAATCAGGTTCGGGTAAAAGCGTTACCGCGCTTTCTGTGCTGCGTCTGCTGCCTTCACCACCGGTGGTCTACCCCGGTGGCGACATTCTGTTTAACGGCAATTCGCTATTGCACGCACCCGAGGCTGAACTGCGTAAAGTGCGCGGCAACCAGATCTCCATGATCTTCCAGGAACCCATGGTGTCACTGAATCCGCTGCACACCATTGAGAAACAGCTGGCAGAAGTACTGATGCTGCACCGGGGCATGCGCCGCGATAACGCGCGCAGTGAGATTATTCAGTGTCTGGATCGGGTGGGCATACGTAACGCTAAAGGGCGTTTAAAAGATTATCCGCACCAGCTTTCCGGTGGTGAACGCCAACGGGTGATGATCGCTATGGCGGTTCTGACCCAGCCAAAGCTGTTAATTGCTGACGAACCGACCACCGCGCTGGATGTCACCATTCAAGCCCAGATCCTGATCTTGCTGAAAGAGCTAAAACAAGAGTTGGGCATGGGGTTGTTGTTTATCACCCATAACCTGAATATCGTGCGCCGCCTGGCAGACAACGTGGCGGTGATGCGCCAAGGGTTGTGCGTAGAACACAGCAGCCGCGAACGCCTGTTTAGCGCACCGCAGCATGCTTATACCCGCCAGTTGCTGGCTGCCGAGGACGTCGGTGAACCGCTGCCGCTACCGGTGAACCAGCAACCAAACAAACCGCTACTGAAAGTGGAGAATTTGCAGGTCAGCTTCCCGATCAAACGCGGCCTGTTGCGGCGCGTTGTCGACCAGAATTATGCGCTGAAAAATTTGAGTTTCGAGCTGCAACCGGGGGAGAGCGTAGGCTTGGTTGGCGAATCGGGCTCCGGTAAAAGCACCACCGGCCTCGCTCTGCTGCGCTTGTTGAACTCGCAAGGCGCGATCTGGTTTGATGGCCAACCGCTGCACCAGTTCAATAACCAGCAGATGCTGCCTTACCGCAGCCGAATGCAGATTGTTTTCCAGGATCCCTATTCCGCGTTAAACCCACGGCTGAACGTGCAGCAGATCATCGCAGAAGGCTTGGAGGTTCATCAGCAGCTAACTGCGGAACAGCGGGAAGTGCGGGTGATTGAGGCATTGCAGGAAGTGGGGTTGGATCCGGCATTACGTCATCGCTATCCGACCGAATTCTCCGGTGGGCAACGCCAGCGTATTGCGATCGCCCGGGCGTTGATCCTGCAACCGCAACTGCTGATTCTGGACGAGCCCACCTCATCGCTGGATAAATCGGTTCAGGCACAAATCCTGATGTTGCTGAAATCGTTACAGCAACGTCACCAGTTGGCTTACCTGTTTATCAGCCATGACCTGCAAGTGGTACGTTCGCTCTGCCATCAGGTGATTGTGTTGCGCCAAGGTGAAGTAGTGGAGCAAGGGCACTGTCAGACTATTTTCAATGCACCCTCGGCCGCCTATACACAGCAATTATTGCAGTTAGTGGATTAATCAATAGCGGGATTCAGAAGGGATATTGTGCACTGAGCTGTTCAGCAATCGCCGCACCGACGTTTTTTAACCGGCACATAGCGGCGCTTTCATCGTGATGATGAACAAACAAACAAGGCTCACCTTCCCATTCCACAATGGTGCAATTGACCTGAATTTCTTGCAAAGAAAGATTGAGCTGTTGCATCACAAGCCAAGCATCATTCCCATCATGGCTGAGCAACTTCAGACCGATCAGGTTGTTATCGTCGTCTATGGCGCTGAGCGGAATCGGTTCAACCTTGACTCCGGTAAAACCCGATATCCAACGATAACTTTGCGGCAAGCGATGCACTACCGAAAGTTGGAGAGTATCCACATGAAATCCCTAGTATTAAAAGGTGGAACACTTTTTTACATCACAGGACTACTTTAGTTATAGCCGCAATCAACCGACTTTGCTGTGAGCAAGTGTTATTTAAACGTAAAAATTTTACAAAAAATTAACTTAATTTTGTACTTGCTGATATCACACGGCTTTCTAACCTACCGTAAAATGTTATTTCACAGCATTTTGCGACTCAGCTCGCATTTTTTGCGTTATATGTAACCCTTTCAGACTCCGAACTCAACATTTTTTTATTGCAATGCGGTTACTTTACAATAGCTATATTTTTACATTGTGGAAACACTCGTTCAGTGCGAAGCGAACCCACACCAACATAACATCATGATTAAAATCATGAATAATAGAAAATAGACCCACTACTGCCAACAGGGTTGCAACTGTAACAACCCATTAAGCAATTGAGTGATTTTTAACAAAAAAAACACAGTTGGTTCGCCCACTAATGGGGATACCAAAAGCGTCGGTGTCAGAGGTTGCAAGTGAGCGGACTGGGAGGTTTTACGATACTGGGAGCCCATGCCATTGGGCTCCCAAGTTTTGCTACAATGCAGACTGATAAACCATACCTTTATTGCAGCGGCAATTCGTCCCGGCAATAGCCTTCTAAGGATAAATCATAAACCTGAGCGCTGCTAAAGAGTTCATCTAGCGATAAGGAACGATATGCATAGAAATAACACCCTTTATTATCGATCTCCATGTCACCAATAGAACTGTTCACATTGAGATTAAAGCGTTCATATCCCTCATTAATCCACTCCGGAAGAGGAATTAGTGGATAAACAGCGCCTGTAGGAATGGTTGCATTAACAATAGTAGGTGGTACAGGTAATACCTGATCCCAAATCTGAGGCCCCAGTGATAACTCACATTGCTCAATAGCGATATCTTTACCTGAATAAGTATCTTGCGCTTGAGGAGCACAACGAACATAAATGTATTTTTGCTGCGTTTTTTCTGACGACGTAGTAAATGTCATCACAAATTTATTACCGCTAACTGATGCATCAATGCCTTCCGCGGTATATTTCCATATTTCACCATTATCTTTAGCTATGTACTGATACGCGTTCCAATTTATCAATTGCGGTGCCTCTTGCTGATAAATGATAGCACCTTCAGCTGGCAAGCTATATTCCTGCGCTTCTGCACTGCCATTGAGTGCTATCTTGGCCCTACAGGCAATTGGCGTAAGATCAGGTAACTGACACTGGGCGGTAAATTGATAGGGAACAGTTAAAGGAATAGATATCGAGCCAGGAATCAATGCCCCAGTTCCCGTCGTATCCAATGGATTTTTAAGTTTACCGATAAGACGTTTGTTCTCCGATAAGACAGCACTGGCCTCCCAAATAATCTCTTTGACCCGATCCGGCATATTGACGATTGTTGCGCCCTCAACACCAATACTACTGCTTTTTACCAGCTTTGATCCGCTCACCAACACCACAGAAGCGGTTACACTACAGGCAATAGGTTTGGATTCGGGATCCAGACATTGCAAGAAAGTACTGCCAGCTGACTCAAATTTAAAATCCCAGTTCCATGACGAGAAATGCGGTACGGTAGCTTCTACCATCAACACTTTCTCGCCGTCGCGGGTCAGCACGATTGCCGACCCTTTGACATCAGGCGTTTCTTCCCACAGCCCCAGGCTCTCGTTGAAGTACCACATCGGTATTGCGCCGCCCGCAGATAAATCATGGCCGTCAATACTGGAGAACGGCAGGCTCATCTGCAGGGTAGCGGTTTTACCTTCGGCTAAATTCAAGGCGTTACCGGCTTCATCATAGAAAGCGACGGCCATCAGCCCGGCGCTGATCAAGTCAACTTCCTGATTATCTGCGGTAATAGCACGCCCATTGGCAGGCATGGCTTTCAGATCATTGCTGTCGATATTCCAAGGCGTCAATTCAACACGCGCTTTGCCTGTCGCAGGCGTGCCGTCGGCATAAACCAGCGCAGCCTCAGGCAGAATAACGTGGGCATCCATGGTCAGGCTGGAAATACCCTGCGCTTTTTCAATGTTTTCAAGGTATTTAGTTTCTGTCACTGGCATCAAATGAATGATCAGCGGCGGCATTTTTTCCTGTACCACAACTTTAACAGCTTGCGTCACATAACCCGCTTTTTTCACTTTCACCACCCAGAAACCCTTCTCATCCGCAGGGAGAGAAGAGAGTTGCGCTACGCCATTTTGGTCGCTGGATGATACCTTTACTTCATCAAAGAATATTTCAGCGCCAGTCAGGACAACGCCATCTTTGCCTTGCGTAATAATATCCAGAGTCGCAGTCTCTGGAGTGACGATAGGGGGTTCTGGTGGAACAACAGGCGGTGTAACTGGCGGAGTGACGGGTGGAGTAACCGGCGGAGTAACAGGTGGGCTAACGGGTGGAGTAACTGGCGGATTGGTGTCTGAAGAATCTCCCCCGCCAGAATCGCACGCGGACAACGTAGCAACAAATATCCCAATGCATAAAGAGCGTAAGAAACGTATTTTTTTCACAGCATCTCCTTCCTAGAGTTATTGTTAGTGCAATTATTATATTTTCTAATGCATATATCCCTGATGCCTTTCAGAACGTATATACCCGTCATACTTCAAGTTGCTTGGGTGTTGGCTGCGCTCTGTCGCCCCAGTCACATAGTGGAATATGCTCCTGGGGTCTCCAGTACTTGCCGCCTACAAGCAACTCGAATTATTTAGGGTATAGATGCGAACTTCCCCGCTTATCCCAATCTGGTTTATCCAGCCTCTGAGAGTTCGCCTGGTTACCTCCTACCTGTATCCTGAAATCCACTGGGTATATCGTTTTGAATCCTTTAAACGTAACTGAACGTGCGCTGTTTCTTTCTATACATAAGGCCGTATAGATTGCACTATCTCATATTATGTATCTACCCCCCAACCAAATGCAACATAAGTATTAACAAGTAACCCATTGAC
>JBAQHZ010000451.1:0-2763 GCA_049288585.1 Chania sp.
GCACAAAGGACGCAAAGCGCCCAGAAAGCCAACAATAAGCGCAACCCTATTCTATAACGCAGCAGCAAAATTATAGGCATAAAGATAGCGGTGCTGAAATGAAACATCATGCTTAGCGCCAGCAACGCTAACGATCTGTACTTACGTCGTGACATCTCCGCATCAAGCGCGTAAACGACGAACACCAGTGCAATCCCCTGCCGAAGCACGTTGATACTCAGCGAGTAGAAAAAAGGAAAACTGAGCCAAAGAATCACGAGATAGAAGCGATCCCGAAGCAGTGGGCTCTGCTTGCCAGTCTGACAAGTCAACCCTAAAAATACTGAGGCAAAAATCAGGCAAAAATAGAAGTCCGTCGAGTTCGTCAGTTTGGCCATAAGCCAGGTAAAAGCCAGAAAAGCTGGCTCTACTCGCTCAAAGCCTGTGGGAACGCCCATATCATTTGATAGATATGAAAAAAGTAACTCGTAGGCTGGTTTATCTGCACCGATATCTATATCTGCTGACATATAAATCAGCGTAATCAGTATCGTGAAAGCGATATAAAGGCCCGTTCCGCAAATCTGGCTAAGCGACTGTTGGAGCACAGGTTGGCATGTGAGTTGACTCGTTGAGTCGGGTTGACGTTGCATTTAACGGATACGCTTCTGTGGGCCCACTGCACGACGTACCCGGATGACCTCGCGCACGCGCACCAGATCAAAGGCCCCAACGTTACGAAGCAAAAACCAAAGCATGCTAGGAGACACCGTGCGAATTGCTCGGTGATAATTAAGTATGCTGATAAGCGCGTGAGCATAGATGTCTCTGCGCAACGCAGGAAGATCCTTGAAATGATCCATCAGGTGGCCTATCAGAATCAGGTATGAGCGTTGGCGCCCTTTACGCGAAGCGAGATAGGCGGAATTAGATTCGTTGCAGCGATACTCCACCAGCACACGATTAATAAAGCAGGCTTTGGTGCCAGGTTGGCTAAGGTACTCCATGGTGAAGAACCACTCCATGAAATCACCTTGGCATTCACGTGTTGTACGTGCGTTTGCACGGTACATGTATGAACTGTGAACGGCAATTGTACCCCAACGGGCATTCTGCTCTTGGCTATAGAAGATCAGATCTCTGCCATCAGGCAATGCGCCGGTTTCAGTGACGTAGCTACGATCATCGCTGAAATAACGTGCGCGATGGTTAACGAGTACACATTCTGGATGCGCGTTCAGGATATCCACTTGCGCCTGTAGCTTTCCGGGTAACATCAGGTCGTCACCATCGATATGCGCTATGTATTCACCACGTGCCGCGTTGTGTGCACGGAAATAGTTGCGTGCTGGCCCAACGTTCTCGGTGTTTGGCAACACTCTGATCAATTCTGGATAACGAACCGCTTATTCGTCGACTATCACACGCGTCCCATCAGGAGAAAAATCATCTGAGATAACAATCTCATAGGGTACGTCGACTTCCTGCGTCAGAATACTTTCCAAGCAATCGCGGATATAATTTTTCTTGTTATAACAGGAAACAACTACTGAAAGTTTCGGCATTATAAAATAGTCTCTAGATAAATCTCTTTGAGCGGACTCGATTGTAAATCATTAAGCCAGCGATACATAACATGAAATAAGAAAAATTCGAAAGTGCGTATGCTGCAAACACTCCTTTCGCTCCTTCAATTCGTAACAACATAGAAAAGAGCGCGACGTAAAGCAGCGACTGAGCGATCTCACAAGCTACGTAAATTTTGGTCGCAGCCTTGGCAACCGCTAGAAATCCAATGACATAAGCGCCGATTCTGAAAAAATCCCCGATCAACTGATAACACAGTAATTCAGGTGCAATATGGAAGTCTTTTGACAGAAGAATCGTAAATACCCAATCGCGCAGCAAGTAAATAACAATCGTGCCACAGCCAAAAACAAGAAGTATGCCACCAAGCGTTCTTAGCACATACCTGATTATCCGCCTGCTGTCCGTCAGGTTCGATAATGTTGGCATGTAGTAGACAGCAAGGAAACTGATAAAGAGACTGAGATAGGCATATGACAATCTCTGTACGCCTTGCCACGTACCCGCACTTTCCCAACCTGCAAATGTGGATAATTCGGTGCGGATGTACATCTCCACCAGCGGCATTGTCGCTACGGAAAAGAATTGCATCAGACTGAAATGACTTAACTTCGATGCCTCTTCCCGATGAAACTGGAGTGGGTATGGTTTGATCTTCACAAGCTTACGCAATTCACGAGCGGCAGGAATCAACATGCCAGCCTGAACCACGACCAGAGCAACTACTGCGCCGGGCAGGCGAAAATGACTGACCAGGAAATAGCACGGTGTGATACCGATGATAGAGCCGATCGTCAGAATGCGTGAGAATCTCTGTGTCTGACGTAAGCCATTGACGATGCCATTGGCAAAGTTGATATAGGCAAAAGCAAATTGAGCAAGACCGACGAAAATGATGAGATCTCGGTATTGGCTGTCTCCGAACAGTTTAACCGACATAAAATGTGCACCTGCAACGAAAACTACAGCGATCGCTGCTGATGCCATGATCGAATATGCCCATGCCGTCGAAAGGAATCGGGCAAGCTGAGAAGCAGAGTTTTCGTACTGCGCCACATATTTGGTGATGCCAATATTGATCCCGCCACCCGCAAACACGAAAAGGATCGACAACAGGTTCATGAAATGCCCGAGCTTACCGACCCCTTCTACCCCTAACTGCATCACTACGATCTTCAAAACTGCAAGACCACAGAC
>JBAQHZ010000452.1:0-5064 GCA_049288585.1 Chania sp.
GTATTACGCGCCGACACCTAATGGCCACAAAATTACTCTGTTCCTTGAGGAAGTTGGCCTACCCTACCGTATCCACCGCGTAAATATCAGTGCTGGCGATCAGTTCCAACCGGCGTTTCTGGCCATCTCTCCCAACAACAAAATCCCGGCCATCGTCGACCAGCAACCGCTAGACGGCGGTGCTCCTATCAGCCTGTTTGAATCAGGCGAAATCCTGCTTTATCTGGCGGAAAAAACCGGCAAACTGCTGAGTAAAGGGCTGCGAGATCGCGCAGCAACGCTGCAGTGGCTGTTCTGGCAGGTCGCCGGATTTGGGCCAATGCTCGGCCAAAACCATCACTTCAACCACTACGCCCCACAGCCGGTGCCTTACGCCATTGAGCGTTACCAACAAGAAACCAAGCGCCTGTATGGCGTGCTGGATGCCGAATTGCAAAAACATCCTTACCTGGGTGGAGACAACTACAGCATCGCCGACATCGCCACCTATCCCTGGGTCGTTTCTCACCGCCGTCAGCGCATCGATCTGGCTGATTACCCGGCGGTACGTAATTGGTTCGAACGGATCAGCAACCGCCCAGCCACCCAGCGAGCCTACAAGCTGGCAGAGCAGGCTTAACTGATTTACTGTGAGCCACCTCCCTGTGGCTCTCTTTAACCTCTTGGATGCGTTATCATTTCTCTCGTTTCCGTGTATTCTTGATGCAAACATTCAGACCTCTGGAGAATCTCTGATGCCATCTAGCCAACCCGATGCCATTATCCGTATTAAAAACCTGCGGTTACGTACTTTCATCGGTATCAAGGAAGAAGAAATCAATAACCGTCAGGATATCCTGATCAACGTGACGATCCATTACCCGGCGGATAAAGCGCGTAACAGCGAAGACATTGACGATGCGCTGAACTACCGCACCATTACCAAGGCGATCATTCATCACATTGAAGGTAACCGCTTCGCTTTGCTGGAAAAATTAACTCAGGATGTGCTCGATATCGTGAAACAACATCCCTGGGTAACCTATGCTGAAGTAGAGATAGATAAATTGCTGGCTCTGCGTTACGCCGATTCGGTTTCTATGACCATGAGCTATCGTAGCGACATAGCATAATACTTATACCGCTCAGGGAGGCCGACCATGCGTATCCTGATTACCGGCGCGACAGGGCTGATTGGCAGCAGCCTGACTCGACAACTGCTGCACCTTTCACATGAGGTTACCGTGCTGTCACGTGATGTAAAACGTGCGCACGCCAAGTTTGGCGAGCAGGTCAGCTATTGGCCTTCACTCAGCGATCAACACTCTCTGGACGGCTTTGATGCCGTCATCAATCTGGCGGGTGAGCCCATTGCCGACAAACGTTGGAGCAAAGCCCAGAAAGATCTCCTGTGCCATAGCCGCTGGGAATTGACCGAACGGCTGGCGGCGCTAATCAATGCCAGCACCACACCGCCTGCGGTGCTGATATCAGGATCTGCCGTCGGCTATTACGGCGATCAGGGCCAGGCGGTGGTGACCGAAGATGAAACCCCGCACGATGAGTTTACCCATCAACTCTGCCAACGTTGGGAAGCACTGGCGCTGCGGGCGCAAAGCAGCACCACCCGTGTCTGCCTGCTACGTACCGGTGTGGTGCTGGCTCCCAAGGGTGGCGCGCTGGCCAAAATGCTACCGCCTTTCCGCATGGGCCTTGGCGGGCCGATCGGTAATGGCCGCCAATATCTGCCCTGGATCCATATCGACGATATGGTTAACGGCATCATTTACCTGCTGGATCACAGCAACCTGCGCGGCCCGTTCAATATGGTTGCGCCTTATCCGGTACATAATGAACAGTTCACCGCAACCTTGGCCAAGGTGTTAGATCGCCCGGCGTTTTTACGCGCACCGGCGTTCGCTATGCGGCTGCTAATGGGAGAGGCGGCGGTGCTGGTGCTGGGCGGCCAACGCGCGGTGCCCAGAAGGTTGGAAGAAGCGGGTTTCAGCTTCCGCTTCTTTGAGCTGGAACAGGCGCTGGATGATGTGATCAACCAGCAGGCCTAGAGTAATATGCGGTGCCCTTACTTAAGGGCACCCGAGAGGAATTGCTGCAAACGCGGGCTTTTCGGGTTACCGAAAACCTCGGCCGGTGGTCCCTGTTCTTCGATGACCCCCTGATGTAGGAAAATCACGTGGTTCGATACGTGGCGCGCAAACTCCATCTCATGCGTCACCACCACCATGGTTTTCCCCTCTTCTGCCAGTTTCTGCATAATACGCAGCACCTCACCCACCAGTTCAGGATCCAGCGCTGAGGTTGGTTCGTCAAACAGCAACACTTCCGGCTCCATCGCCAATGCACGCGCAATCGATACACGCTGCTGCTGACCACCGGAAAGGTGCACCGGATATTTACCCCGCGCACGCTCGTCAATACCGACCTTATCCAGATAACGTACCGCACGCTCGCGCGCTTCTGCCTTGCTCAAACCCAAGACCTGCACTGGCGCTTCCATCACATTTTCCAGCACCGTCATATGGCTCCACAGGTTGAAATGCTGGAAGACCATCGTCAGGCGGGTACGCAGCAATTGCAGTTGTTTCTTATCGAACACCTTCAACTGACCGTCTTTGTCGCGCACCATGCGGATATCTTCATTATTCAGGCTGATCGAACCTTCACTCGGTTTCTCAAGGAAGTTAATGCAGCGCAGGAAGGTGCTTTTACCTGAGCCGGAAGAACCGATAATGCTGATCACGTCGCCCGCATTGGCTGCCAGGGAAACGCCTTTCAGCACTTCATGGTCGCCATAACGCTTGTGCAGTTCGGTGACGGCTAATTTATTTTCAGACATGGTGTTATTCCCGTCATTCATCGATGAGTTACGTGTGCCATCCAACGTTTCTCTGCCTTACGGAACAGGCTGATCAACGTATAGGAGATAATCAGATACAACACCGCTGCAATGCCGAACGCATAGAACGGCTGATAAGTTGCCGCATTAATATCACGGGCAATCTTCAGCAGATCCGGTACGGTGGCGGTAAAGGCCAGCGCCGTCGAATGCAGCATCAGAATGACTTCGTTGCTGTACGCAGGTAATGCGGTGCGCAGCGCCGAAGGCAAAATAATGCAGCGATACATTTTAAAACGCGAAAAACCATAGGCATTGGCCGCTTCGATTTCCCCATGCGGCACAGAACGAATAGCTCCGGCGAAGATCTCGGTAGTATACGCGCAGGTATTGAGCGTCAACGCCAGAATGGTGCAATTCAGCCCGCTGCGGAAAAACGCATTCAGGAATTCGGTGCCGCGCACAATTTCCAGGCTGTACATGCCGGAGTAAAACACCAGCAACTGCACATACAGCGGGGTGCCACGGAAAATATAGGTATAAAACCACACCGGAAGGCGCAGCCAGGGAAGGGAAGAAACCCGCGCCACCGCCATCGGGATCGCCAGCAATCCGCCCATCACCACCGATGAAATCAGCAGCCATAACGTCACCGCAACCCCGGTAAAACGATAGCCGTCACTCCACAACAGCGACTGCCAATACTGATGCAAAATATCGATCATAATTCGGCCCTTTTGACGCCCAATGAATAACGCCGTTCAAGCCACAGCAACACGCCGTTGGAAACGGTAGTGAAAACCAGATATACCATCCCGGCAACCAAGGCATAGAAGAAAGGCTGATAGGTGCCTTTGCCCGCCAACTGGGTTGCTTTTACCAGATCGTTAAGGCCAAGAATCGACACCAACGCCGTGGCTTTCAGGATAACCTGCCAGTTATTGCCAATGCCGGGTAACGCGAAACGCATCATCGCCGGGAACAGGATACGGCGGAAAATCTGGCTGCTAGATAAACCAAAAGCCGTTGCCGCCTCAACCTGGCCGCGAGGCACTGCCATATAGGCACCACGGAAGGTTTCAGTAAAATAGGCACCATAGATAAAGCCCAGGGTGATAATCCCCGCGCTCAACGGATCGATATCAATCTGCGAGAAACCGACTAACTCAGTGAGGCTGTTCAGAGCAATCTGCAGGCCGTAGAAGATCAGCAGCATCAACACCAGATCCGGTACACCGCGGATCAGGGTGGTATAAGCGCCGAATATCGTTGAAATAATACGATTTTGTGAAAGTTTACCACCGGCGCCGATCAAACCAATCACCACCGCCAGCAAAACAGAACTGAGGGCCAACTCCAGCGTCACCAGAGCACCCTCGAATATCAATTGGGAATAGCCTTGCAGCATCTACTTCATCCTGTCGTTATTTGATCCCGAACACGGCATGAGGCTTGAACGGGCCCGGTAAGCCGGACCCGCAGCCAGCACGATACGGGACGGGAATTAACCGCCGTAAACGTCAAAATCGAAGTATTTTTTCGCGAACTTATCGTAAGTACCGTCTTTGCGCATTTCAGCCAGCGCTTTATCCAGCGCAGCTTTCAGCTCGGTTTCATCCTTGCGTAACCCCATACCGGTACCCACGCCGAAGAATTTATCGTCTTTTACCGATGCACCGGCAAAAGCGTAATTCTTGCCTGGAGGTTGCTTCAGGAAGCCATCGCTACCCGCCACTTCATCCTGGAATGCCGCATCAATACGCCCAGAGGCCAGATCGGCATACACCAGATCCTGGTTCTGGTATGGCACTACCGTGACCCCTTTTGGCTGCCACAGCGCGTTGGCGTAAGCTTCCTGCGTGGTGCCTTGCAACACACCGACGCTCTTGCCTTTCAGGGATTCAACATCCGGCAGCAGCGTTGAACCTTTCGGGGCGATCAGGCGGGAGTTGGCTGCAAACAGTTTGTCGGTAAAGGCTATTTCCTGCTGGCGTTTTTCGGTAATGGATAAAGAAGAGATGATGGCGTCAATTTTCTTCGCCTTGAGAGAAGGGATCAGCGCATCAAAGTCGCTTTCCACAAAGGTACATTGGGTATTTATACGTTTGCATAACTCTTTAGCCAGATCGATATCAAAACCTACCAACTCCCCTTGAGCGTTTTTAGACTCAAACGGCGCATAGGTTGGATCGGTGCCCACTTTCAGCGTTGACGGTATAGCCGCAAAT
>JBAQHZ010000453.1:0-2959 GCA_049288585.1 Chania sp.
CCAGGGCTGAATGCGATCCAACACCACAGCCTCGCCCAGTTCTTCACGCACTTCGCGGCGCAACGCTTCCTCGATGGTTTCCCCCGGTTCCATACCGCCGCCAGAAAGTGCCCACTGGCCGGGGAATACGCCTTTATGCGCGGCCATTTTGCACAATAGATAGGCGTTGTCGTTCTCAATTAGCGGGCAAACAATAATGCGTTGGCGCATAGCGGCTCCATTTTCAATTGCGGTCAAGTGGGTTTCCAGCAAAGTTGCCCCGTATTATACCCTTTCTTGATCAATTACAATTTTGCCCGGTACTCATCTTCCATTTGGGTAAAGGTGGCCCAGAACGGACGCGGAGGGCGCTCCTGCAAGCGATCGCGCAGAATATCCAGATGAGTATGCCAGCCGCCAGCGACGGTGAGCATAGTATCGCGATCGGGCAGGCGGCGGTGGATCACCGTCAGCAGCACGTTATTGCCTTGCTCGGCTAACTCAAAGGTGACTTCGGAAGGGCGGCCTTCGCCTTTTTCTGCCCAGGTAAAACTCAGCAGGCGCGGAGGGAAAATACAGGTAATATGGCCAACGTTAGCTACTTTGCCGCCATATTGCTTATATTTGGCCGGGGGTTTCTCATGTTCGCCAGCCAACTCTGAATTACAGAACACCAATTCAACTTTAGCACCTTTCTGTAACGGCATTTCACCCGTAGCCAGCCAGGTGGCACGTTGGTCGGACTCGGTCAGGTAGGCCCAGACGCGATCGAGCGGGCCAGGCAGCAACCGCTGAATGCGCAGCGTACCCGGTTCAATGATCATACCGTAATCGTTCATGGTTCACTCCGTTGGAGGATGAGAGTCGGCCTGCCGCAAAACGAATTCCAGTGCGTCCAACCGCTCATTCCAGAAATGTTCATAAGTTTGCAGCCAATGCATGGCCTGCGCCATCGGCTCAGGAGCGAGCCGGCAAATATGGTTTCTTCCTTGCACGGTTCGCTGCACCAGTCCAGCTTGTTCGAGTGCTTTGATATGCTTGGACGCACCGGCAAACGACATCTCGAAAGGCGCCGCCAGTTCACCAATGCTATGTTCGCCTTCAGCTAGCGTATGCAGGATGGCGCGTCTTGTCGGATCGGCCAATGCATGGAAGATAGCGTCCAGTCGTGACGAGGATAATTTAACCATAAGGTTAAATATAGAACAGGGCGGATAATGCTCAACCAGATTGTTGAGTATTTTTATCGAATTGAGAGCCTGGTGCAGAATGAGAATGGTAAATCGGTTTTTGTTATACACTATTCTTTTCATTGCTTAACGTTCTGATAACCCTTAAGGAAGATGTCATGTCAGCCGTGCACGCTCTGGAAGATAAAAAGCAGACCAGCCTGACGTTATTCATGGAGTGATTATGTTTTTTGGTGTGTTATTTGCCTTGGCCGCCGGGTTGATGTGGGGGCTGATTTTTGTCGGCCCGGTGTTGGTGCCGGATTATCCGGCGGCGTTGCAATCGACCGGGCGCTATCTGGCTTTTGGTTTGATCGCTTTGCCGCTGGCGTGGTTCGATCGCCGCCGTTTACGGCAGTTATCGCCCAAGGATTGGCTGGAGGCGCTGAAACTGACCGCCATCGGCAATCTGCTTTATTACCTGTGCTTGGCCAGTGCGATTCAGCGTACCGGCGCACCGGCCTCTACCATGATTATCGGCACCTTGCCGGTGGTGATTTCCGTGAGTGCTAATCTGCTTTACGGCCATCACGATGGCCAGCTTTCCTGGCGTAAATTGACGCCAGCGCTAGTACTGATCGCCGGTGGGCTGGTGTTGGTCAATATTGCGGAACTGACGGGCAGCGGTGTGCCAATGGATGTTTGGCGCTATATCAGCGGGTTGCTGCTGGCAATATTGGCGGTAGCTTGCTGGACCTGGTTCCCGCTGCGTAATGCCCGCTGGTTGCGTGCAAACCCGCACAAACGCCCCATGACCTGGGCCACTGCGCAAGGTGTGGTGACATTGCCGCTGGCACTGCTGGGTTATCTGTTAGCGTGTGGGCAGTTGGCGCTAACGCAGCCACAGTTCGCGTTGCCGTTCGGCCCAAGGCCGGAAGTCTTCCTCCCACTGATGCTCACCATTGGCGTACTGTGTTCATGGATTGGTGCTTTGTGCTGGAATGAGGCGAGCCAACGTTTGCCAACGGTGCTGGTTGGGCCGTTGATCGTGTTCGAGATTCTGGCCGGGCTGGCCTATACGTTTATGCTGCGCCAAAGCTGGCCGCCATTGTTGACGTTGGGCGGCATTGCTTGCCTGATGATTGGGGTGATTCACGCTATGCGCATCAAGCCGGAACCGGTGGTGGTCGTGCTGGCGGTGAAAGAATAACGCCTGCCGTAACAACGGCAGGCGTGACGATCAGCGTTTACTGTGTTGAATAATCTCTTCGGCCACATTGCGCGGTGCTTTCGCGTAGTGGCTGAACTCCATGGTGTAGGTGGCGCGGCCTTGCGACATCGATCGCAACGTTGTGGAGTAGCCGAACATCTCCGACAGCGGCACTTTGGCGTGAATCTCTTTGCCACCGCCGCCCGCATTACAATGTGGCTATGTTGAGGCACCGCTGAACGATCATGAGAACGGGGCTAAGACCGTGCGCTTGGCGCTCACGCGCCTGCCCGCTATCGGCGTCAAAAAGGGTAGTGTGATCATCATTGCCGACGGGCCAGGGCAGCCGGGCATCAACCCGCAGATTTCCGGACAAGGGGCGGCGCTGAAGCTGCAGAAATCCTACGATATTATCGGTTACGATCCGCGTGGCGTTGGGCAATCAACGCCTAAAATATCCTGCCAACTGACGGAAAGTGAAGAAGCGCCCTTGCAGGATGAGAACGATATTCCGGGTTTTGAAAAACAGGCGCGAGACAAGATGCGGCCTGCATCAAACAGACGGGCAGCGAAGTGGTGCAGCATATGGGCACCCATGCTT
>JBAQHZ010000454.1:0-10711 GCA_049288585.1 Chania sp.
GCCTACTGCCTATCTGCTCTGTCAGCAGATAGCGGGCCAAAAACGACTGGGCAATCCCCTCTTTTTTTATAAATTTATGGTTCATTTTGCACGTCGTCGCTTCACTGATCTTTATATTCATAAAAATGAATATAAAGATCAACGCAAGAAAAGTAAAAACTAGAGAGGTGTCACATCTACGTCGTTTGTCAGCTCAAACGCAATAAATAGGGAGGCAGTTCAGGTTCAGGCAGTACCGAAATGACTTTCAGCCGTTGCAACGTGCGGGCTTGGGCATGGTTGAGATGATCCCGCAGGCCAAAGGCGGCAGAGTCATAAGCCCCTTGCAGCAGCATCTGCAACACCATCCGGTGCTCATTCAGCATCATTTCATCCACCTTAACCCCCAACATGTCGTAGAAAATCCGCGTGACGATCAGGGGCGACTGGCTTTGCCGCAGCACGGCCTGCATGGCTTTATTACCCGATGGCTCCAGGCAATGGATATGCAGATCCTCTTCCGCCTGCTCCAGAGCAGCCAGTGAAAAACCGCTATTTTCCAGCTGTATCAGCCGTTCCAGGCTGTCCAACAACAATTGGCGAGGCAGATAAGGTGCGGCTTTACGCAGAGCAACCGGTTCCAGGCTGGCGCGGATCTCATAATGATCGGCAATTTCACGCGCGGTCAACGGCCCCACCAGCCACTGGGCATAGGACTCTTTTTCCACCAGACCGCGATCGCGCAGGCGCATCAGTGATTCACGGATAATATTGCGGCTCACGTTGTGAAATTCTGCGGCTGCGCCTTCATTGACCTGATAGTGACCAAATACCATGCAGGTAGAGAGCGCCTCCTGCAAATAGCCGAGCACCTTTTCACCGGCACTGCGCGTATCCACCAGTTCTTCACGCTGGCACAAACCCAAAACGGAGCGATTGAGAGGTAAACGCTGCGGTTCTACGTCTTGCCCTTCGGCGGCAACGATGAAACCGCGCCCTTCAAAACGTGCAATCACCCCTTTTTCATGCAGCAACCCTAGTGCCCGACGAACCGGCACCCGGCTGGTACCAAAAACCTCCGCCAGTGGCCCCTCCAGCAACACTAACCCCGTAGGGACTGCACCAGATCGGATCGCGTCTTCCAGTACCTGCCTGATCATTTCATAACGCGCACCAACGCGCATTTCACTGCTGTTCTTCTCCGCGATCGATTTTTCCATCTGCATGTAACTCTGCAACCGTTCTCAGCTGAATGAAGGCTATTATCACGCATCGCGGCCGCTAAGTTGATGCAGCCCCCCCGTGCTCGCCACGATGCCTTTCAGTGGTGCAAGCTACCCCCACCAATGAATTATTTTAGATAAAATTCATTTTATCGGGTTATTCCTACGCCATTTTCTTTATGCAAGTCACAAAATCTTGACTTAATACCCACTTTATTTAACTTTTAATCATCATTCCGATCACATATAAGCACAAAAAATAACCCATGCGATTGGAAAGTAGACGCCTCTGTTGCTAGTTTGAAATGTATATTTTATTTAAAAATACATTCAAGAGACGTTATGAACAACAAGCTGTTTAAATCCTCAGGTAATCACGATGGCAACGTTTGCGATGCCCGCTATTTTACCGAACGCTTCCACCAGGGAACCCTCACCCCAAGCGAACTGACTGAGCAAGCATTAACTCTGGCCGAGTCGATGCCTGAGGTTTTTATCAGCCTAACCCCCGAGCGAGCACGCCGTGAAGCGGCTGAAGCGACACGGCGCTGGCAATGCGGAGCCCCGTTAAGCCCGTTGGATGGCATACCTATCGCTTGGAAAGATCTGTTTGATCTGGCCGGTTCGCTCACCACTGCCGGTTCCGCGACTCGCCTTAACGCCCCATTGGCCACGCTGGATGCCGCCCTCGTAGCCCGGCTACAGTCAGCCGGAATGGTCAGCCTGGGGAAAACCAACCTCAGTGAGTTCGCCTATTCCGGGCTGGGCCTTAACCCACATTTCGGCACTCCGGCAATTTACGATCGTCAAGGCGTAGCGCACGCGCCGGGCGGTTCCTCCAGCGGTTCGGCCTGCGCCGTCGCGCATGGCGTCGTGCCTATCGCCTTGGGTACCGATACCGCTGGTTCCATCCGCATCCCGGCAGCGTTCAACGGATTGGTCGGTTATCGCAGCAGCAGCCCGCGTTACAGCCGCCACGGAGTGTTCCCCCTGGCACAGAGCTTGGACACCCTCGGCCCTATCTGCCGCAGCGTGCGTGATGCTGTCACGCTGGATCAACTGCTGACCGGCGCTTCCTCAACGCCAACCGCTGTAGCACTGCGCGGCCTGGTGCTGCGGGTTGATGAGGAGATCCTCAACGACGATCGCGTTGAACCTAGCGTGCGGCAAAATCTGCTGAATATGCTGAGCCAGCTCACTGCGGCGGGCGTGCTGATCGACCGGCGTCCTGTAGCCGCATTGCACCACAGCCTGCAATGGATAGCCCAACAGGGCTGGCCGGGTGCCGTTGAAGCCTTAACCTTGCACCGCACGTTGCTTGAAAGCCCACAGGCGGCACAAATGGACGCCCGCGTCCGTACCCGCCTGATGGCCGCCAAGGCGTTACCCGCCGATCTGCTGCCGCGCTTTTTACAACAACGCGCAGGCTGGCAGCAGCAAATGCGCACCGAGCTGAACGGCGCAGTGCTGGTTACTCCAACCGTCGCACACGTTGCTCCTGCGCTGGCACCGCTGGAAAACGATGCCGAACTGTTCGCTCAAACCAATCTGGCGACCTTACGCCTGACCATGCCGGGCAGCCTGCTGGATATGCCCGGCATCACGCTGCCAACCGGCCAGGATGCCAACGGATTAGCCACCAGCCTGCTGCTGTCGTTGCCCAACGGGGACGATCAACGCCT
The DNA here is from genome assembly GCA_049288585.1 of Chania sp. Taxonomy (GTDB): domain Bacteria; phylum Pseudomonadota; class Gammaproteobacteria; order Enterobacterales; family Enterobacteriaceae; genus Chania. The sequence goes on from JBAQHZ010000454.1 coordinate 2,885, forward strand.
GCTGAGCCTGGCGCTCAATATAGAACAACACATGGCCCGACAAGAATAAGGTGGCCCCCTTGCCCGATCGCCACCTGACCACTCCGGCAGGCCATCTGGCCACCGGTTTACCTGCGATAACTCGCAAACCAAGGAGCAATTATCATGGCTAAAGAAATACTCTGTGCGTTTGGTGTCGATGTGGATGCCGTTGCTGGCTGGTTAGGATCCTACGGCGGTGAAGACTCACCGGACGATATTTCGCGCGGTCTATTCGCCGGTGAAGTCGGCGCGCCACGGCTGCTGAAGCTATTTGCCGATCATAATCTGCGCACCACCTGGTTTATTCCGGGCCACTCGATCGAAACCTTCCCAGAGCAAATGCAGGCGGTGGCCGCCGCCGGGCACGAAATTGGCGTGCATGGCTACAGCCATGAGAACCCAATCGCCATGACGCCAGCGCAGGAAGAAGCCATTCTGGATCGCTGCATCGATTTGGTGACCGAGTTAGCGGGTAAGCGCCCAACCGGTTATGTCGCCCCCTGGTGGGAGTTCAGCAACGTCACTAACGAGCTGCTGCTGAAGAAAGGCATCAAGTATGACCACAGCCTGATGCACAACGATTTCCATCCTTACTATGTGCGCGTTGGCGACAGCTGGACCCGCATTGACTACAGCAAACACCCCGACAGTTGGATGAAACCGTTGCAGCGCGGCGAGGAAACCGACCTGGTGGAGATCCCGGCCAACTGGTACCTGGACGATCTGCCGCCGATGATGTTCATCAAGAAATCCCCTAACAGCCACGGTTTCGTGAATCCTCGTCACTTGGAAGAGATGTGGCGCGATCAGTTTGACTGGGTGTACCGCGAGAACGACTACGCGGTGTTTACCATGACCATCCATCCCGACGTTTCTGGCCGTCCGCAGGTGTTACTGATGCTGGAACGGTTGATCAAACACATTCAAAGCCATCAGGGCGTGCGCTTCGTGACCTTTGATGAAATTGCTGACGACTACCTGCGCCGCGTGCCGCGCAAAGTCTAATCCTGACGTTAATGCTTGTCAGTAAGTTCCCTCTCCCTCAGGGAGAGGGGCTACAACGCCAGCAATTGCTGCATAACGATGCAGTTTTACGCTTACCTGACAGGCATTACATCCTGGTTTTCCTATTGAATGAGTGACAGCAAACATGAGCATCTATAAACAAACCACGGTCGATGGCTGGCAGCCACAGCAATTAACCCTGAAGGATGTCAAATTCGCCACCTGGATTGCGTTCTTCGCCTGGGTATTCGCCGTCTACGACTTTATTCTGTTCGGCACACTGCTGCCGGAGATCGGTAATCACTTCAACTGGAATGAAGTTGAACAGGCCAAGCTGGCAACCTGGGTAGCGGTTGGCGGTGCCGTTGTCGCCCTGGCCGTCGGCCCGCTGGTGGACAGGCTGGGCCGCAGGCTCGGTATCATCGTGACCGTCACCGGTGCCGCTGTCTGTTCGCTGTTGACCGCCGTAGGGGGATCCTGGGGAAAAGGTGCCTTGATCGGCATCCGTTCGGTGGCCGGGTTAGGTTATGCCGAGCAAACCGTGAACGCGACCTATCTCACCGAGCTGTATGCCGCCATCAACGACCCAAAGCTGAACCGCCGCAAAGGCTTTATCTACAGCCTGGTGCAGGGTGGCTGGCCGGTCGGCGCGTTAGTCGCCTCGGCGCTGACCGCGCTGTTGATGCCGCTTATCGGCTGGCAAGGCAGCTTTATCTTTGCCGCCATCCCTTCATTGATCATCGCCTTGCTGGCGCTAAAGCTGAAAGAAACCCCGCAGTTCCAAATCCACCAGCATATTCACCGGCTGCGTAACGCCAATCAGGCGGATAAAGCCCGGCAGGTGGCGGAGGATTACCATATCGATTACGGCGATCATCAGAGTGCCGGTCTGGCAGCGACGTTTCGCGGGACTTCGCTACGCGCCACCTTGGTGCTGGGCTGTGCGGTGCTGATCAACTGGTTTGCCATTCAGATTTTCAGCGTGCTTGGCACCACGGTGATCACCAAAGTTCACAACGTCTCTTTTGCCAACTCGCTGTTGATTCTGGTGCTGTCCAACCTAGTTGGCTACTGCGGCTATCTGGTGCACGGCTGGCTGGGGGATCGCTTCGGCAGGCGCAACACCATTGCCGTCGGCTGGATACTGGGTGGCCTGGCCTTTGCCGCTATGCTGTTTTGCCCGAGCAATTTCGCCATCATTGTCATCCTGTACAGCGTTGGCCTGTTCTTCCTGATTGGGCCCTATGCCGCCGCCTTGTTTTTTATCAGTGAAAGCTTCCCGACCGCTATCCGCGCCACCGCCGGTGCCTTGATCGGTGCCATGGGGCCGGTTGGCGCCATTATTGCCGGGATTGGCAGCACCACCATTCTCAGCAACGGCGGCAACTGGCAGAGCGCCGCGCTGTTCTTCGGCGCGCTCCCCTGCTTTGCCTCGGGCATCATTATGCTGTTTGCCCGCCATGTAGCCCCCCACAGCGTGAAATAGTTCACACGGGGGAGTTGGCTCCCCCTACTTTATGGATAAGGAGTTAATCATGATTGAACATGCAACCTCACGCCCAGTGGCACTGATCAGCGGTGCGGCCAGCGGTATCGGCCTGGCCTTAGCGCTGGAGTTCGCCCGCTGTGGCGTGCGCGTCGCCGCAGGCTATTTCCCTCAGGATCCACATGATTATCGGCAAGCCGCCGCTCAGGTCGCAGCCATTGACGGTGAGGCGCTGTGGTTAGAGCTGGATGTCACTTCAACCCCTTCGGTGAATGCTTTCACCCAGCGCGCAGCCGAACACTTTGGTCGCATCGATTACGCCGTGGCCAACGCCGGTTTACTGCGCCGCTCGCCGATCGGCGAGATGAGTGACGATCAGTGGAATGAAATGCTCAATGTGGATTTAAGCGGCGTGATGCGGCTGTTCCGTGCCGCGTCCAACCATATGCCAGGGGCTGGCAGCATGGTGGCGATCTCTTCGATCGCCGGGGGCGTCTATGGCTGGCAGGATCATGCCCACTACGCCGCCGCCAAAGCTGGGGTTCCCGGCATCTGCCGCTCCATGGCGGTTGAACTGGCACCACGCGGTATTCGCTGTAATGCGGTGATCCCCGGCCTGATTGAAACCCCGCAATCGCTGGACAAGCAGAACTCGCTGGGCCCGGAGGGGTTAGCCAAAGCCGCACGCAGCATTCCGTTAGGGCGAGTCGGGCGGCCTGAAGAAGTGGCCAAGCTGATCCGTTTTCTTTGCAGCGAGGATGCCTCTTACATTACCGGCCAGAGCCTGATTATCGACGGCGGGTTGACCGTCCGCTGGCCTGATTAACCGTGATGAGGGAGCCAAAAATGTTACTGCAACATCGTCGAACGCTGATCACCGGCGCAGCCAGCGGCATTGGTGCCGCCATTGCCCGCCTGTTTGCTGCCGAAGGCAGCGCCTTGGTGCTCAGCGACCATAACGCCAGCGGGCTGGAGGCCATGGTCAGCCACTGCCGCTCGCTGGGCGCAACCTGCTATGGGGTAGTCGCTGACGTTGGCGACCCTGCCGGTGCCCAGCGCGGCGTGGATGAATGTGTACATCTGCTGGGTGGCATCGATATTCTGGTGAATAATGCCGGTATGCTAACACAGGCGCGCTGCACCGAACTGACGCTGGAAATGTGGGATGAGATGATGGCGGTTGACCTGCGCAGCGTCTTTATCGCAGCACAACGCGCCTTGCCTTACATGCTGCAACAACGCTGGGGGCGCATCATTAATATTGCCTCGCAGCTGGGGATCAAAGGCGGTGCCGAGCTCTGCCACTACGCAGCGGCAAAAGCGGGCGTGATCGGCTTTACCAAATCGCTGGCGCTGGAAGCCGCCAGCCACAACGTGCTGGTGAACGCCATTGCCCCTGGGCCGATCGAGACGCCGCTGGTAGCCGGGATCAGCAGCGCCTGGAAGGCTGCCAAAGCCGCTGAACTGCCGCTCGGCCGCTTTGGCGATGCCGACGAGATCGCCCCCACGGCGTTGCTGCTGGCCAGTGAACCGGGCGGCAACCTGTACGTGGGCCAGACGCTGGGCCCGAATTCCGGTGATGTCATGCCCTAACCTGAGGAGCACAGATGATGTGCGGACTTTGTGGATTACTAAATGATGCGCCGCAGTGGAGCGACCCGCTACAGCAACAGTCCCTGCCAGTGCGCCAGCTACGGCTGCAACAGCTCGCAGTGTTAAACCGCGCCCTGGCCCCGTTCAGGTTGAAACTGAGTGATGTACACGGCAGCGCATGGCTGCTGGCGAGCCCTACCGGTCAGCAACAGGTGATCATCCGCCTGGAGCAACTGTGGGTTGAGGCAGAACGCTTGCTGAAGCATCCGATCGATCCTCTGGACCCGGCCTATCTCGCCGCCCTGAAACTTGCGGAGGCACCATGACTCAGGAAACTAAACTGCCGGTACACGTTCTGAGCGGCTTTCTCGGCAGCGGCAAAACCACGCTGCTAAAGCGTTTACTGGCCGGGCCGGATTTGCACGATGTGGCGCTGCTGGTTAATGAGTTCGGCGAAGTGGGTATCGATCACCTGCTGCTGAACGAGGTGGCTCCCGATATTGTCCTGCTGCCGGGGGGCTGTTTGTGCTGCGCCATTCGCGGTGAGCTGAAGCAGGCTCTGCTGGATTTGTATGAGCGCCGCCAACGCGGCCAGCTTCCACCGTTCAGCAAGGTGATTCTGGAAACCACCGGGCTGGCAGATCCGGCCCCTATTCTCGCCACTCTGCTACACGATCGACAGCTTCAGCACCACTTTTCTCAGGGGATGCTGGTCACGCTGGTCGATAGCGAACATGGTTGGCAGCAGGCAGAACAGCAGCCGGAATGGTTAGCACAGGTCACCGCGGCTGACTGGCTGCTGCTGAGTAAGACCGATCGCGTTCCGCCGGAGGAATTGCCCGCGCTGCGGGACTATCTGCAGCGGTTGAATCCGCTGGCGCAGATTGCCTATAGCCGGGAACTGGCCGATGGCGATCTCAGCCTGTTCGCGACGCCATTTAATCCGCAGGCTCCGCAACGCTTCCGGCGCTGGCTGGGGGAAATAGCGTTGCCGATGAAGGCACCCGCCACCCACGCAGAACATCCGGCCACCACCACCTGCGTTATCACGTTTGACCAGCAGATTAACTGGTCAGCTTTCGCCGTCTGGCTCTCCATGCTGCTGCATTGCCATGGCCAGTCTATACTGCGCATCAAAGGGCTGTTAAACGTGGCCGAAAGCGCCACCCCGGTGGTGATCCACGGGGTGCAACACAGCCTGCATCCCCCGATTCATCTTTCGGCCTGGCCAGAAATGCGGCGACAATCGCAATTAGTGTTTATCATGCGTGGTATTACCGCTTCATGCCTGCAAAATGCCTTTAGCCATTTTCTGCAACCTTACACGACAGAAACCACCGCTGCCGGAGCAAGAACGCCATGAAATCAAGCGCTACCGCTGTAAACCCGATCACCCTGCGAGTCTTGGGCACCTCGGTCACTCTGCTGGAGCTTCTGCGCCAGCGTGCAGAGCAAGACCTTGGGTTGCGTATCGAATACCAGATCTGCGATGTGCAGGATGCACAGCGTATTGCCGTGATGCACCCTGAGCGTTACGATCTTTACGATCAGTGGTTTCACAACGTGGATTTCGTCTGGCCAGCACAGGCGATTCAGCCGTTAGATATCAAACGGCTGAGCTATTGGGATGAGATTAACGATCTGCCCAAGTTTGGCACGCTGTTCCCCGGCGGCAGATTGGGCGACGGCAGCGTACCGGTAGAACGCCTGTATGTTCAGCATGATCACAGCCTGAGCAGTCAACCCACCGACCACATCAGTATGTTGCCGTTGACGCATAACGCCGACAGTTTTGCCTACCATACCGCGCGTTTGCCCCAGGTCTTACACGATCAGGAAGGGAGCTGGAGCTGGCTGTTGCACCCCGGCTTTAGCGGGCAAGTGGCTCTGCAAAACGATGCCGCCATGGGGGGAGTGGATGCGGCACTGGCGGCGCAGGGAGCCGGGTTAATGCGCTTTGCCAACGTCGGTAATCTGAATCTGGAAGAGATTGATCACTTGACCAACGAGCTATCAGCTCTGCAACGCCAAGGGCATTTTGCCGCGTTCTGGGCCAACCAGGATGAAGCCTATCGATTGATCGACGATCCACGCGTCAGCATTCAGAGCCTGTGGGCACCCACCTATTTCCGCCATCATTACCAACAGAAGGGTTATAAATTGGCTACCCCACGCGAGGGTTACCGTGCCTGGTATGGCGGGCTGTCTTTATCTCGCTGCGCCAGCGGTAAAACGCTGGATGCCGCCTATGCCTACCTCAACTGGTGGCAATCCGGCTGGCCGGGCGCCATGATGGCGAAACAGGGCTACTACATTTCCAACCCACAGCGCAGCCGCCCTTACCTGTCGCCAGCCGAATGGGACTACTGGTATGCGGGGAAAGCCGCCAGCGAAGATCTGCCGGATGCCTATGGCAACCCGCTGATCCCACAGGGGGAAACCCGCGATGGTGGCAGCTATGAGCAGCGGATGAGCCATATCGCGGTTTGGAACTCGGTGATGGACGAGCATAATTATCTGGTGCGCCGCTGGCACGATTTTCTGCGGGCCTAAGGCGGTTTATGGCTGCCGCAACAGCATGTTAGCCATGTTAATTGCCTCGATCAGCTGCTGGCGATTCACGCGTGGCGAATTGCTGTCTAACAGGCGCTGCCACAAACTAATCGCCCGCGGGTAATCCGTCTGCATAAAGGCATCCGCTGCCAGCAGCATCAAAGCTGAGACTTCGTCTTTATCCATCTGCAAGGCTTGTTGTATATAGCCCGCCGCCTGCGGCGTAAGATGCTGCCCGGCCTGATAATAGAGCACCGTCGCCAGTGCGGAATACAGCTCTGCATTGTTGCCCCGCAGCGCCAACGCCTGCTGATAGGCTTGGAGCGCTGCGTCAAAATGATCGGTGTAGAGATAATACTCGCCCAATTCGGCCCACAGCACGCTGTCCTGCGGAGTCTGACGAAGTTTTTGCCGTAGCCGCATCAGCCTGTTATCGGCCTGCTGTGCCAGGGTTAAATTCTGTACCTGCTGCTGAGCCAGTAGGCTTGCCGGGCGGCCGCTGGCCAGATACAGACCAGCCGCGACCGTCAGTACCAAACCGATCAACAACAGATGAAAACGGCGCGGCGTCATGGCTTGCTCCTGCTGCGCCACAGCACCAGAGCGACCAGTACCAACAGCAGCGGCGGCAGCCCCCACAGGATCAGGGTTGAGCTCTCTAACGCCGGTTGATAGCGCACAAAATTGCCATAGCGCGCGGTCATGAAATTCATGATTTCGCTTTCCGTTTTGCCCTGCTCCGTCATGGCAAAAACCTCATGACGCATAGCCACCGCCGTCGGGGCATTGGACTCCAGCAGATTCTGATTCTGGCACTGCGGGCAGCGTATTTTGGCCGCCACCGACAGTGCGTGCTCCTGCACTACGGGCGAGGAAAATCCCCAAGTGTCCACCACCTGCGCCCGTAACGGCCATGCCAGCGCGCACCACAGCAGCACAATGGCTAATCTGCGCATGGTTTTCTCCTTTGCCAACCGGCGGACAGCACGCCAATCATCATCAGTGCGCCGCCCCACCAGATCCAGCGGATACCGGTCTGCACATAAAGCCGCATGGCGTAGCGATTTTCGCCGCTCTTTTCACCCATCACCACGTACCAGTCATGCAGCAGGTTCCAATCGATACCCGGTTCAAACATCTGCTGCCGACGCGCGGTGTAAAAGCGCCGC
>JBAQHZ010000455.1:0-9992 GCA_049288585.1 Chania sp.
TAAATAAAATTTTATTTATTGGCTGACTATCTTCGTGGGTCTCTAAAAAATAGGCATTGATTCAATAAGGGCGATAACCAAGATACATGTAACTTGATGTGTTATATATATATTCTAAGTTAATAATATTCAGGATGAGAATTGAAGTGAATAAACTAAGTAAGTTAATCTGGGTTGGTTTGATTGTTAATGCTGCTTTACTTGGCGCGGTGTGTTTTTTTTCAGCATCGGCAAAAGATATTTATAGCGAGCTGAGTTATTCCGAGCGCGATCTTGTCGATGTTGTATCACTGATGAAAATCCCATTTATCATTGCGCTTGCTATGCAAATCGTCAGTTTGCCTGTGTTGTTTAAAGTGCCGAAGGCTGGGTTGACGCTGGCTATTATTAGCTCGTTGGTCATGTTACCTCTGAGCCTGGTTTTTATGACAGGTTATCTGTTTAGCTATGAAAAACAGTGCAATAAAAATCTGACGCTATTGCCCCAAAGTGAAAAAAACACGCTGACAATGGCGTTAAGCTTCAAAACCTCTCAGTTACTTATGCAAGGATTACTGTTTATCGCACTGGGTTTATTTGTCTGCTTCTTTAGCGGCATGGCAACAGGCTGGCTAGTTGTCGGAGCAGGGGTGTTATCATCGTGCAACTCTTTCCGTTTGAAAAATCGTACCATGATTGGCATGTCACAGGATAAACTGGTTATTACCCCAGGGCTGTTTGCAGACACTTATCTGGTTCCTCTCAGTGATGTGACGCTGATTAAAGAAGATAAGCGGTTATTTAAATTACATATCAAGTCTGCTGGCATAGATAGAAAATGTACGTTCCGTAAAGGGCTTATTAAAGAGGATAACTACCCGGTAGTGTTGGAAGGCCTTTTATCAAAATTGACCAAACAAGAGTAAAATGCGTTCTATCAATGTCAGGAGCAAGCAATTGAGCGCCTGAGAAATAACGATCAAGCTAAACAACAAAAAGAGAAGGTCATTATGAAAGGGATCATTCGCATCGGCGACAAAACCACCCATGGTGGCCAGGTTCTTGCTGGTTCGTCCAATATGAAGTTTGCTGGAATTGGCGTTGCACGTCTGGGAGATCTGGTCTCCTGCCCGATTATTGGGCACGGGCCGACAAAAATTGTCGAAGGGCATCCAACCATGAAGGATAACGGTCTGCCGGTCGCGTTTCACGGCCATAAGTGTGCCTGTGGCTGTACGCTTATTACGTCTTTAGGTAATGCGACTGCGAGCTGAATTATGCCTGTTGATTTGAGTACTATCCCTGCACCTGCTCAGCGTTCATCCCCGCCATCATTTAAACGCTGGTTGTTTTTTTTGACTGTGGTCATGCTCATTTGTGGAACAGCCACACTCTATTTCTGGCCTGCGGATAAACCGACTCAGACACCGATTTTCTGGGTCTGCTTTATTCTTGTTCCTGCTCTTTCATGGTTATGTTTATTTGTGCTTCGCTGGCTGGTGTATACCTTCTCTGATTGTGTGGCCGATGGCTGGGATGAAGAAAGGGAATGGACTCTGCACAGGGAAATTCAACGTGGGCAGCGCTATGTCAATGTACTGGCGCAGGTTGTCCATTTGCCTCATGCCATGATATCGACATCATTATCAATGCAGATGATTGCCCAGGAGGTCGTTTTACCCTCTGCCGCGGATGAAACATCATCGGAAGTGATCCGTCAGGCACGCTTTGAGGATAGTGATCTTCCACTACCAGAACGTTTGCGGAACAGGATTGTTGCGTTACTGGTTGAAAGTTCGTTAAATACGGCGTTGACGCAACTTCCTGAATCAAAGCCTCTAACGGTTGCCCTACTGGCAGAAACGGGCGAGTATGCTGGCGATATCGATTTACCTTCATTGTGGAAAAGCGTTTTGCAGGTTATCACGCTTCCTGTTTCGGTCTCTGTTGTGCCGGGCGGTGGGTTGAAGACATTGGATAACTGGTTGGATAAGTCAATTGCTGGACAGACATTACTGGTTATTGGCGTGCATTTGGCTGATGAACCCAAGGATGGTGCAGGGGATGCCTCCGTTGCCCTGTTGTTGCAGACTCCCTTATCAGAGAAGCCCATGTCTGGCACTCGCGCGCGTATTCATCGCCCGCAAGCAAGTAAAGCAGCGGAACAATTAACGGCCGCCGTTGTGCAGTCATTGCATTGGGGGAATACTCAACCTGAGTGCATCGGGCAAATCTGGTTAACGGGAATGGGGTGTGACAATCAGGCACAATCTCTATTTTCATCCGTCGATGTAGTATTTCCGGCGGTTGTTACACCGGAGCAAACCTGTGATATCGATATTTGTACAGGATTGACTGGCAAGGTGTCTCCCTGGCTAGCACTGGCTATTGCCTCTGATAATGCCGGGCCAAGGCAATATTCCCAGTTAATCATGAGTGTTCCTGCATCGGATCTCTCTTTGCCCTGGTTTACCGTCGTTCATCCTGGGCAGCAAGGTACAAAGCAATAGCAGGTTAAATAACCTCTCAAAACAGCATCCACTCTGCCTAGAGCTGCAAGTCGCAATGCCAAGTGTGGACGCAGATTGCGAGAGCAGGATATTGCCTGATTGAAAATCGGCCAGAACTATCACTCTTTAATTCTCTGAGTGGAGAAAATAATGTGACGCGTTTTATTTTATGGATAAAAAAGCCTGAAGTTCGTTTGTGGCTAATCATGGTGATGTTTCTGATCGTAGGTGGGCTGATTTGCTGGCTACTCTGGCAACGTCCTGAACTGTTGGGCGTCGAACCAGGCTCAACGCTGCGCGACCGTTTACTGGTGGGGGCCGGTGTCACAACGGTATCACTGCTGTTATTCGTCAACCTTTTCTTTATCAATACTCGCCTGCATGGTCGTCGCGCGTTTAAGCAAGTCAGGATGCAGGCTGGCGGAAACGATACCGCTTTAAACGAAGAAAATGCTCCAGACGAGAAGTCACAATATTCAGAGCTCAGAACCTTAAAAAAACGCCTGCGCCGCCGCTACGGCCTGTTCTGGCGTTATAAAGTGCGGCTGCTGATGGTGGTGGGTGAGCCTGAACAGATTGCCGCCCTGGCCCCCACACTGGCTGAGCAAGGCTGGCTGGAAGGTCAGCGCACCGTCTTGCTTTACGGTGGCAGCCTGCATGTGCAGGACGACGAGTCACGCCTGGCTGCGTGGCGAAAACTGCGTCGTAGCCGCCCGTTGGACGGCGTGGTCTGGGCCGTGAGTCAGGCGCAGAGCCGGGTATCCTCGTGGATGGATGACGGGCTGCGCACGCTGGAAAAATCCGGCGAAGCGTTGCGCTATCAGCCACCGGTCTATCTGTGGCAGGTGTGCGAAAGCCATTGGCCGCAGGATGAACGGGTGACGCAGCCGGTCGGCGCGGTCTTTGCCGCACATGCGACGCCGGACGCGATTGAACGCCAACTGCGGTCGTTGGTCCCCCAATTACGCGAACAGGGCATGCAGCAGGTGCTGGCTCAACAGCAGCATGATTTTCTGTTGCGTCTGGCACAGTCTCTGGACTCCAGCGAGGCCGCACGCTGGCGGCAGGTACTCACGCCATGGTTTGCCGACTATGCCGCCCGCATTCCGTTGCGTGGGCTGATGTTCAGTTTGCCAGAGATTTCCACAGACGTTTCTGTGAACGTGCATGAGAAGACCTGGACCGCCCCGGCCAGTTGGCAAGGGGTACTGGATGATTGTCGTTCCGCACGGGGCCGTCGCGTCGGCCTGCCGTGGCAGCAAACGGTGTGCTACGGCTTGCTGACGTTGATGGTGTTATGGGGCGCGGGCAGTGTGGCATCGTTTGCCGTCAACCGTCAGCAGATGCTCTCTGCGGCTGAGCAGGTGCAGCGTCTGGCGCAGCCACAGCCGGTGTCTGATGAACAACTGATCGCCCTGCAGGCATTGCGTAACCAGATTGGCCGCCTGAAGGTGCGCGCGACAGAAGGTTCTCCCTGGTATCAGCGATTCGGCATGGACCATAATGCGCAACTGCTCGATACTCTGCTGCCGTGGTACGGCAAGGCCAGTAATCGGGTGATCCGCGATGCTGCCGCAGACAGCCTGCAACAACAACTCGGCGTGCTAGCCAACCTGCCCGCCAATAGCCCAAAACGGACCGCACTGGCCAAATCGGGTTATGACCAGTTGAAGGCCTACCTGATGATGGCGCGGCCGGAAAAAGCCGACGCGGCGTTTTTCGCCCAGGTGATGAAAACCACCGCGCCATTGCGTCAGGGAGTCTCTCCGGGGTTGTGGCAGAGCCTGGCACCTGACCTGTGGCAGTTTTATGCCCACAACCTGCCTAGCCAACCGAGTTGGAAAATCGTGCCGGACAAGGCCCTGGTGTCACAGACCCGACAGGTGCTGCTGGGTGAAATCGGTCAGCGTAATGCCGAAAGCACGCTGTATGAAAACATCCTGCTGTCGGTGCGCCGCAACTATGCCGACATGACCCTGGCCGAGATGACGGGCGATACGGATGCGCAGCGTCTGTTCCACACGGACGAAACCATTCCTGGGATGTTCACCCGCAAGGCCTGGGAGGAGCAAATCCAGCGGGCGATAGACAACGCGGTCACCTCCCGGCGTGAAGAGATTGACTGGGTGCTCAGTGATAACCGCCGTTCTATCTCTGATGACATTTCACCCGAGGCGTTGAAAAAGCGCCTGACCGAACGTTACTTCACCGACTTTGCCGGTGCCTGGCTGAGTTTTCTCAACAGCCTGCACTGGAATGAGGCGAAAAACCTGTCCGATGTCATCGACCAACTCACCTTGATGAGCGATGTCCGCCAGTCGCCGCTGATAGCGCTGATGAACACCGTGGCCTGGCAGGGGCAAACCGGGCAGCAGGCTGAAGCACTGTCAGATTCCTTGGTGAAATCGGCCAAGGCCCTGATAAAGAAAGACGTCGAACCGGCGATAGACCAACAGGCCAGCGGGCCAGTCGGCCCGCTGGATGAGACTTTTGGCCCGTTGCTGGTCCTGATGGGTAAAGGCAATACCCAGACCATGATGTCGTCTGACAGTTCGCTCAGCTTGCAAACCCTGCTCACCCGCGTCACCCGCGTGCGCCTGAAACTTCAGCAGGTCGCTAGCGCGGCCGACCCGCAGGAGATGACACAGGTGCTGGCGCAGACGGTGTTCCAGGGAAAAAACGTGAACCTGACCGACACCCAGGAGTATGCCAGCCTGATTGCCGCCAGCCTAGGGGAGGAATGGAGCAGCTTTGGCCGGACGATGTTTGTTCAGCCACTGACCCAGGCCTGGGAAACGGTGTTGCAGCCGTCGTCGGCCAGCCTGAACGACCAGTGGAAAAACGCCATCGTGGTGAACTGGAAGTCAGCCTTTGACGGGCGTTACCCGTTTGCCGCGAGCAAAAGCGATGCCTCACTACCAATGCTGGCCGATTTTATCCGCAAAGACAGCGGGCGCATCGACAGTTTCCTGACCAGTGAACTGAGTGGGGTGCTGCATAAGGAAGGTACCCGCTGGGTACCGGACAAGGTAAACAGCCAGGGGCTGACCTTTAATCCTGACTTCCTGGCGGCCATTAATCAGTTGAGTCAGATTTCCGACATCCTGTTCACCGACGGCAGCCAGGGGTTACGGTTTGAATTGCTGGCCCGTCCGGTGCCTGATGTGGTGGAAACCAATCTGTCGATTGACGGGCAGAAGCTCCATTACTTCAATCAGATGGAAAGCTGGCAAAGCTTCCGCTGGCCAGGGGATACCTATAAGCCGGGTGCCATGCTGACCTGGACCAGCGTTGATGCGGGTGCTCGCTTGTACGGTGACTATCAGGGCACCTGGGGCCTTATCCGCTGGCTTGAACAGGCAAAGCAGCAAAAACTGGATGAAGGCCGTTATCAACTGACGTTCACCACGCCGGACAACGCGCCATTGCAGTGGATATTGCGCACGGAGCTGGGTAAAGGCCCGCTGACGTTGCTACAGTTGCGTAACTTCACGCTGCCAACGCAGATTTTCCAGATACAGAATACCCCAGAGCCCGTTGCGCATACCCCTGATGATGAGTTCGTGCAGGAGGATAGCGCGCCGACTCAGGCTCCAGCGAAACGGTAATGGCAACGCTTTTCTACAACACCACAGCACCGTCCCGCGTTTCCCCCTCTGGGACGCGGGAACACGGTTTTCTAATGTTTCCCTCTGTGCTATTGGCATAACGAACAAGAGAGCTATGGACGACTTAACCCTGCGTTATTTTGACGCTGAAATGCGTTACCTGCGCGAGGCGGGCGAAGAGTTTGCCCGCGCGCACCCCGACCGGGCTGCCGGATTGAATCTGGATAAAGCCGGAGCCCGCGACCCTTATGTGGAACGCCTGTTCGAAGGCTTCGCCTTCCTGATGGGACGCCTGCGGGAAAAACTCGATGACGACCTGCCGGAGCTGACCGAAGGGCTGGTCAGCCTGCTGTGGCCACACTACTTGCGCACCATCCCCTCCCTGTCGATTGTGGAGTTCACTCCGGAATGGCAGGGCATGAAAGAGCGCATGGTGGTCAATAAAGGCTTTGAAGTGCTGTCCCGTCCTATCGGGGAGCGGGCGACGCGCTGCCGCTACACCACCACGCAGGATATCGAACTGCTGCCGCTCACCCTGAACCGTGCGGTGCTGGATACCGAGCCGGATGGCCGCTCGGTGATCCGCCTGCGCTTTAACTGCGGTGAACTGGCCGACTGGAGCAGCATCAATCTGCGCCATCTGCCGCTCTATTTTGATGCCGATGCGCCACTGGCCTGCGCCTTGCACGAAGCCTTTACCCTCAATACGGCCAAACTGTGGATACGTCTGCCGGGCCAGGCTGATCGTCAGCCGCTGGATGCGTTCTTTGCCCCGCAAGGCTTTAGCGAGCAGGACACCCTGTGGCCGAAAGGCGACAGCGCCTTCAGCGGTTATCAGTTGCTGCTGGAGTATTTCACCTTCCGCGAGAAATTCATGTTTGTCGCGCTGACCGGGTTGGACTCCGTGGAGCTACCGGCAGAGCTGGCCTGGTTTGAAATCGATGTGGTGCTGGAGAAGCGCTGGGGGCACGATTTCTCGTTCTCGGAAAAGCACCTGCGCCTGCATTGCGTGCCAGTCATTAACCTGTTTCCGCTGGAGTCAGACCCGCTGTCGCTCTCCTCGTTACAGACCGAATACCTGCTGCGCCCGATGCGCGTGCAGGACGGTTATACCGAGATTTACTCGGTAGACGCGGTGATTTCCTCCAAACATTCCGGTCACCAGGTGTATGTGCCGTTCACCAGCTTCCGCCACAAGGGTGGCATGTTGCGCCACGACGCGCCGGAATATTACTACCATACGCGCGTCAAACGCGGGCCGTCGGGCCTGCACGATACCTGGCTGATATTGGGCGGCGAGGCGTTTGATAACCACCAGGTGCCAGAGAACGAAAACCTGTCCCTGAGCCTGACCGGCACCAATGGGCAACTGCCGCGTAAATCGCTGCAAAGCACCGTGCTGGACACCGCAGTGAAATCCACGGGGGCCAATGTGCGGATACGCAACCTGTCTGCGCCGACGATGCCCTGTTACCCACCGAACCGTGACCGTTTTCACTGGCGGGTGCTGAGCCATCTGGGCAGCAGCTTCCTGTGGATGATGGACAGTGCCGACGTGTTGCGTGGTACGCTGGCCCTGTACGACTGGACGGAAAGCGAAATGAACCGCCGTCGGCTGCAGGCCATCGTTGAAGTAAAGCACAGTGAGATTGAGCGTTTTGAACGTGGCTATCTGTTGCGCGGGGTGCATATCGAAATCACCCTCGACAGCAACGGCTTTGCCGGTACTGGTGATATCTGCCTGTTCGGTGAAATGCTCAGCCGCTTCTTTGCGCTGTATACCGATATTCATCTGTTTAACCGTCTGACCCTGATACTGCAACCGACAGGAGAACGCCTGGAATGGGAAGAGAATCACACCCGCCGCATCCCCGGCTGACCGCCCGGCTGGCGCGGGACATCGGACGGATTAACTTCTACCGTTTCTGCCAGTTGCTGGAGCAACCCGGCACGCCACCGCTGGGCAGCACCGCCAACCCGGCGGACGACCCGGTGCGTTTTCGGCCGTGGCCGGGGATGGGGTTCCCGGTCAGCGAGCTGAAAGCGCTGGAAACGGATGCTGAACATCCAGACGCACCACCCACCGTACGCACCACCTTTATGGGCCTGTACGGCGTCGACTCACCGCTGCCCACCGCCTATATCGACGATATCACCCAACAGCGTGAAGGGCATGAGGCGCTGGAAGGTTTCCTCGATATCTTCAACCACCGGTTCATGACGCAGTTTTACCGTATCTGGCGTAAGTATTCTTATCCGGCAACCTTTGAATCCGGCGGCAAAGACGCCACCTCTCAAAGCCTGCTGGGGCTGATTGGCATGGGCATCCCCGGCACGCAGCAGCATTTCACCACCCCCACCTCGCGTTTTCTGGCGTTGCTGGGGGTGATGCGTCAACCGGGCCGAACCGCCGAAGGCGTTCAGGCACTGGTACGCTTGCTGGCACCGGACACACAGGCGGAGGTGACGCCCCATTGCCTGCGTACGGTGCGCATTGATTCCCCGATGACCTTTTCTGATGAAGGCGCGAACTGGCTGGATGGCTATCAGGTATTGGGGGATGAAGCCAC
Organism: Chania sp.; assembly: GCA_049288585.1. Taxonomy (GTDB): domain Bacteria; phylum Pseudomonadota; class Gammaproteobacteria; order Enterobacterales; family Enterobacteriaceae; genus Chania. Next base: position 8,668 of record JBAQHZ010000455.1, read on the forward strand.
CGATGCCAACAGCCAACTGCTGATTTCCCTGCACACCGGGAACCGCGACGAGGCTCACGACTGGCTGCCGGAGGGGGCGCTGTATGCGGATTTTCTGGTGCTGTTGCGGGTGTATCTGGGATGGCGATACACCGCCCGCATTCAACTGACGGTGCCTACTCCGCTGCTGCCCACCATGGTACTGGGTGAGGCGCCAATAAGGTTGGGTCTGACCGGGGTACTGGGGCTGGATGACCAGAGTCCGTCGGACGATATGCCTGATTATTTTACTGTAGAACTGGGCCACTACCGTGGTATGGCCCCTGATAGGCCTCAAGAAGGAACGCGACGTGTTATCAACTACCGCCTGGAAAAATAAAATCGGCTTGGCTGCCTTGGTCGTATTGCTGAGTGGCTGCGGGCTGACGCAGACGGTGACGGACGGCACCGTGTCAGCGACCCAATCGCTGTTTTATAAGCAGGTGAAAGTCCTGCATCTGGACTTCACCGCCCGTGAAGCACTGAACACCGACGCGCGCGAAGAGAATTCCGCCTCCGAGCCGGTGTTGGTACGGGTGTATCAGTTGCGCGATGACAAGCTCCTCCAGAAAACGGTGTATCAGCAACTGGCGGGGGACGGGGAGGGTGCGCTGAAAGACGACCTGCTGGCCAGCCGCAGCGTGGTGGTCAAACCTGGCACCGCGGCCTCGTTGGATATGCCGATGGAAAAGGAGGCGAAGTTTGTCGCCGTGGTCGGCTTGTTTCGCCACCCGGATATGGACAAAAACCACTGGCGTCTGCTCCTGACCCGCGAGGATTTAGACCCCGAAAAACCGCGCACCATTGAACTGAACAATAACGGCCTGACGCTGCGGGCGGAGAAAAAGTGATGCCACATCGCCACTCGCCTTCACTGTATGAGCAGCTGCTGGGTAACTTCGCCAGTGGCCTGGAGCTGAACGCGGTCAGCGAAGAGGAGCAGGTCATTCTGTCGGTCCTCGACAACATGCAGCGCATTCTCAACTGCCGTGCGGGGACGCTCAGCCATTTACCTGATTACGGTCTGCCGGACATGAGCAAAATCCTGCAGGGCATGCCCGGTACGGCGCATTCGCTGCTGGTCACCCTGTCCGACACCTTGCTGAAATATGAGCCGCGCCTGAAAAGCCTGAGTGTGGTGCTGCTGCCGCAAACTACACCGGGGTATCTGGAATACGGCATCGATGCCGAGTTGAAAGGGCGCGGGTTGGTCCGTTTTGGTACCGCTTTTATGCCGGAAGGGCAGGTCATTATCCGCCATCTGAAGCAGCAGAACTACGTCTGAGTTTCCCTCGTAACATATCGCC
>JBAQHZ010000456.1:0-3456 GCA_049288585.1 Chania sp.
TGCGTAGTCATAGACCAAAGTCTGAGCAAGCAAAAGAGCTTTACCGACTACACAGAATAGTCAGTTACCTGAAACATCATAATCGTGATACCGACGAAGACATTATTGCTCAGATGAAGCAAGATAAACGGCGTACTCCGACAGCCATCATTGCAGGCAAGAAAAGTTACGACTGGAATGAAAAAGACATAAGAAACCTCTTGAACGAAAAAGCATTAACTAAGAAGCTTAAGCAGTTAGACGACTCTACCAACACTTCAACATCCTAGAAGCCATGACCTTGGCCTTGTCTCCCCGGTGATCATAACGGGCTGTCGTGGTGATATCACTATGGCCCGCCAGTTGGCGCACGGTGTTAATATCGATGCCTTGATCCAGCAACTGCGTAATGAATGTCCTGCGCAAATCGTGAGGTGTGAACTCAGCTACATTGGCACCAGTTCTTAGCTGTTCAAGGATCGTCGTCAGTCCTGCGGTGGTTAATGCACCGACTGCCGGTTGACCGGAGCGCCCCACTTTGGTGAACAGGGCATTTCCCTCGCCTTTAGCAGCTAGCCATGCTGACAGCGCTTTGGCCACAGCAGGAGCCACGTGAATCTCTCGGTATTTGCGCCCCTTCCCTTGCCGGACAATCACTTTCCCCTCTTCCTTTATATAGTCATCTATTTTCAGGGCCACCAGTTCACCCGCACGTAATCCCGTCCCGCACAGCGTCAGCAAAATAGCGGCGTCCCGGCATCGACGAACTGGCGAGCAGTGACTTTTAGCCACTTTAAGGAGTGCACGGATCTCTGTTCGACTTAATGCACGCCCTTTCCGCACCGAATCCCCTTGTACACGCTTGACCGCTTTGATGCGAGCCAACGTCTCCGCCTCCATTTGGTGCAGGTTGAAAGCCGTTTGCGCGATCGAGCGCAATGCCGACAAGGCCATATTCACCGAAGAAACCGCATAGCCTTCATCTAACAACGTGGCACGCACGCGCATCACATCGGCATAGCAAAGCGTTTCCCAAGGATAGGCGCTGGCTTCAGCATACTTACCTAATATCGCAGCACTGCGCTTCAACAAGCTGATGATACCTTTGCGCCCGGCAACCGATAAACTGTGGGTGTAGGCATCATAAGCACAGGTTTTCACTGCTGATCGGGGAAGTGGAATAAGCGTTGGCGCGTTGGGCATGGCATTCTCAATGTTGGACAGTGTTAGTGGTGTGATGGGATAACCCCGGCAGCCTCCTCTGCTCCGCCATGGGTTATACCCTCTCGCTACAGTAGTAGGGTCAGATTTCCCACGACACGGTGGTGGTGTAGACTTCCTCATGCCAGTAGCTGACAAAGTTTTGCTGCCACAGTGCGTACAACTCTCTTCCCTCGGCATGGGTTAGGTCACCCAGTCGGCTCTCGAACACGTAACGCTGCGTCCAGCTAAAATCCAGTATCTTCTCCAACTCTGGGTAAACCGTGCCGACAAAGCCAAAATCCGTCACATAGTCGAAGCGCCAACCTTCGTTATTTCGTATCAGCCGTATTTCTACCGGGTGGTAGCCCCCGCGTTCGCTGCTGTAGTGCGGGTCACGGAAGTTGAGCGTCACAGCCCGTGTTGATGAGGGCATATCTGGGGCAGCGGATAATGCGTTGAACAGCAGTTGAGTGAATGACCGACTGACTGGAAGAATAAAACCTGCTTGATCGATACGATGATGTATGTGCATAAGTACTCCTTTCTCAGTTAAAGAAATCGCTGTGGGTATGAATAATGTGTATTAAACCAAGTAACTAATTACTCAGAGCAACCCGCGTTCGGCCAGAGAGGTGGTCTGGTTGCCTGCCACAATCACGTGGTCAAGTACGCGGACATCGATAAGGTCTAAGGCCGCTTTGAGGCGTTGCGTGATATGACAGTCCGCCGTGCTGGGTTCGGTGTCCCCGCTGGGATGGTTATGCACCAAGATGAGGGCGGCAGCGTTGTAGCGGAGACTCAGCTTCACCACTTCTCGGGGATAGACACTGACTTCTCGCAGCGAGCCCCGGAAGAGTTGCTCGTAACCTAACAGTCGGTGTTGATTATCCAGCAGCAATATGCTGAAAACTTCATGCTCCAACAGCGCCAACTTGAAGATGACATATTGGCGGGTATCGTGGGAGGAGGAGAATATCTGTCGCTGGCTAAAGCGTTGCTCAATAATGCGCTCAGCCTGTTGGAGTATATCATCGGGTGACCCGAGCTTAATTGGCTGATGATGGACTTTTGCGTGGGATAATAAGGCATTCATGATTGGCTCACTTAAAATTCACGTTCAATAAAGTAGAGGGCATCACGATAAAACTGGTAGCGGTTCTCGTCGGGATAAAGGGCATAAGATTTTATTTTTTCTCGCTGCACGCCTGAGCTGTCCAGATAATACATATAATGTTCATCCATCGATTTGATAACTGACCAGTGGTATTGATTGCTGAATAAAATAACGCGACTAGAGTCTTTATTATCCCCCAGGAAGGTGTGCATCTCCTGCACCATTCTGGTTACTTTTATTCGTCGTTGATGAAATGGCTGGGTGACATTGACAGGAAATGTCTTTCGATAATAGCCCGTCATTAATACCGTTTCGATGATGTGCGCCATTCTTATTTCATCAATCCCCTGCGTCAGCCATTCATTCAGAGGCCACTGTGTGGAATATTGCATTAGCAGCGTCCGTAATAGCGGCTTTCTTTTTATTCGCCCATCAAAAAGATAGGTCATGGCATTCACAATACTGTACGCACCACACAGACAATCCAGGTCACCTTGCTGAAATGAACGATGCTCTCTACGTAGTCCCAATAATTCACCCTCATGCTGTATTTTTATTACTGCTCATCCTTTTCCTGCATGCAGGCGCAAGTTATGCGTCCTTCTCTTGTGACAAGAGAAATAGGGATGAGCAGCGTGATGATTAATGCATTGGCATAATGGAGTGACTGCAAATACACGTTATGCCAGTGTAACCATTATATCAAAATACACGTTAAATGCAAATAGTTCTTATTATCAATATTGGATTATTAGCGTGGCAACAGAGATAGTTATGGCGCTTCGATAGCCCTATTGGGGAGGGAGCGATGAAAGCATGACCTATGCCTTATTGCATAGGTCACATTGTTTCGAAGGGAAGTTCAGTGTGAAATAAAAAAGCCTATTGGTATCAGTTCTCCAACAGTGAGCTTTATTACCCGCCAAGTCCTTTCCGAGTATGTTATCAACACACGCTGAATCGGCTAACACTACAGAATTCTTGGACGCTGGCCTGAACGTGCTTTTCAGACCGAGGGATTACTCTGACAGGGAATCCAGAAGCTGCTGACGTTGTTCTTCCGACAGCACCATTAATCGGCGAGCCAATGCCACTATGTCAGGTGAAATCTGAGTGGTTAATGCCAAATCATCCGCTACCTGCTCCAGCGCCTGCTTTAA
>JBAQHZ010000457.1:0-13441 GCA_049288585.1 Chania sp.
CCGCCTTGGGCCCTGCAATTGCCGTCCATTATTGTTCCATCGGATTATGATCTTTTACGGCAATTCCCATTACACCTGACTTACAGAGACGAACACGTTGTGTATAAGAGACAGCACAGGGAGAGGGGGCGACTCCTTTAGCCATTGCGCATGATTATGCAGTTTTGCGCTTAACTGACCGGCATTAGGCTTACGCCCCCATGGATGCAGAAAGCGCATCCCATCGTTTAAATCAAGTTACGCTGTGCCACCGACGGTCAATGAATCCAGCTTCAACGTGGGTTGGCCGACGCCGACCGGCAAGCTTTGTCCTTCTTTACCGCACACGCCGACGCCTTTATCCAGCGCCAGATCGTTACCAACCATTGAGATTTGCTGCATCGCTTCAATGCCGGAGCCGATCAACGTCGCGCCTTTCACCGGTTTAGTGATGCGGCCGTTTTCGATCAGATAGGCTTCGGAGGTGGAGAACACGAACTTGCCTGAAGTGATATCCACTTGGCCACCGCCAAAATTCGGCGCATACAGGCCGTATTCGACGCTGGCAATGATATCTTCCGGCGTCGATTTGCCCGCCAGCATATAGGTGTTGGTCATCCGCGGCATCGGCAGATGAGCATAAGACTCACGGCGGCCGTTGCCGGTAGGCGCAACGCCCATCAGGCGCGCGTTGAGTTTATCCTGCATGTAACCTTTCAGAATGCCGTTCTCGATCAGCACGTTGTACTGGCCTGGCACCCCTTCATCATCAATCGCCAATGAACCACGGCGGCCCTGAAGCGTGCCATCATCCACCACGGTACAGAGTTCGGAAGCCACCAGTTGGCCCATCTGGCCGCTGAATACGGAGGTGCCACGGCGGTTGAAATCGCCTTCCAGCCCGTGGCCGACCGCTTCATGCAGCAGTACACCCGGCCAACCGGCGCCCAATACCACCGGCATGGTGCCAGCGGGGGCGGCAACGGCGGAGAGGTTGATCAGCGCCATGCGTACTGCTTCTTTAGCGAACGCATCGGCACGCACTTCACCGTCGACCACTTCCAGGAAGTAGTCATAGCCGAAGCGGCCACCGCCGCCGCTGGCACCGCGCTCGCGCTTGCCGTCTTCTTCCACCAGCACGCTGACGGAGAAACGTACCAGCGGGCGAACGTCCGCCGCCAGCGTGCCATCGGTAGCTGCCACCAGTATCTGCTCATACACGCCAGTGATACTGGCCGTCACTTCCTGTACGCGCTTGTCTGCGGCGCGCGCCACTTTATCCACCCGGTGCAGCAAGGCGATTTTCTCTTCGCGCGGCAAGCTTTGCAGCGGATCGAGCAACGGATACAGCGCCTGATGGCTGATTTCACCCAAGGTATGGACTTTGCCATTACCGCTGTCGCGCACAATACTGCGTGCGGCATGGGCACTCTGATTCAGGGCATTCAGGGTGATCTGGTCTGCATAGGCAAAACCGGTTTTCTCACCGCTGACGGCGCGCACGCCAACACCCTGATCGATATTGTAAGAGCCATCTTTGATAATGCTGTCCTCAATCACCCAGCTCTCATGGTAGCTGGACTGAAAATAGAGATCGGCATAATCGAGGCGGCGTTCGGCCAGTTGACCCAATACGGAGAACAGGTCTTGGTGACTCAGCTTATTTACAGCGAGTAATTGCTCACTGACAAACGTCAGGCTCATAGTTTTATCACTCTTGATGTGAGGAGGAAGGTTCAACCGGCGCAATCAGCGACGGCTGGAATCGATTGTGCTGCATCACTGGCATCTGGGCGCGAATGGTTTTCAATGCGCCAATATCCACACGCACTTTCAGCGCGGAGACGGCATCGGCGTTTTCTGCCAGCACATTACCCCAACCGTCAACCGCGATGGAATGGCCCCAGGTACGGCGGGTGGCACCATGGCTCCCTACCTGTGCCGGAGCCAGGATCACACATTGGTTCTCGATCGCCCGTGCGCGCAGCAGGATTTCCCAGTGCGCCTCACCGGTGAGGCGGGTAAATGCCGCAGGCACCGAGATCAGCTCAGCACCCTGCGCCCGCAGCGCCTGGTAAAGGCCTGGGAAACGTAAATCGTAGCATATCGTCATGCCCAGGCGCCCAACAGGGGTATCGACCACCGTCAACTGCTGGCCATGCTGATAGGTATCCGACTCGCGATAATGTGCATGCATATCGTTGATATCGACATCAAACATATGCATTTTGTCGTAACGGGCACGAATCTCGCCTTGGCTGTCAAATAACAGGCTGCTGGTGGTAATGCGTTGCGGATCTTCACGGCTTACCAGTGGCATGGAACCCACCAACAACCAGACGCCGTAACGGCGGGCCATGTCGCGTACCGCCTGTTGCAGCGGCCCATCACCTTGCTGTTCTGCATGTTCCCGATAGGCGGCCGAGTTGGCAAACAGCAAAGCATTCTCCGGCGTCATGACCAGTTTTACCCCGGCATTGAGCTGCTTGATTTGCTGTTCAATCTGAGCCAGGTTATCCCGCACCTGGTCACCGCTACACAGTTGTAACAACGCAACGTTAGCATTTTTCATGGCGCCTTATCCTCTTTTGGCTTACGCAACACCTCATTGATACTTGGCTGATCCAGACTACCGCTGATGTCATAGCGAATAAACGAGATCTTGCTCCACAACGGCCCCAGCACTTTAGTGGCGGCAAACACCGCCGCACCGACAATCGGGTTAATCACAAACGCCGTAGCGACGCCCACCGTGGCCGAAAGTTCCGGCGCGACCACCGCCTGCATATTAATCTGGCGACGTACCAGATCGATCTGGCCGCTCATGGCAATATCGGCTGCCAAGCCATCAATGAATAAATTATCTGTATGCATTATGCCATCTTTCGTCAAGATGTTGCCGCGTATGGAGTCAAAGTAGAAACCATTACCAAAAGTATCCCTGAAATCGAACTGCAACTTGCGCAGCAGGGCGTCAAAACTCACCAACCGCAACAGTTGGCCAGCCCGGCCACCGCCGATGCTGTCAATCTCGCCTTTGCCCAGATCGATCTTCATGGTGCCATTCAGCGTATCAAGCTGCGGTTTCCACGGCTGACCATGCCAGTGCAGATCAAAATCAATCTTAAAAGGGGCGTCTTTCAGCGGGATAGTGACACCGAAGAAGCTGGCTGTCTGATCGATCTTGCTGCCCAACAGTTTGCCTTCCAGCGCACTGCGCTCTTCATGGCCGTTCTGTTTCCACAGGCCAGACACCGTCATCCGGCCTTGGCCGGTATCCACCAGGCCGTGCGTCAGCACCAGGGAATCACTGTCATGCTTAATATCGGCTTCAACTTTGCCCAGCTTCTGCCCTAATACCCAACATGACTCGCAGCGCAGCATGACCGAAGGCCAGCCCTGGAACGAAATCTTGTTAGCCGCCAGCGGGTTGGTTGTGCCTGGAGCGTTCTTATCGTCAGAAAACTGCGGATTGTAATAAAGAGAGCTGAGATCCAGCCGCCACGGGCCGTGATCCGGCATCTTCAGGCTGCCATCAATTTCGTTCCCCTTGGCAGTGACGCTGCTCATGCCCCCAAGCTGTTTTTCCACCGCAAGCTGGAGGTTGTGCCACGCCTGCCCACCGAATAAAAGCTGCGGCGTATTAAGCGTAACCTTAGTTGGGAAACTGACATTGCCCGCCTTACCGGCTTCACCGCTCTGCTTGATCGCCGGTGCCAGTAATGCCAGCCATTGTTCGCCGTCCAGCGGCGGTAGATTCAGCATCAGCGATGGGTCTTTTGGCAGTTCGGGAACCGCACTCACGCCGGTTTGCCACGCGGCACGGGCCAGCGCTACCTGTTGATCGGCCAGCAACCATTCGCTGTTAAAGTGGTTTTGCTTACCCGCGTTACCGCTGAGAAGGAAACCGTGCAGGCCACCTTTAACTTTCACGCTCACGGGCAAAGCGGCTCCCGCCGGTTTATCGAGCGGCGCAGGTAAGTTACTGCTCACTTTTTTCAGATCGGCGTTCACCGCCACTTCATAGCTGGGTTCGCCCTTGTGCGGCAGATGGATGGCCACCTCACTTTGCCACGCGGCGCTGCCCTTGAGGGATTTTGCCACCTCTGGCGGTATACCTTCGAGCTTGGCCGGTTGCCAGTCACCTTTCAGCGCCACATTCACCTTATAATCCTGCGGTTGTTCCTGAGTGGTGAAGTTGATGGCCAGCGGTTGGCCAAACCAGTTGGCCGCCAGCGTATCGCTATCCAGATTACCGTTATTAAAGCGGAATTTACCGGTCACATTCTCCAACTGGCTGGCCAGCGGTTTTACCAGCAACGAATTATTATGCAGCGTCACTTCGCCTGTCGCCGTCACCAACTCGCCGTCCAGCGGGATATCAAGGTGTAAGCGCCCACTGACATTGCCGCCCACCTGTAGTTCATCCAATGCCGCCCCTATTGAGTGATCCAGCGGCGTCTGTAGGAAATAGTCATGTATATCCTGCCCAGCCCCGGCGATATCCGCATTGACGAACAGCTTTTGCTTCAGGTAGTCCGGGATCACGGCGGTGACATTCCTGCCCACCACCTTACCCAACCGGGTTTGCGGCGCGTTCATCCACAAACCATCGTTGACGAAATCAAGATCGATCGCCAAATCTTCCAACGCTGGCCATTCCGGCTGGAATTCGAAAGTGGCATGCCGCAGCGGAACATAAACCTGGAACTGACCGTCATTTTGTTTGTACGGGAACTGATGCGGGTTACCGGCATAAATCAGTGAGGCATTGTCTACCTGGCCGCCCTGAATGGCGCCGCTGAGGTAATCCACCAAGTGTTTCCCCATCAGCGGTTCGGGGAAATAACGCCAGGCATCGGCACCATCATACAGGCGGATACCGGCGAGAATATCTAACCAAGGCTCGCCATTGGCCGGTTGCTGGTAACGGAAATCACCGTTAACCCACAGCGATTTGGCTTTTACATCCAAATCTCTACCGGCTAACTCCCAGCCTTTCTCGCTGTTCTGCCAAGTCAATGCTCCCTGCGCACGGCTAATCTCCAGCGGAGCGTGGAACATGTCGCCGTAAGGCAGCGTGCTGTCACGCAAGCCCAGCGTCAAACGGCCATGCTCCACACTGCCCGATAACGCACCCGAGAAGTGATTCATTCCCGGCAGCAGTTTCCAATGCTGCCAACTCAAATCCTGCCACAGTGCCTGAAAACGGGTTTTCTCTGGCTGTTTCAGCGGAATATCCAGCGCCAGCGCGCGGAGTTTGCCCTGCGGTTGCAGGTCTTTCCAGCGATCCAGCGTGTCCGGGCTGAGGAAAGAAAAAGTCGGCAGCAACGCGTCGAGCCGCTCAAGCTGAATCCCGGCCGCACGGATCCGCAGCTCTTCGTTCTGACTTGGCCCGATAAACTGGTTATTTTCCGGCAACCACAGCGCCGCCAAGGTACCCGGCGGCCAAGCCTGGCCGTCGGTTTTCAGATTCAGCTGCGGCACGTTAACCTGCCAGCCATTGCCTTCGCGCTTCAACGCCAGTGCCAGATTATCCACATCCAACCGATGTGGTGCATGCGCTGCCGACCAACGGGCAACCCCTTGCTTGAGCAAGACATTGCCGCCATAAATTTCGCCATTCTTCAGTTGTAACCAGGCCGCCAGACTGAAATCAGCACTTTCCAGACCGGTATTGGTTTTCAGCCAGCGGCTAAACCAGGGTTTCATGTCGATATCGTCGGCCTGCATATAGACCATACCGGTATTCAGCAGCCCCTGTTCATCACGCAGATCCAGGCGTAGCTGCACCGCGCCATGCTGCCCATTGAGGGTGGACAGGCTAATCTGCCCCTCGGCGCGGTGGCGGTTCAGGCTGTTCAACCAGGTAAGCTGCGGGATGTGGAATTCGGCACGCGAGCCTGACGGCGTAAGGAAGGAGATGCGGCTATCGCGCAGATCGAAATGATCCAGTTGGTAAAGGAACAGATCGCTGATCCGGCTGGGAGTGAGGGTATTACCATTATTGCTATCGCCGCCAAGCGTGGCGTTGAGATCGAGCTGCAACTGGTAGAAGGTCAGATCGCGGAACTGCCAGCGCCAACGCAGCAGAGATTGCCACACGTCCAGCGCCAGCGTTACCCGCTCAATGTGCATGGTGCTTTTTGGCAAGGTCAGGCGGATGTCGCGAACTTCCAGCGTTGGCCCAAAAGTTTCCCAGCTGCCCTGAACAAAATCGGCCTCAATAGGGATCCCGGAGAGCGCTTGCGCTTTCTCCAGCAACTGAGGGCGATAGTTGTTCAGCTCAGGCAGCAATAGACGCAACCCGCTGATCAGCAACGCCACAATAACAATCAAAATGGCGCCTGTGGCTAACAGGATCCCGGGCAGTCGCCTCACGCATTTCTCCTTGCATCCGCTGCCTGGCAACGGGAATTTCTTAACTGTTGCCCCTCCACCGGCACGATAAAGCAGCGGGCTTGGCAGAGTTCAACGCCACTCATTGCGCCCATTGGGCGGGAGAGACGCTTACATCATGACGACATCAAACTGTTCTTGGCTGTACAAAGGTTCGATCTGCACTTTAACCTGCTTACCGACGAAGATCTCCACTTCGGCCAGCGCATGTGATTCTTCACCTTTCAACGCTTCACCTACCGCCGCTGACGCATAAACCAGGAAGCGATCGGAATCGTAAGCATGATGTACACGCACAATCTCGCGCATAATCTCATAACAGACGGTTTCCACCGTTTTTACCGTTCCGCGGCCATTGCAGGTTGGGCAGTCGTTGCACAGCACATGTTCAATGCTTTCGCGCGTACGTTTACGCGTCATCTCAACTAATCCTAGTTGAGAAAAGCCGTTGATCGTGGTTTTCACACGATCTTTACTCAGCGCCTGCTCCAGCGAGTGCAATACCCGGCGGCGGTGCTCTTCATTGTTCATATCGATGAAATCAATGATGATGATACCGCCCAGGTTACGCAGCCGCAGTTGGCGGGCAATCGCCTGCGTCGCCTCGATATTGGTATTGAAGATGGTTTCATCAAGATTCCGGTGGCCAACAAAAGCACCGGTATTGATATCAACGGTGGTCATAGCTTCGGTTTGATCGATGATCAGATAACCACCGGATTTCAGCTCAACCTTGCGCTCCAGCGCCCGCTGGATCTCGTTTTCTACATCATACAGATCGAAAATCGGCTGGCTGCCGGTGTACAGCTCCAGCTTGTTGGTGATATCAGGGATATATTCGCCGGTAAATTCCAGCAGTTGGTCATGGGTCAGGCGGGAATCGACCCGGATCCGATCCAGCGCGGAACCGGCGAAATCCCGCAGAATACGCTGCGCCAGTGCCAGTTCGCCATACAGCTTGTATTTGGTCTGGTTGCGTTTTTTACGCTCCATCACCTTGGTCCACAAGCGTTTGAGGAAGGCGGCGTCCTGCGCCAACTCTTCTTCGCCGATCCCTTCAGCGGCGGTGCGGATGATAAAACCACCCAGATCGTCGCAATAGCCCACCACGGCGCGTTTCAAGCGTTCACGCTCGGCTTCACTTTCAATACGTTGGGAAACGCCTACATGAGCGGCGCCTGGCATAAAGACCAGATAGCGCGAAGGCAGGGTAATATCGGTAGTGAGGCGCGCGCCTTTAGTGCCCAGCGGATCTTTCACCACCTGCACCATCAGATCCTGCCCCTGGCGCACCAATTCGGCAATATCCCGGACATGGAAGTTTTTTTGCTCGTCACCGGCAACGCACTCGGTGTGCGGCATGATATCGGAGGCGTGCAGGAAGGCCGCTTTATCCAGACCGATATCGACAAAAGCCGCCTGCATCCCCGGTAGCACCCGGCTGACACGCCCTTTATAGATATTGCCGACGATGCCGCGTTTGGCCTCGCGCTCGATGTGGATCTCTTGCAGAATACCACCGTCGATATAAGCAACTCGCGTTTCAGACGGTGTGATATTAACCAGTAGCTCAGCTGTCATGTTTTCTCCTCAGAGCCGGTCGATAATGCCTGCCTCTGCCTCTTTCAAGCAAGTCTATTGGCCGGTTCTTGCATCTCGTAATGCGACAAAATGGCTGAGCAGCTCATGTGTTTCGACCAGCGGTAAACCCATTACCGCGTGATAACTCCCGGTTATCGTTCTGACGAAACAACCACCCTTTCCTTGAATTCCATAGGCGCCCGCTTTATCCATCGGTTCGCCTGTTGCAATATAGTCGCGAATATCCTGTGATGATAGGCTGCGGAATACGACATCCGTCACCACCAACTGACGCAACACGTCATGCCGATCGGCGATCGCCACTGCGGTCATCACCTGATGCCGTTTGCCGGACAAGGCTGCCAACATCTGTGCGGCATCCTCTTTGTCTCGTGGCTTTTCCAATATCTGACCATTCAACACCACAATGGTATCCGCACCCAGCACCGGCCAATCCTGCGTTGCCAGCGCCACTCCCGCTAAGGCTTTTTCCTGCGCCAGACGGCAGACATAGTTTTCTGCCCCCTCACCGCTCCGACGTTGTTCTTCGGTATGCGTCAGAAGGATTTCAAACGGAACGCCTAGCAGGGTCAGTAATTCATGTCGACGTGGGGAACCGGATGCAAGATAAAGCGAAACCATTGATATATCTCTCATCCTTCAAGCTGCAACTTGAAATTCATTGGGTATATCCTTGTTATTGTACGGCAAACTGGCGGCGAATCTTGCGCATCAGCAGGAACAGCCACGGCCAGAGCACACCGTTTACCACACTACTCCAGAATACCTCAGGGCGGAAAGAAACGTTGATCACTAAAAACTCAGCCCAGAAGACCACCACATCCATCGCCAACGACAGCAGCACCACAATTAAAGCCTGTTGCCACAGCGCCATATTACGGAACAGTTGGAATTTAAAGGCTACCAGATAAGCAATGATTCCCATCGCCAACGCGCGCACGCCGAGGGTTGAACCCAGGATCAGATCCATGACCAGCCCCAGAATAAAGCCGGTACCGACGTTAACCCGATGCGGCAACGCCATCACCCAGTAGGTCAGAACCAGCAGCAACCAGGATGGCCGAAACATATAGATTTGCTCCGGCCACGGCATAATCTGCAGCACCAGCGCCACAAGAAATGACAGCCAGATCATCCAACGCCCGTTGCTGCGGTAGCGGTTCATCGTGTTGCTCCAGAGCCCGTAGTTGCCCCGGTAGCAGCCGGTGGCACGGTGTTACTGGTGGCCGGTAATGGGGCCGGCGGGCCCATGGCATCAGCCGGCGGCAGAACCTGCGGCATCATCTGCATCAGGCGTTCGTTCGCGACGCGATGAACTTCGTCGGGCGGCAGCGGCAAGGTGCCGTTGCGATCGGCGCCCCACAGCAGCAACAGATAACGCAAGCGTTGCAGACCGGCCGTTGGCCGCGCCTGAATCACCGTATAGGCACGCTGGTTATCCACTTTCACCGAGGAAACCACCGCCACCGGATAACCTTCAGGGAAGCGCCCCCCTAAACCCGAGGTGACCAACACATCGCCAACGCGAATATCGGTATTACCTGGTAAATGCTCCAGTTGCAGATCGTCTGCACAACCGCTGCCTGCGGCAATCACGCGGATATCATTACGCAACACCTGAATCGGCAACGCATGCGAGGCATCGCAAATCAACAAGACGCGGCTGGTCATTTTGGCCACTGCCACCACTTGGCCAACCACGCCTTTATCGCTGATCACCGGTTGGCCTTCATAAACACCGTTATCCGAACCTTTGTCGATCACCACCTGATCGCTGTAAGGATCGGAACCCGTCGACATCACCTGCGTGACCATTTTGTGTTCGTCCTGGCGCAGCGGCGAGCCTAACAGTTCTCGCAAGCGGGCATTTTCCTGCTTGAATTGGCCAAGAAGAAGAATATCGCTGTTTTTCAGCAGCAGTTCCTGCCGCAGAGCACGGTTTTCCAGCTCAAGCTGTTGGCGGGTAGCCAGCGTTTCTGAAACGCTGTCCAAAACTTTACGCGGCCCATTGGCCAAAAAATAAAAAGGGCTGACGGCGGTATCCATGTAGTTTCGTATTTTAGCAAACGTACCGAGCCGGCTGTCGGCAACGATCAAGGCGATGGCCGCGATCACTGCCAAAAAAAGTCGTAGTTGCAGGGAAGGCCCCCTGCTAAAAATGGGCTTCATAAATTATGCGAGTTCCTCGACAACAGAAAGGGGGATCGCACCTGATACCATGCGACTACCGTTATCCGATACGATCCCACCAATCTGGGGCTGACTATTCTTCGCTGAACAAATCGCCGCCATGCATGTCGATCATTTCCAACGCCTTGCCACCACCGCGTGCCACACAGGTCAGCGGATCTTCTGCAACCACCACCGGGATACCGGTTTCTTCCATCAGCAGGCGATCCAGGTTACGCAACAGCGCACCACCACCGGTCAACACCATACCGCGCTCGGAGATGTCAGAAGCCAGTTCTGGCGGGCACTGTTCCAGCGCGACCATGACCGCGCTGACGATACCGGTCAACGGCTCCTGCAAGGCTTCAAGGATTTCATTGGAGTTCATGGTGAAGCCACGCGGCACACCTTCGGCCAGGTTACGGCCACGAACTTCAATTTCGCGCACTTCATCATCCGGATAGGCTGAACCGATACCGTGCTTGATACGTTCTGCGGTGGCTTCACCGATCAGTGAACCGTAGTTACGGCGCACATAATTAATGATGGCTTCGTCGAAACGATCGCCGCCGATACGCACAGAAGAGGAGTACACCACGCCGTTCAGCGAGATCACCGCCACTTCAGTGGTACCGCCACCGATATCAACCACCATGGAACCGGTTGCTTCCGATACCGGCAAGCCAGCACCGATAGCCGCAGCCATAGGTTCTTCAATCAGGAACACTTCGCGTGCGCCTGCCCCCTGAGCGGACTCACGGATCGCACGGCGTTCAACCTGAGTTGCCCCAACGGGAACGCAAACCAGCACACGCGGACTTGGGCGCATGAAGCTGTTGCTGTGAACCTGTTTGATAAAATGCTGCAACATTTTTTCAGTCACAAAGAAGTCGGCAATAACGCCGTCTTTCATCGGACGAATAGCGGCGATATTGCCAGGCGTACGCCCCAGCATCTGTTTGGCGTCATGACCCACGGCCGCAACGCTCTTGGGTGAACCGGCACGATCCTGGCGAATGGCAACCACCGACGGTTCATTCAATACAATGCCTTGTCCTTTAACATAAATCAGGGTATTGGCGGTACCCAAGTCGATGGACAAGTCATTAGAAAACATGCCACGAAATTTCTTAAACATAACGAAAGGATAATCCTGCAAGCTGGGGGCGGAAAATAAAATCCGCCTACTTTACCAACCACACGAAGCAGCGACAAGGCGCAAAAATGTTCTGCTTCGGTGAAAAATAGTCTGTGTTGTTTCTGACCGAATGCACGGAAAACGAATGGAGGCTGAAATCCCTCAATAAAGGCTCAGTTCCCCACCAAATCAACGTACCAGGCGGCGTAACACAGTTCATAAAATCTAACATTTTTCCTGATTGTCATCGGTGGTAAGCACCTATTGACGCCCACAGGAAAAGACGGGCCATTCTACGTCAATTTTTGCCCGGTCATCAGGTTAAACACGATAACGACGCGAATATTTTTTACGACTGACATCGATCGGCTCAGGCGAGGCAAAAAAGTCGCCCTGTCCGCCAAGAATTCCACACTCTTTCAGCGTCTGCCATTCATTGCGCGTACGCACGCCCACGGCGAAAACCTGCGTATGAGTTCCTTCACAGGCTCCGGTCAGGCTCTGAGTAAACAACTGGTTCTCATCCCGTCGGTCAATACTCCTCACCAAACCTGGGTGAAGCTTGACGATCTCCACCGGTAAAGACTTGATATAAGAGGTACTTACCACGGTTAACCCTGCCTGAGAAACCACCAAACGGCAGCCCAAACCCGAGAACAAACGTAACACCGGACGCAAACGGTCGATATGTTGACACACTTCTGCCTCAGCAAGTTCAATCAGAATTCGTCGGCGAGAACTTTTTTCACACTGTAGCAGCATATCACGCACCCAACGCTGAAAACTGCGCTGTAATAATGAATCGACACACAGCGGAAATGCCAGCGTCTCTTCAGGCCAAAGGGCCAATAACGGAATTATCCGACTCACATGCTGGCGATCATAGCTTTCTGCCAGCCCGAACTGTTTGATCAGGGGCAAATACTCGGCGGGCAACAATGCCTGCACGCCGTCGTGGATCCGGCTCATCACCTTACGGTGATGCACTTCGCCTTCCACCGTGATCACCGGTTGCAAATAAAGGCGCGGCCCACCGCAAGCCAACACCTGTTCGAGCAAGGTGCGCCATTTGACATTACCGCGTCCCTTCTCCGGCACATCAATGTCGTAGATATACCAACTATTCTCCCCTTGGAGCCCGGCATTACGGGTGGCTTGCTCGGCGTTATCAATAATTTGCTCGGTGGTTTGCCCGCTACGATAGGCAACAATACCAATATGCAGGAAGGCCGCACGATCGATCAGCGTCGTGGAAGGTAATGAATCAATCGCATGAATCAGTTGCGCGGCAATGCCGTCTGCTTCTTTCAAGGTACGGTGCGGCAGCAATACGGTGAAGTCACTATGAAAATAACGGGCCAGCAAAGCGTCGGGATAGCGCATGACAAACGTCGATAGCAGGTTCACCAGCGAGTACATCAGCTCCTGTACCGCTGCGTTACCGTGAATTTCACGCAGCGTATCGAAATCAGGCAAGCGCACCATCATGACGATGCCGTGTGCTCCTCCTTCTTCCAACTGCGTCGTCAGCTGATTATCAAAAAACAGACGGTTGTTAAGGCCGGTTTTCGCATCCTGCGCGGCAAAGGCGCGGATCAGGGTATCGACACGGTTGCGCTCCTCACGCGCCTCGGCCAGATCCGCCAGTAAGCGGTCGATCGCACCACTGACGTTGGCAGGCCACTCGCGCACATCCCCCTTGAGCACTTCTTCACGTTCACCATTGAGAATACGCCGAGCACGGCGCTCAAGACGCTCTTCACCATCGGCCTGTTCGCGGAGCCAGCGCAGGCTGAACAACAGGATGATCACCATGACGACGATCGATAAAGTGACCGCCGCCGTAGATTGCAACGATCGCACGTCACTGGCGAAAGGATCGCGATAGGTGATATTCAGCATGGTTCCAGGATGATGCATCATCGCCATCGAAGTCTGCCGATAACCATTGAGCGATTCCCACGGCATTCTTACCCTTGGCAGGCGATAGGAAAGAAGATTGTTTTTCCCGGCATCCACGCTGATGGCAATGATACCGAGTGGCCGCATGACCAGCGGCAACCAGTGATCCTGTGCCTTAGGAGCATCATGCAGCATAGCCTGATCGAGAGAAGTCGCCAATGCATCGAAACGGCGCTCAAGACGCTCTTGAGT
>JBAQHZ010000458.1:0-4330 GCA_049288585.1 Chania sp.
CTCTTTTTTCATCATCGAAAAAAGAAACGATAATACATTAATGCCTGCGGTAATTTGATTACCATCAATCTAATCCCTCAGATAAAATAGACTCGTCATTCTTCACGTTGCTTGGGTGTTGGCTGCACTCTTTCACCCTGGTCACATAGTTCGCTATGCTTCCAGGGATTCATTCGTTTGCCGCCTACAAGCAACTCGAATTATTTAGAGTATAGATTGTGCCGTTAAGCTCACATTTTATTATCAAAGTGATAATTGCCGGTAATTTCTATCATTTTGGGTTGCGATAGCGGCTGATAATTATAAATAGCCTGCTATGGAGTACAGGCGTTATGGTTTTATACGAGAGGGTTTTCTGAAAAGCCCCAATTAGCCTCGCTGAAAACTGATAGTTATGTGATCGGCATCATATTGTCTAGGTGTATCGTGCCCCATACCCAAGGTTTTTTGCCTCTTGGCATGCTTATTGATTGCCTGATAACAGGCGCTGAAATGCGTGTTGTTCATTCTGAGGTTAAACGTCGGTTATTTAGGGGCAAAGATGAGAACAGTTAATCAGTTAATTAAGGACATAAAAGCGTTAAAGTCCAATTTACACCAAAAGGACTTTTTACTGACTTGGGAACAGAGCCGCGAAGAGCTGGAACTGGTGCTTAAATTGGCTGAAGCGCTGAAAACCATGCGCTCAGAAAATATCGCGACCAAGGTTTTCAACAGTGGCTTAGGGATCTCTATTTTCCGCGATAATTCCACGCGCACCCGTTTTTCTTACGCATCGGCGTTGAACCTGCTGGGTTTGGCTCAGCAGGATCTGGACGAAGGCAAATCGCAGATCGCCCATGGGGAAACGGTGCGTGAAACGGCGAATATGATTTCATTCTGTGCCGATGCCATCGGCATTCGCGATGACATGTTCCTGGGGGCAGGTAATGCCTACATGCGAGAAGTCGGCGCGGCGCTGGATGAAGGCTTCCAGAAAGGGGTGCTGCCGCAGCGGCCAGCGCTGGTCAACCTGCAATGCGATATCGATCACCCAACGCAGGCGATGGCGGATCTGGCCTGGTTGCAGGAGCACTTTGGCAGCCTGGACAAGCTGAAAGGTAAAAAGATCGCCATGACCTGGGCCTATTCTCCAAGCTACGGCAAACCGCTGTCGGTGCCGCAGGGCATCATCGGCCTGATGACGCGTTTTGGTATGAAAGTCACCTTGGCACACCCGGAAGGTTACGACCTGATCCCGGATGTGATTGAAGTAGCGAAAAACAACGCGGCGGCTTCCGGTGGCAGTTTCCAGCAGGTGACCTCCATGGCCGAGGCTTTCCAGGGCGCGGACATCGTTTATCCGAAGTCCTGGGCACCGTACAAAGTGATGGAGCAACGCACCGATCTACTGCGTGCCAACGATCACGCCGGTCTGAAAGCCTTGGAGCAGCAGTGCCTGGCGCAGAACGCCCATTACAAGAATTGGCACTGCACCGAAGAGATGATGAAGCTGACCAAGGGTGGCGAGGCACTGTATATGCATTGCCTGCCAGCGGATATTACCGACGTGTCGTGCAGCGAAGGCGAAGTCAGCGCCAGCGTGTTCGAGAAATACCGTATTGCCACCTATAAGGAAGCCAGTTGGAAGCCTTATATCATCGCCGCCATGATTATGGCGCGCAAATTCTCCAACCCAGGTCTGACGTTGGAGCAATTACTGCAAGAAGCAGAAAGACGCATTAAATAAACCCTCTCTGGCCGGGAATACCTTTTGGTGTTCCCGCGCAGTGAAAGGTTAATGCGACCCGAGGAGGTAACAGCAATGTCGGTTTTTTCATTGAAAGTGGAGATTGAGGATAACCGTTATTTTAACGGCGAAACCTCGCCGCTATTCTCTCAGGCAGAAGCGCGCAAAGCACGGGCGTTTCATCAAAAAATTATGGGCTATCAGCCAACGCCATTATGTGCGCTGGACGATCTCGCACACCTGTTTGGCGTAAAGAAAATCCTGGTTAAAGACGAGTCCAAACGCTTTGGCTTAAATGCCTTCAAAATGCTCGGCGGCGCTTATGCCATTGCCCGGTTACTGTGCGAAAAATATCAGATCGATATTAATGCATTTTCCTTCGAAAAATTTAAATCCACGCTGAGCGGGAAAATGACCTTCGCCACCACCACCGACGGCAACCATGGCCGGGGTGTTGCCTGGGCGGCGCAGCAGTTGGGGCAGCATGCGGTGGTCTACATGCCCAAAGGCTCGGCGCAGGAGCGGGTGGATCACATCCTCAATCTGGGTGCCGAGTGCATCGTCACCGACATGAACTACGACGATACCGTGCGTCTGACCATGAAAACGGCGCAGGAGCGCGGCTGGGAAGTAGTGCAGGACACCGCCTGGGAAGGCTACACCAAGATCCCGACCTGGATTATGCAGGGTTACGCCACGCTGGCGGATGAAGCGGTAGAACAGATGCAGCAGATGCAGATTGCACGCCCAACCCATGTGCTGTTGCAGGCGGGAGTGGGGGCGATGGCGGGCGGGGTGCTGGGCTACTTGGCCGAGGTGTTTGGTGCCAGCCAACTGCATTCGGCGATCGTGGAGCCCGAACTGGCGGACTGCGTTTATCGCTCCGGCAAGAAAGGCGAAATCGTCAATGTGGGCGGCGATATGGCCACCATCATGGCGGGCCTGGCCTGCGGCGAACCAAACCCGCTGGGTTGGCCGTTGCTGCGTAATTGCGCCACACAGTTTATTTCCTGTCAGGACAGCGTAGCGGCATTGGGCATGCGGGTGCTCGGTAATCCGCTGGGTAACGATCCGCGCATTATTTCCGGCGAGTCCGGCGCGGTCGGGCTCGGCGTGCTGGCCGCGGTGCATTACCACCCGCAACGGGCACAGCTGATGGAAAAACTCGGCTTGAATAGCCAGTCGGTGGTGCTGCTGATCAGTTCGGAAGGCGATACCGACGTTAAGCATTATCGCGAAGTGGTATGGGAAGGGAAATATTCGGTCTGAAAATACCCATCGTCAAAAGATTGGAGAACAGAACACAATGGCAAAGCAAATTCCTTTTGAACTGGTGTTAGAGAAAGCCTACCAATACAAAGATGAAATGACGCGTTTCCTGCGGGACATGATTGCGATCCCGAGTGAAAGCTGTGATGAAAAACTGGTGGTGCTGTGTATTAAGCAAGAGATGGAGAAGGTGGGTTTCGACAGGGTAGAAATTGACCCGATGGGCAACATCCTCGGCTATATCGGCCATGGCCCACACCTGATTGCAATGGACGCGCACATTGATACCGTCGGCATCGGCAATATCAAAAACTGGAACTTTGACCCTTATCAGGGCATGGAAAACGACGAGATTATCGGCGGCCGTGGCGCATCGGATCAGGAAGGCGGTATGGCCTCGATGGTCTACGCGGGCAAGATCATCAAGGATCTGGGGTTGGAGGATCAGTATACGCTGCTGGTGACCGGTACCGTGCAGGAAGAAGACTGCGATGGCCTGTGCTGGCAGTACATTATCGAACAGTCGAAGATTCGCCCGGAGTTTGTCATCAGTACCGAACCTACCGACTGCCAGATCTACCGTGGCCAGCGTGGCCGTATGGAGATCCGCATCGATGTGCAAGGCATCAGTTGCCATGGTTCGGCACCGGAGCGCGGTGATAACGCCATCTTCAAAATGGGGCCGATCCTCAACGAACTGCAGCAACTATCCGGCAAGTTGGGCAACGACGATTTCCTGGGCAAAGGCACGCTCACCGTATCCGAGATTTTCTTCACCTCACCGAGCCGCTGTGCGGTGGCCGATAGCTGTGCGGTATCGATCGACCGCCGCCTGACCTGGGGCGAAACCTGGGAAGGGGCGCTGGACGAAATCCGCGCCTTGCCAGCGGTGCAGGCCGCCAAAGCGGTGGTGTCGATGTATGACTATGAACGCCCGTCCTACACCGGCCTGGTTTACCCGACCGAATGCTATTTCCCAACCTGGAAAGTGGAAGAGGATCACATCACGGTGAAAACTCTGAGCAAAGCCTATCAAGGGTTGTTCAAGAAAAAACCGGTGGTGGACAAGTGGACGTTCTCTACCAACGGCGTGTCGATTATGGGCCGTCATGGTATTCCGGTGGTTGGTTTTGGCCCCGGCAAAGAGCCTGAAGCCCATGCGCCGAATGAGAAAACCTGGAAAGATCATCTGGTGACCTGTGCCGCCATGTACGCCGCCGTGCCGTTGGCCTACTTGGAAGAGTTGGAAAAATAAGAAGCTAATCCTAACCCTTGGGGAGGGGCAGGGGGAACTCAGAGCATCGAGTCAATGCCCCTCACCCCGGCCCTCTC
>JBAQHZ010000459.1:0-2770 GCA_049288585.1 Chania sp.
ATAGTAACTGCTCCCAGTCTGAGTTAAGCTAGCTATATGAATTATTTTCAGCCAATTAAATATGAAATCATTGACCACTTTTTATAGAGTTAATCAAATTGAAGATAAACAGCATCTTCATTAATCAATGCCTACGCACTGAACTGTTTTTATATACAGTAAATATATTCTAGTCGAAGATGGGTTCCGAAGCATGTCAAAAGTATTGTATTGGTCACCACACAACGTTCTGAATAACGTTGCCTATGCTAAAACCCGATCGCGCGCAGCCCATCAAAACTTATATAAAACCCCGGTGGCTACGGTGACACTATAATCACGTCCGGTCATCGGGCTATCTTTCACCGTATCACTCATCTGCTCATAGTTACCCATCAGGAACAGTTGCCAGTTGTCGTTAACCACATAATAACTGGTGAGGGATAAATAAGAGGAGACGCCGCTCTTCGCTCGGTATTCTGCTATCCCGCTGCGTTGTGATTCCTGCTTGCTGACACCAAAGTAATAGTCATTAAAAGAACGGCTTTGCCACTGCATGCCGACACCCGGCACCACCTGCAATTTGCCAAACTGGAATAAATACTGATAGCCAACATCCACCAACACCCCGTTGCTATAACCCAGAACATCTGTCGCCACTTTACCGCTGACGGTTCCCCAGTCGGTATTATATTGATACCCCATACCTGCCATGGCAGTGGCACGCCGCTTATCCAGTTTTTTCATTGCTGGGTCACTGCTGTCTGAGGGTTTAAAACTCAACGGGGAGTAGTCAACATTAAAGCTCAACCCGTGGGTATCGGTATTGATGATATTGATCCCTGCACCTTGGCCGCTAATAAAAAACTGCTCTCCTTGATAAGTGATAATGGGTACTGGCATAAACTGCGTATCATAATCCCGATAGGCTAATTGTTCTGCCGCCACGCCTGCACCTACGGACCATTCCCCTGCCTGTACACTGCCGGTGAATAATAGAGTTGTCAGTGAAAACACACCTGCTGACAGCAATGAAGTACGAATAGAGCTATAAGTTGAGTTAGTCATAATAAAGTTCCCAGAGTATTTTTAGTTAAAAGTTTACCGTCAGCGCTGAACAGCGCTTTTTTAGTGAATCAAAGTATTGTTGTAATTAAATGGTGCGAGTTATTCTTTACAGAAAAAATCTTGTTCAATGGCAATCAATAATGCTGCAACCAGAAATAATACTGCAGTCCAGATACATTTGGTCAAAGGCTCTGTCTGTAATAACTCAGCCGCCATTACCAGAGCAAAGTGAAATAGAACGGCGGCCGGAATACTGCGTTGGCAGCGGTAATAGAACCAATTAGCCATTACGGTGGCAGGAAACATACTGATAAAGAAATTGGCAACGTATATACCGCCTGCCTGCCATAATTGATGCTGGTAAGTACCTTGAATAAAGAATAAGGGTAGATGCCAGAGCGCCCATAATCCGCTGAATACCAGAGTAACCGGTAATAGCATTCTCCAGATGCTTCTCAAACTATCCACGCCATAACTGCGCCAGCCCAGCTCCTCCATTAGCGCTGCGATCAGCGCCAATGGCAACATCGGCAGAAACCCAGCGGAAAAAGAAAACTGGGCGGCGTTCTGCCCCATCCGTACCGACAGCCAGGTGGCTATTACCAACGGCAGCAGGATCAACCCGAACATCATTAATAAGCGACCTGGTGTTATCCCCGTCAGCGAAAACAACCGCTTACGGCAGTCCTGCCACAGCCTGCTGCTAGCTCCGGGGCGGATCATGATCCCTGCCGCAATGGCCGGGCCGAGTAAACCCACCAGAGCCATCGCCGTGGTCAGTGGCTGTTTATCCGGTAAATGGCTCATATAAGCGGCTACCATCCATGGTAACCACGACAATCCAAGCGCCAGACCAAAAAAACGCAGCGGAAAATAACGGATTGACTGGGTGAGATTGACCATACATCACCCCTGCCCCTGAATACTGGCACCAAGCACTTTGGCAAAAGATCCGGGAGCTGCGCCGAAAGCGCGCTCAATCAGCAGCAGCATTGCCTGCATACGCGCGGCTTCTTCTTCGGGCGTCCAATGAAAAGTTTGATGGCCAAACAGCGACAGCGAACCGGCCAAAATAAACTGAACGGTGGATAACGGATCGTCGACCTGAAAAACCCCTTCTCGGTTGCCTTGCTCCACGACCGCTGCCAGCACCGGGCCAAAAACCAATACCGTTTCAATATTGCTGCGTTCATGGAGCGCGCGGTTTTCTGGGCGATGTAAATCCTCGACCAGCGACAGCCCACTATCTACCGTTTGATTTTGCGCCGCGATGATGGCGCAGAACTTTTCAATTGCCCCCAGATGTGGATCGTCAGCGATAACTTGTGATTGGGCAGTAATATCGGCACACATCTGCTGCGCCAACGCCGCAAGTATCTCTTCCTTTGATTTGAAATAGTAATAAAACGTCCCTTTGGCAATGCCAGCCGCGCGGACAATCTCATCCACAGAGGTGGTTTCATACCCCTGAGTCTGAAACAGGTTACCCGCCGCATTGAGAATTTCTGCTCGGCGCACCTCTGGTTTTTTCACCGTACGAGCCATAACCCTTTCCTGTGTTGTGTAGATAATATCGACACAATATATACTGACTGACGGTCAGTCAATAAAAAAGTGGTTTTTTTGAGCACCCCAGGCTCGGATTAGGGATGGTGCAAGCGACCAATAGGCTTTATACCCGTCATACTTCAAGTCGCTTGGGTGTTGGCTGCCTTCACTCACC
>JBAQHZ010000460.1:0-5210 GCA_049288585.1 Chania sp.
GTCGCTTAATCATTAGAAAAGACAGCGTTGTGTTACCGCAACGCTGTGTTGCTCAAAGCCTCACCCTTGCCAACGGGCTCCTGATTTTTTGACGTAAAGCCCCCGTTTTATCAACATCACGCTGCCAGCGCCTGCCTAAGCCCACAACAATAAGCAAAATATTTTTATCTTAAAACCGCACCATAGTTTATAAAAATCAATGTTTTGTACAATCAAATCACGGTTAAAGCACAAAAATTGCGCTACTCGATGCGAATTTTTCTCATTTCATCGCTTAAGAAATGGCTTCAATGCTCCAAATAGAAAGAATTATCATTATCAATACGGCGAATACATTGATATAATGAATTGAACTTAAATATTAAATCTGAAATCATGATGATAAGAGACGCTTTGCGTGCGCAAAAAAACAGCAGAGATTAAGCAAAAGTTAAAATGTGAATTTTTTTAATAATTATCTTACTAACGTAGAAATAACCCTCATGAAATACCAGATAAATTTAACACTGCTAATCTCATCGCTGAGTGACACTCAAGGCTATTGCGAGCGAACATTTAATCATCCGCTATAATAAGACGACTTAAGCTAAACTGATGGATTAATGGGATTCAAAAATTTAGTCCGAAAATGCATTGAAAAGACATTGAGTAGTATCTGTTTTATTGATAAAACTTTGTGTCCATAAAATGCAATTTTTTTGTACCTTTTTAGCCTTAAACTCAGGCTTTTCTTATTACTACCGCAGTAAACAGGTTTAAGTGGGGTGCTATATGCCAACAATTATCATGGATTCATGCAGTTACACCAGATTAGGACTTACTGATTATCTAACTTCACACGGTGTGAAGAAGCGTCATATCAACACAGCTACCGGTATCGATTGCCTGGATGAGAAATGCGCTAAGATTAATCCCAACCTGGTTTTTTTGAACGAAGATTGCTTCATACATGAAGCCGATGCGACAGAAAGAATAAAACAGGTGATTTCTCAGCACCCTGACACGTTATTCTTTATTTTCATGGCAATCACTAATGTACATTTCGACGATTATTTATACGTACGTAAAAACGTTATCATCTCGTCAAAATCCATCAAACCAGAAACAATGAGCCGGTTACTCAACCACTATCTTGAGAAAAAAGTCAGCCGCCCTGAAAAAAACTCGCTTGACCAGACACCGGTGACGCTCAGCCAGACCGAATCCAATATGCTACGCATGTGGATGTCTGGCCAGGGAACCATTCAGATCTCCGATCAGATGCAGATCAAAGCGAAAACGGTCTCTTCTCATAAGGGAAACATCAAGAGAAAGATCAAAACGCACAACAAGCAGATTATTTATCATGTTGTTCGTTTAACCGACACATTAACCAATGGCATATTCGTTAACAATCGTTGACACAGGCAATAGCCATGACTTTATCAGGGGTACCTCTGTAAGGCCGTGTAGACGCTCTACTGGAGGCTTTCTCCAGCAAAACTGAAATACCTGTTCGCACTGGCACGTTCTATCGCGACGGGTATTCTCGTTTGATAATTAACTCTGATATCACGCAGCAATATTAACCATTAGAAAAAACCAGATACAGCAAGGTTAGGTTTACTCGTTTTCTGCTGAGCGCAGTTCAACAAAAGTGCCATCGCGGCTATCAATCTCATTGAAGAACCATATACCGGCAGGATAGTCTTCCAATGCCACCAGATACATCGTTCCTTCATTAAACACTTCTACTGTTAGAACAACCCCTTCACGACGTGCACCACCGTCGGTTTTCACCGTCACCAGATCGTTAACTTTCATGGTTCACCTCATCATTTATCATGGCTGCAAATCACACCGCTGGGATACTTCGCCCTGATTACACCACCAGTTACAGGCGGTGTTTTCAGTACCGTTAAAGCTTAGCAGAGCACAGCAACGCGGTTTTATTCGCTCCCCAGTGCTACGGGCTTTTGCCTTACGGCCAAACTACAGATACAAAAAAACCCGCCAAGGCGGGTTTTTATTAATCAGCAAAGAGCCGATTAGATAGCGGTAACGTTAGCCGCTGACGGACCTTTAGCACCATTCTCGATAGAGAACTGTACGTTCTGGCCTTCAGCCAGGGTCTTGAAACCTTGATCCTGAATTGCAGAGAAGTGTACGAATACATCTTTGCTGCCGTCTGCAGGAGTAATGAAGCCAAAACCTTTAGATTCGTTGAACCACTTCACTTGACCTTTGATCATGTTAGACATGTCTAATTCCTTCAATATTAAATTTAAGCCACCATGGGCATGTTATAGCCGGTCATCAGTTACTTATGGAGGCACTAGAAAGGAAATTCGTCAGAGAAGAGCTATCAAGGATAACGCTTTAAATTTGAACTACTTTACTCAAAATGTCGTGCATAAATAGGTCTGTACCACAGGCCGGGAATCATTAACTCATGCCCGGCTTTGAATAGCAACTCTTTTTGCCTAAGGAGGGCAGAAACGAGATCAAACGCACAGTATTCAACCCCTTCAGGCGAAATTATCAGCATTCTCTTGCTGGCGTTATCGGTATTGAACTCAATAACATACTGCATAATCACTTCGATTTTAGCATAGCACCGTTCACCATAGCATGAAGCACGTTACTTCCCCAACCTGCGCTAGTCTACAGTTTGGCTCTCTGTCATTTTTTCATCACAAAAACGTCACAATGCCCCCATAAGATAATCAGCGATTACCCGCTCTCGGTTAATACCAAGGATTTCGCTTATGACCATGGTTAAAGCTGTAAATCATCAGGAAGCAGAAACGCTGATCCGTTCAGGAACCGCAAAAAAAATCGAGTTGGCCTATGACATCGACAGTGACGATTTCTTCCAACTCGCCAGTTTGTGGTGTGATAAAGGCGCTAAAATCTCCAAAGGGAAAGAACACTTTATCGTCTCATTGAAAGGTTTTCGCATTCCGCCGAACGATTAATTCCATGCCGCCCCTTGCGGCGGCGCTGTTCTTCTTTCTACCACACCGCCCCATTTCCTTAATGACAACGCTGTTATTTCTATAAGATGAACCGCAGGTGCCTCACTGAATCGGACATGTTCCAGATTTACCCGCTAAGGAAAACAGTATGTCAGCCAATACACAACTCCCTACTATCATGAAAGTTATCGAAATCAGCCAGCCTGGTGAGCCCGAGGTACTGAAACTCGCAGAACGTCCCATCCCTACGCTGGCGCCGGGTGAAATTCTGGTAAAAGTTGCCGCTTCCGGGGTTAACCGCCCAGATGTCATGCAGCGCCGTGGGCTGTATGCGCCACCACCGGGAGCTTCGGATATTCCGGGGTTGGAGATCGCAGGAGAAGTGGTTGCGGTGGGCGCTAGCGTGCAACGCTATGCACCAGGCGATCGGGTTTGTGCGCTGATCGCCGGTGGCGGTTATGCGCAATATTGCCCGGTGCATGAAAGCAACGCGCTACCGGTGCCGAAGGGCTTCAGCATGGTCGAGGCCGCCGCCATTCCAGAAACCTTCTTCACCGTTTGGGTGAACGTATTTCAGCGTGGCCATCTGCAAGCCGGTGAAACGGTACTGATTCATGGCGGAACTTCCGGTATCGGCACAGTAGCCACCATGCTGGCGAAAGCGTTCTGCGCCCGCGTCATTACCACCGTGGGCTCGGAGGAGAAACGCCTGGCCAGCCTGGCGTTGGGGGCCGACGTGGCCATTAACTACCGCAGCGAAGATTTTGTCGAACAGACCAAACGTGCCACCAATGGTAAAGGTGCTAATGTGATTGTCGATCTGATTGCAGGTGACTACGTGGCAAAAAATTATCAGGCTGCCGCCATGGATGGCCGCATCGTGCAGATCGGGACACAGCACGGGGTGACCAAAGAACTGAACCTGATGCCTTTGTTGCTCAAACGCCTCACCCACACCGGCTCTACGCTGCGGGCGCGCAGCGTGGAAGACAAAGCACAAATCGCCGCAGAGTTGGAGTTGAAAGTGTGGCCGTTATTGGAACGTGGCACGCTGAAACCACAGATCTTCAAGACATTCCCACTGGAACAGGCAGCGCAGGCGCATACGCTGATGGAATCCAGCGCCCATATTGGCAAGATTGTCTTAACGCACTAACCGGCGGCTCCGCAAGTTTCCGTCTGTGAAAAGAACAGGGCCGCCATAGCGACCCTGTTAACTGTTAAGCGAACGCCGATCAGCTTCTGACTTTTCTGTAGATAACCAGCACCACCAAAGCACCGACTACCGCAACAACAAAGCTGCCTAGGTTGAAGCCATCGACTTGGCCCATACCGAAAAAGGTACTGATATAGCCGCCGACAACCGCACCCACAACCCCCAGGATGACGGTCATGAAAAAACCGCCGCCATCTTTGCCTGGCATAATCCACTTAGCCAGAACACCGGCGATTAAACCAAAAATGATCCAGGAAATGATGCCCATTTTTTACTCTCCCGATTTACTTTCTAACCAAAAAAACAACGACCAAGCCAACAACAGCAACGACACCAACCCATGATTATCTCTCACACTATTCCCCGATAAATACCACCTCCAAGCGGCCTATAAAGCGGGGAGTTATCTGCAATAATTAGTATCTGCATGTTATTACTATAGTAAAAAATCAGCCGTTCACCCATTCGCCAGCAACAGATTTTAGCTGTATAAAATTTAGGCTAATATCATTTTACTGTCATTTCTATCTGCTATAACAAGCTATACTTGGTCTATGCGCAACAGACTCCATGATGAGGATCGCGCCATGAGCAACACTTCTTTCATGCTGTTTCTGGTTTTGGTCTATACACTGGCCGCAGTGTGGGATGGTTCAGCCGCACTGCTGATTATGTGATCATATCCAGATATGAATGCCCTTCCCGGTGAGCCTTTACCGAGTTTTTCTACGCCCACGGTATCTTACAACGCGGCTTGCAGCGGCCCAGATAGGGCCGCGCATTAACTCAGGCTGGGAAATCCCCTTCCTGTCGCGCCACCAGCGTTAAAATGCTGTATAGCGCCACCGCTTGTTGATGCTGGTTGAACACCTGCACATCCCACACCACCACGCCATGCGGGCGGTCTTCCATAGTTTTCTGTGGTTTACGGATTTTCTTCTTGCAGGTTAACCGCACCTGAATGGTGTCACCTATTTTCACCGGTTCGATAAAACGCAGGTTTTCCATGCCGTAGTTGGCAATCACCGGCCCTACGC
>JBAQHZ010000461.1:0-17092 GCA_049288585.1 Chania sp.
GGGGTTATGAGCCTCAAAGAGGCTCACCCTTCGGGTCAGCGCAAGCGCTGCTCAAATCGGTCTCTGACCGATTTGTCACTCCGTTGCCGCCTACAAGCAACTCGAATTATTTTGGGTATAGACATATGCCCCATAGTGTAAGCATAGAACATCTCTGGCAGATCTCACTCTGTTACATGTTGTTGTTGTCCTAAGGGGAAGAAAGTAGCTAAATATTGATAGGCAAGGCTTGTTCCCTCGCTGCACTTTGCAGCCATAATGAAAAAGAAGGTGAATATGGAAGGTATTAGTATTACCAAACTTCTGGTGATTGCGGTGTTGATCGTCTTGTTGTTTGGCACCAGCAAACTGCGCACACTCGGGGCGGATTTAGGCGCGGCGCTGAAAGGCTTCAAAAAAGCCGTGGGGGAGGAGACTCCACCAGCGCAAAATACGGCTGAAAGCCAGTCTGCGCCGCAGAGCGTCGAGAAGAAAGACGTTTAATCCTGCTTTCACTGACGCCATAAAAAACGGATGCCTTGAGGACATCCGTTTTTTATGGCGTTTTCATTCGCCGAAGCGTAACAAAAAATTACCGGGCTTATTTCACTTCCAACCCTTTCGCCTGTAGGTCGGCATGATAGGAAGAGCGCACAAACGGGCCGCAGGCGGCATGGGTAAAGCCCATCGCCATCGCTTCTTCTTTCATCTCGTCAAACTCTGCCGGGCTGACATAGCGCTGCACCGGCAGGTGATGGCGGCTAGGTTGCAGATACTGGCCCAGAGTCAGCATGGTGACGCCATGGCGGCGCAGATCGCGCATGACTTCTACGATTTCCGCATTGGTTTCCCCCAGGCCGACCATCAGGCCTGACTTGGTTGGGATATCCGGATGAGTTTCTTTAAAACGCTCCAGCAACTTCAGTGACCACTCATAGTTAGCACCAGGACGCACCTGGCGATAAATACGCGGCACGTTTTCCAGATTGTGGTTGAACACGTCCGGTGGGGTCGCGGTCAGGATTTCCAGCGCGCGATCCATACGGCCACGGAAATCGGGCACCAGCGTTTCAATCTTGATATTGGGGCTTTTGGCACGGATTGCAGCGATACAATCGGCAAAGTGCTGTGCACCGCCATCGCGCAAGTCGTCGCGGTCAACCGAAGTTATAACCACATAACGCAGCGCCATATCGGCGATGGTTTGCGCCAGTTTTTCTGGCTCATTGGCATCCGGCGCGACCGGGCGGCCATGGGCGACGTCGCAGAATGGGCAGCGGCGGGTGCAGATGGCACCCAGGATCATGAAGGTTGCTGTACCATGATTGAAGCATTCAGACAGGTTCGGACACGAGGCCTCTTCGCACACCGAATGCAGGCCATTTTTGCGCATCGCGGCTTTGATGCCCTGAATGCGCGTAGAGTCAGCAGGGAGTTTGATCTTCAGCCACTCGGGTTTGCGTAACAGCTCTTGCCGTTCGGTGACCACCGTTTTTACCGGGATCAACGCCATTTTGTCTGCATCGCGGTATTTGACGCCGCGTTCCATCTGAATTGGTTTACTCATAATCGTGCAGGTTCCAGTTACGAAGCTCGACCGTCTGGTAGCCGAGTAAATGAACAAATTCCTGTACCAGGATTGGATGAACGTCTTCGATGCTAACGCCAGGCACCAGCGCGCTGACTTGTGTCATCTGCATTCCGGCATAACCACAGGGGTTGATGCGCTGAAATGGGGCCAGATCCATGGCGACGTTCAGGGCCAGGCCATGAAATGAACTGCCTTTGCGGATGCGCAAACCCAGTGAACAAATCTTTTGCTCCCCCACATAAACGCCGGGCGCATCTGGGCGTGCGCGCGATGTTATTTTGAAATGGGTGAGGGTATTGATAACCGTGTCTTCCAGGGCGGTGACCAGTTGGCGCACGCCAACTTTGTTGCGTTTCAGATCCACCATCACGTACAGCACCTGCTGACCAGGGCCATGGTAGGTTACCTGGCCGCCGCGATCGCTCTGCACTACCGGGATATCCCCTGGCATCAGAACGTGTTCTGCTTTGCCTGCCTGCCCTTGGGTAAACACCGGCTGATGCTGCACCAGCCACAGCTCATCGGGCGTGGATTCGGTGCGACAATCGGTGAAGTTGTGCATGGCTTGGGATACAGGCTCATAGGGCTGCAACCCCAGTTGACGCAAAATGATCTTATGATGTTGCAAACGAGTCATCGTCAGGTTACAGAAGTGAGAAAGTCATTATACCGAGCGCTCTGGCTCACGACCAGCACTTATCCCTCAGGATCCTGGCACAACCCGAACAGGCTGTGCCAGTATGAAATTACAGCACCATGCGGACAATCTCAATGTTGCCCAACTCTTCGTATAACGTTTCCACCTGATCGATATGGGTGGCGGTAATGGTGATGGAAACAGAGTGGTAATTGCCTTTGCTGCTCGGTTTAACCTGTGGGTTATAGTCCCCAGGAGCATGGCGCTGCACCACTTCAACCACCTGGTCTACCAGCTCGGGGTGTGCCAGGCCCATTACTTTGTAGGTAAAGGTGCAAGGGAATTCGAGCAGTTCGTTCAGTTTAGTTTTTTGCATGTGAATGCGCTCCGTGGGCAAAGCATATCTAGAAAGTATAACTCCCGCCTTAGCGGGAGTGAGTGTTAAGTAAGATATGGGGCCGCAATTCCCCGTTTCAAGCTTTAGCCGAACCAGTGGTGGAACATCAGCCTGATGTAATCCACCAGACGGCTGAATATGCCGCCTTCTTTCACTTCGTTCAGCACCACCAGCGGGCGTTGATCGATGGTCTTGCCATCCAACTGGAAATTGATGCTGCCGACAACTTGGTTTTTGGCCAGCGGCGCGTGGATTTCTGGCGTGTTCAGCACATAGCTGGCCTTCAGGTCTTTCATCCGGCCACGCGGGATGGTCAGGAAAACGTCTTTATCCACGCCCAACTCGACACGATCGGCATCGCCGAACCAGACGGGTTCGGAGGCAAATTCTTTACCGGCTTTGAGCGGCGAGACGGTTTCGAAGAAGCGGAAGCCCCAGGTCAGCAACTTTTTACTTTCGGTTTCACGGCCTTTGAAGGTACGGCCACCCAACACGGCGGAGATCAGCCGCATCTGGCCTTCGGTGGCGGAAGCCACCAGATTGTAGCCTGCGGCTTCGGTATGACCGGTTTTGATGCCATCAACGTTCAGGCTGGTATCCCACAGCAGACCGTTACGGTTCATCTGGCGGATGTTATTGAAGGTGAATTCTTTTTCTTTATAGATGGCGTATTCGTCTGGTACGTCACGGATCAGTGCTTGGCCGATCAGCGCCATATCACGCGCAGAGCTGAATTGACCTTCAGCATCCAGGCCGTGCACGGTCTGGAAGTGGGTATTTTGCAGACCAAGCTGTTTGACGTAGGTATTCATCAGGTTAACAAACGCATCCTGGCTGCCAGCCACGTAATCGGCCATGGCGACACAGGCGTCGTTGCCTGATTGCAGGTTGATACCGCGCGTCAGCTTGGAGACTGGCACTCGATCGCCGGGTTTCAGGAACATCAGCGAGGAGCCT
The DNA here is from genome assembly GCA_049288585.1 of Chania sp. Taxonomy (GTDB): domain Bacteria; phylum Pseudomonadota; class Gammaproteobacteria; order Enterobacterales; family Enterobacteriaceae; genus Chania. The sequence continues at coordinate 3,562 of JBAQHZ010000461.1, forward strand.
TTGAACACCGGATTACCGGTTGCCCAAGCATCTTGGCCGACGGTGACCATATCATCCTGGCCAATCTTGCCGGATTTCAACGCCTGGCCGATGACATAGCTGGTCATCATTTTGGTCAGGCTGGCGGGGTCACGACGGGCGTCGGCGTTAGATTCTGCCAATACTTTACCGGAGTTGTAATCAATCAGGATGTACGCTTGCGCATCAATTTGCGGGACACCTGGGATCATGGTTTTGATATTAACATCGTCTGCATGGGCAACTGACGCTGCGCTTATCGCGATGACGGTGCCGAGTGTTATGCTCTTGATTAAGCGAAAAGAAGTTACATGTTTCATGATCGGAACGACAACATCCGTGAGATTAAGTTAAAAAACGAGCCACACTATAACAGATGGGATCCCGGCAGGCATTAAGCATTCACCCGGCTGATAGTGGTTTAGCTGCAAGAAAATGTTTCAGCTAAAAAACGGGCTATCAGCCGTGTTGGCCTAGCGGGCTTCACGTTTTAGGGTGCAGCAGTGATGAAAGATTGTTGTTGCGCTTCGCTGGCCAGTCGCTGCTGTAGCTGCGCTGCCTGCTGACGGTTATTGAACGGGCCTAACTGCACGCGGTAGATGCTGCCATTGGCAGAGACTTTACCGGGAACGCCAAACTGTTGACTCAGTTGCTGCTGCCAGCTTTGTGCGCGCTCGGCGTTGCTCAAGGCTCCGACCTGAACCACGAAGTTGCCGCCTTCACTGGCCGTGCTTGCCACCACTGGAGCGGCAACAGCAGGGGCGATAATTTCCGGCGGTGGTTCTGAACCTTCCAGCACTCCAGCCGGCAAGGCGCTTGGCGCACCCAGGAACCCACCTCTACGCACCGGCTCACCGTTGCTGTCATCAACGTTTAGGCTGCTGTTGTCAATCGGGCGTACGGCGGCATCATTGACGGCAGGGGGTTCCTGCTGTATTGGTGTCCCCATGCTGCTAGAACCGAGATCCGGGCGTTGCGGCAGGGCGTAACTCTGTTTGGCGACCACGGTGCCAATGGTGCCGGGGCCGCTCAGTGAACCATCAGGGGCAACGCTGATAAAGTCCACTTTCACCTTGGTGTTGCTCGTCAGGTTAAGGCGATCGGCAACCGCTTTTGACAGATCGATAATCCGACCTTGCGAATAAGGGCCGCGATCGTTGACGCGTACCACCAACTGGCGGCCATTGGCCAGGTTGGTAACGCGCACATAGCTTGGGATCGGCAGAGTCGGGTGTGCGGCGGTCAGAGCATTGGGATCGAATCGTTCACCAATGGCGGTGGTATTGCCGTTGGCTTCTTCGCCATACCAGGCCGCCAGGCCAGTCTGTGAGAAATTTTGTGGATCTTTCACGATGCGATATGTATCGCCATTAACCTTATAGTCCTGCAACGTACCAGGGTTATAGGGTTCATAGTGAGGTTCCACACCGCCGATTTCGGTCACTGGCCCGCTGTAGGGTTGCTGCTGTGGCGGAGCCTGTGTTTCTTCCTGCGTGGTGGTACAGGCTGAAAGTAATACCGCAACAGCAACTGCACCTACCCAAAGCCATTCCTTACGCATTACTCACCTCTTATAGATTTTTAGACAGCATTTTCCGGTGCGTGTGGATCGACATGACGATGCCGAACCCAGCCATGAGGACGATCAGCGCCGACCCCCCATAGCTGACCAGAGGCAAAGGTACGCCAACTACCGGTAAAATGCCACTGACCATGCCAATGTTAACAAACACATAAACGAACAGTATCAGCATCAAGCCACCGACCATGACGCGGCCAAAGGTGGTCTGCGCCCGCGCGGCGATCATCAACCCGCGGATGATCACCAGCAAATACAGTACCAGCAACACCAGAACGCCGATCAGGCCAAGCTCTTCTGCCAGCACCGCGAAGATGAAGTCGGTATGGCGTTCTGGCAGGAACTCCAGCTGTGACTGCGTGCCGTGTAGCCAGCCTTTACCGGACAGACCACCGGAGCCGATGGCGATTTTTGACTGAATAATGTGGTAACCGGCCCCCAAAGGGTCACTTTCCGGATCGAGCAGCATCATCACGCGGTCCCGCTGATAGCCATGCATCAGAAAGAACCACAGCACCGGAATAAAGGCCGCCACTAGTACGGCGGCAAACGCAATCAGCTTCCAACTCATACCAGACAGGAACAGCACAAACAGCCCGGAAGCGGCGATCAGAATCGAGGTGCCGAGATCGGGCTGTGCGGCTACCAACAGGGTAGGTAGGAAGATCAGCACCAGCGCGATGCCGGTATTTTTCAGCGAAGGCGGGCACACATCACGGTTCATAAAGCGGGCCACCATCAGCGGCACGGCGATTTTAGCGATTTCCGACGGTTGGAAACGGACAAAGCCCAGATCCAGCCAGCGCTGTGCCCCTTTACTGATCTGCCCGAAGGCATCCACCAGAATCAACAGGATGACACAGAAAATATACAGGTAGGGTGCCCAGCTTTCATACACCCGTGGTGGGATCTGCGCCATGACGCCCATGACGATCAGGCCCATCAGGATCTGGCCGATCTTGCGTTCCATCATACCGACATCCTGGCCGCTGGCGCTCCACATCACAACGGCGCTGTAGACCAGCAATGCCAGAATAAATAACAGGAAAGTGGGGTCGATGTGGATTTTGGTCCAGATGGAGCCCTTTTGTTGGCTTTCAGTCATGTTCTACCTTAATCACCTTCTATACCTGGCGGCAGTGGGGCTGCATCCGGTAATTGCGTATTGTTGTCGCCCAACAGGATGTGGTCGAGGATCTGGCGGGTGATGGTACCTACCGCCGGGCCTGAACCGCCGTTCTCCAGAATGATGGCGACTGAGACCGTCGGGTTGTCGTACGGTGCGAAGGCGGTCATCAATTTATGGTCGCGCAGATGCTCTGCGAGTTTGTGGGCGTTATAGGTTTCATAGCCGAATACCTGTGCGGTACCCGACTTAGCTGCGGCTTTATAGGGGGTTCCCTCAAAGTACTTGCGGGCCGTACCGTTTGGCCGGTTGGCAACGCCGTACATACCGTCTTTGGCTATTTCCCAGAAGCCAGAATGGATATCACCAATCTGCTTATGTTCTTCCTGTTGATACGGCACCAGAACCCCGTTGATTCTGGTGCTTTGCTGCAGGTGAGGTATTTTGACATTACCATCGTTGATCAGCGTATTCAGTGCCTTGGACATTTGGATCGGCGTAGCGGTCCAGTAGCCCTGGCCGATGCCCACCGGAATAGTATCCCCTTGATACCAAGGTTTCTTGTAGCGTTTGAACTTCCAGTCGCGCGTCGGCATTAGGCCGGAGCGCTCTTCAGAAAGATCGATACCGGTGTAGTCACCATAGCCGAATTTGCTCAGCCAACTCGACAGACGATCAATCCCCATATCATAAGCAACCTGATAGAAGAAGGTATCCGCAGACTCTTCCAATGCTTTGGTGACGTTGAGGCGGCCATGGCCCCATTTTTTCCAGTCGCGGAAGCGTTTTTCTGAACCGGGCAGTTGCCACCAGCCGGGATCGAACACGATGGTATTGCGGGTGATCACTCCGGCACTGAGGGCCGATACGGCAATATAGGGTTTCACCGTTGACGCAGGTGGGTAGACCCCTTGCGTGGCGCGGTTGATCAGCGGGCGGTTCGGATCGTTGAGCAGCCCTTGATAATCTTTGTTGGAAATACCGTCAACGAACAGGTTCGGATCGTAGCTGGGGTTGGAAACCATCGCCAGAATGCCACCGGTCCGCGGGTCGCTGACCACTACCGCTGCACGGCTGCCCACCAGCAGTTGTTCAATGTAACGTTGCAGGTTGAGATCGAGGGTCAGATAAACGTCTTTACCGGCGGAGGGCGGTTGCTCATGCAACTGGCGGATCACGCGGCCACGGTTGTTGACCTCGACCTCTTCATAGCCTGTTTTGCCGTGCAGGGTATCTTCGTAAAAACGTTCGATACCCAACTTGCCAATATCGTGCGTGGCGGCATAGTTGGCCAGCTTGCCATCTTTATCCAGGCGTTCGACGTCGCGATCGTTAATCTTCGACACATAGCCGATCACGTGGGTGAGGGCAGAACCATAGGGATAATAGCGGCGCTGATAGCCTTTCACTTCCACGCCGGGGAAGCGGAACTGGTTGACGGCAAAACGGGCGACTTGAACTTCGGTCAGCGCGGTTTTGACCGGGATCGAAACAAAACGACGTGAGCGTTTGCGCTCTTTCTCAAAGTTGGCGATGTCTTCATCGGTAAGATCAACGATCGGGCGTAACGCCTGTAGCGTGGCATTGAGGTCGTCAACTTTTTCTGGCATCAGCTCTAACTGGTAGATGGTGCGATTCAGCGCCAGCGGCGTGCCGTTACGATCGTAAATAATACCGCGGCTGGGTGGGATCGGTACCAGCTTGATGCGGTTTTCATTGGAGCGGGTGCGGTAATCCTCAAAGCGAACGATTTGCAGATTATACAGATTGGCAATCAGGATGCCTGTTAGCACCAGAATAACCAAAAGCGCCACCAGGGCGCGGCGTACAAACAGGGCAGATTCTGCCGTATAGTCGCGAAAAGGGTTACGATCTATTTTCATCCCGTTACTTTATTTCACTCTGTTACTGTCACCACCGGCTATTCCCGATGGTAAGGATGATTTGTGGTAATACTCCAGGCGCGGTAGAGACTTTCGGCTACCAAAACACGCACTAAAGGATGCGGTAACGTCAATGGCGAGAGCGACCAGCTCTGTTCTGCCGCCGCTTTACACGCCGGAGCCAGCCCTTCCGGGCCACCGATCAGCAGGCTGACGTTGCGGCCATCCTGCTTCCAGCGTTCGAGCTGTTGCGCCAACTGGGGTGTCTCCCACGGTGTTCCTGGGATATCCAATGTGACAATGCGGTTGCCTTTGCCGACCGCTGCCAGCATCTGCTCGCCTTCTTTTTCCAGAATGCGTTTGATATCCGCATTCTTGCCGCGCTTGCCCGCCGGGATTTCGGTCAGCTCAAACGGCATGTCTTTCGGAAAGCGATGCAGGTAATCCATAAAGCCGGTCTGCACCCAGTCAGGCATTTTGGTGCCGACTGCAATCAATTGCAGTTTCACCGCTTAACTCCAGAGCTTTTCCAGTTCGTACAATTGACGGCTTTCTTCCTGCATCACGTGCACAATCACTTCGCCCAGATCAACCACCACCCAGTCAGAAACTGCCTGACCTTTCATGCCATACAGTTCCATACCGATGGCCCGGGCTTCATCTATCACGTGCTCGGCAATCGACATTACGTGACGGGTTGAGGTACCGGTGCAGATAATCATGCAATCGGTGATGCTGGATTTGCCCTGTACATCCAGAGCGATAATATCTTGGCCTTTCATGTCATCAATTTTATCGATGACGAAATCTTGGAGCGCTTTACCTTGCAAAGGTTCCCCCTCGGGTATGTTCTGTTTATCGGACCACGGTGTGGCCTGAATTATGATGGTATCGGTAGGATCCTACTCTGTGACTTCTGGTCATCGCCCGGTCAACCAAGGTTTTCAGCGGATACCTGAAAAAGAGCGGCGCAGTATAGCACTATCTGTATAAACCCTGTAACTCGATATAGCGTTGCACGGCGCGCGGTAACAAATCATCACAACTGATGCCCTGATGGCGGCGCTGGCGTATTTCGGTGGCCGATATTTCCAGCAGCGGGGTATCGGCTAGATAGACATAACCCTGCGGCTGCTGGCTGAGCTGGCGGGCATCGATAACCTGATGCTGTTCCAGCCAGTGCTGCAACTCTGGCGTATCCATCCGGTTGTTATAGCCGGGGCGTGCCAGTACCAGCAGATGACAGACCTCCATCAGCGCCTGCCAGCGATGCCATTTGTGCAGCGTCAACAGTGAATCCTGGCCAATGATAAACGCCAGAGGCAGCGCGGTGCCACGTTCTTTACGAATCGTTTCCAACGTCTCAATGGTGTAGGAGGGAGTGGTGCGATGCAGTTCACGATCGTCCACCGTAAACAGCGGATTGCCGATGATCGCCAACTCAACCATTTTCAACCGTTGCTGTGGGTTAGCTTCCGGCTGCGGACGGTGAGGGGGCACATGATTTGGCAACAGGGTTACCTGATGCAGGCCAACCTCTTGAGCCAGAGCTTCAACCGGGCGCAGATGGCCGTAGTGAATCGGGTCAAAGGTGCCGCCAAAAAAGGCATGCAGCGTATTGGCATTTTCCGGTTTACTGACCATCTGAGAGACTCGTGATAAGAGGTTTGCCGCAAATCAGCATCGATAGGGATTCCAGCTCCGACCAGACAGACTGACCGTAATCCTGCTTAAGGGTAATTTCAATCTGTGCCAGCAGGTGGACGGCCTGCTGCAACTGCTGGCCTGACAGGCGTTGCAGTGCCTGGGTAATCAGGCTGCGGCGATTCTGCCAGACTTTGAACTGGTCGAACAGCGTGCGCAGCGGGGTGTTTGCCATACGGCGCTGTAGGGTAAGCAACATCAGCAGTTCGCGTTGCAGGGTACGTAACAGAATCACCGGTTCGACATCTTCTTGCTGCAATTGTTGCAGGATATGCCAGGCGCGCTTGCTCTTGCCTGCCAGCAGGGCATCGAGCCAGTGAAAGGGGCTGAAATGTGCGGCGTCGTTAACCGCCTGCTCAACGCGCGGCAGAGGCAACTTGCCATCTGGATACAGCAAGGAGAGGCGTTCCAGCGCCTGCGACAGTGCCAGCAGGTTGCCTTCATAGCAATAACACAGCAGTTGATTGGCGGCGTCATCAAGCTCCAACTGCATGGATTTGGCACGTTGTGCCACCCAGCGTGGCAGTTGTGCCTGTTCAGGGGTTTGGCAACTGATCAACGCGCCGTTCGAGCTGAGCGCTTTAAACCAGGCGCTGTTTTCCTGCGCTTTGGTCAGCCGAGGGCCACGCAGCACCAGCAGAATATCGTCATGCAGCAAACCCGCAAGCTTGACCAATTGCTCGCCAATCGGCGCGGTTGGGCCATTTTCCGGGAAAATCAGCAGCAGGGTTTGTCGGCTGGCAAACAGGCTCATTGCCTGGCAGATGCTGAAAATGGCATCCCAGTCGGTATGAACATCGAGGGAAATACTGTAATGCTCGGTGAACTGCTGTTGCTGCGCCGCTTGGCGGATCAAATCCTGGCTTTCTTGCAGCAGCAGCGGATCGTTACCGCTCAATAAATAACAAGCGCGCAACCCCTCACGGAGCTGCGCGGCAAGTTGTTCAGGATAGAGACGAATCATTGCGCTGATTGGCTTGCCGCTTTTTCATCGGTGGCCGCCGCTTTCTGTTGAATCCCTATTTCTGCGGCATGCACTGTCATCAACTTACGTACAAGCTGCTGCGCGGCCTGCTGGCGCATTTCCCGCAGAATGATCTCCTGCTCGGCGTCTTTGGCCAGTGCCGTCAATGGGTTATCAAAGAACGCACGAAACACGGTGACGTTCAACGGATAGATATCACGACCCGGGATCAAGACCTGGGCCTGAACGGTCATCACCATCTGGTTTTCTGCCGTTTTACCATCCTGAAAGATCGAAACGGTATCCTGGCTCTGGGTCGACGTGACGATGCGCAGAGACGGCACATCTTTGCGAGTGGTATCACTCACAATGGTGATGCCGTTGATACGCAACTGAGAGCGCACAGCACGCGTCAGCGGGCCAAAGGGATCGTAGCTGTCCAGCATCAGCTGGTGCATTTCCGTGGGGACCTGCGTGGTGCCACGCAGGTGAAAACCGCAGCCGGCGGTGACTAGCACCGCCAACCCCAGCAACAACGTCAGAATACGATGTCGCACAATGCCTCCTTGTGTTAACCCACAACCAGGTTAAGCAATTTGCCTGGAACGTAGATCACTTTACGTATCGTGACCCCTTCCAGATATTTGGCCACCAGATGTTCTTCAGCGGCGCGCTCACGCACTTGCTCTTCGGTTGCATCGGCAGCCACGGTGATTTTAGCGCGGACTTTACCGTTGACCTGTACCACCACCAGCTTGGAGTCTTCCACCATGGCAGCCTCATCGGCCACTGGCCAGGCAGCGGTATCCACATCACCTTCGCCGTTCAGCGCCTGCCACAGGGTGAAGCAAACGTGCGGAGTGAACGGATACAGCATCCGGACTACCGCCAGCAAGGCTTCTTGCAGCAGCGCACGATCCTGTTCGGTTTCCTGTGGCGCACGGCCCAGCTTGTTCATCAGCTCCATCACGGCGGCAATCGCGGTGTTGAAGGTCTGACGGCGGCCGATATCGTCGGTCACTTTGGCGATGGTTTTGTGTACGTCGCGGCGCAGTGCTTTCTGATCTTCATTCAGCGCAGCTACGTCCAGCGGCTGAACGGCACCTTTTTCAACGTGATCGTAAGCCAGTTTCCAGACGCGTTTCAGGAAGCGGTTCGCTCCTTCAACCCCGGATTCCTGCCATTCCAGCGTCATTTCTGCCGGTGAGGCAAACATCATGAACAGGCGAACGGTATCCGCGCCGTATTTTTCCACCATCAACTGCGGATCGATGCCGTTGTTCTTCGACTTCGACATTTTGCTCATGCCCGCATAGACCAACTCGTGGCCTTCTGGGTTGGTGGCTTTGGTGATGCGGCCTTTCTCGTCGCGCTCAACGATGGCATCCGCTGGGGAAACCCAGATACGTTCGCCGTTGCTGCCGCTGTAATAGAACGCATCGGCCAGCACCATGCCTTGGCACAGCAGGCGTTTAGCGGGTTCATCTGAATCCACCAAGCCAGCATCACGCATCAGTTTGTGGAAGAAGCGGAAGTACATCAGGTGCATGATCGCGTGTTCGATACCGCCGATATACTGATCGACCGGCAGCCAGTAGTTGGCGGCCGCCGGATCCAGCATCCCTTCGTCATACTGCGGGCAGGTGTAACGCGCGTAGTACCAGGACGACTCCATAAAGGTATCGAAGGTGTCGGTTTCGCGCAGCGCTGGCTGGCCGTTAACGGTGGTTTTCGCCCACTCAGGATCGGCTTTGATCGGGCTGGTGATGCCGTCCATGACCACATCTTCCGGCAGGATCACCGGCAGTTGGTCTTCTGGCGTTGGCATCACGGTGCCGTCTTCCAAGGTCACCATCGGGATCGGTGCGCCCCAGTAGCGCTGGCGGGAAACCCCCCAGTCGCGCAGGCGATAGTTGACTTTGCGCTGGCCAACGCCTAGGGCAACCAGTTTATCCGCGATGGCATTGAAGCCTGCTTCGTGCTCCAGGCCGTCAAATTCGCCAGAGTTAAACAGCACGCCTTTCTCGGTCATCGCTTCGACATGAACATCTGGCTGGCTGCCATCCAGATTCAATATTACTGGCTTGATCTGCAGGTCATACTTGGTGGCGAATTCCCAGTCACGCTGATCGTGGCCAGGCACTGCCATTACGGCACCGGTGCCATATTCCATCAGCACGAAGTTGGCCACCCAGATCGGCAGCTTCTCGCCGTTCAGCGGGTGAATGGCAAACAGGCCGGTAGCCATGCCTTTCTTCTCCATGGTGGCCATTTCAGCTTCGGCAACCTTGGTATTACGGCATTCGTCGATAAATTCAACCAGCGCCGGGTTATTCTCTGCACCCAACTGTGCCAGCGGGTGACCGGCCGCCACGGCCACATAGGTGGTACCCATAAAGGTATCCGGGCGGGTGGTGTAAACGGTGACCTGCTCGTCGCTGTTGGCCACGCTGAAGGTGATCTCTACGCCTTCGGAACGGCCAATCCAGTTGCGCTGCATGGTTTTCACCTGCTCTGGCCAGCTTTCAAGCGTGTCCAGATCGTTCAGCAACTGATCGGCGTAAGCGGTGATTTTGATGAACCACTGTGGGATCTCTTTGCGCTCAACTTTGGTATCGCAGCGCCAGCAGCAGCCGTCAATTACCTGTTCGTTGGCCAGCACGGTCAGATCGTGCGGGCACCAGTTCACCGCAGAGGTCTTCTTGTAAACCAGGCCTTTTTCGTAAAGCTTGGTGAAGAACCATTGTTCCCAGCGGTAGTAGTCTGGTTTACAGGTGGCGATCTCGCGATCCCAGTCATAACCGAAGCCCAGCAGTTTCAGCTGGTTCTTCATATATTCGATGTTGTCGTAGGTCCATGGAGCCGGTGCGGTGTTGTTTTTCACCGCCGCGCCTTCTGCCGGCAAGCCGAACGCATCCCAACCGATTGGCTGCAGAACGTTTTTGCCCAACATACGTTGGTAGCGGGAGATCACGTCGCCTATGGTGTAGTTACGAACATGGCCCATGTGCAGGCGACCCGAAGGGTATGGCAACATGGAAAGGCAGTAATACTTTTCCTTGCTCGTATCTTCGGTAACCTTGAAAGTTTGCTTCTCTTGCCAGTGAAGCTGTACGTTCGATTCTATCTCTTCGGGGCGGTATTGCTCTTGCATGGCGGCCGGTGGTCCTGTAGGTATGTAACAGCTACATCCGTAGCATTCTGTTGAGTACTGAGATCCGCATAGCATAGCTGATAAGACCTCCCGGCAACAACACCAAGCGCCCCGCACGGCGTATTTAAAAAAACATCGCTACTATGTGATCTACAACCGGTCAATCTGTCACCTTATCAAGTTTCATCAGTGTTTTAAGGCTAAAATAAAGGGAGAAAGCCCTGTCACAGTGGTTCATCGAGGAGAGACTATGAACAAGGTTGCTCAGTATTACCGCGAATTAGTGGCATCTCTGACGGAACGTTTGAAGAACGGGGAGCGTGATATCGACGAATTGGTTGCCAGCGCCGAGAAACGTCTGAACGAGGTCGGTGAATTGACGCGTACGGAGGTGGAACAGGTTACTCAAGCCGTGCGCCGAGATTTAGAAGAGTTTGCCCGCAGCTATAAAGAGAGCCAGGATGATCTCACCGACAGCGTATTTATGCGGGTAATTAAAGAAAGTCTCTGGCAGGAACTGGCGGATATCACCGACAAAACCCAGTTGGAATGGCGTGAGGTTTTCAAGGATGTCAGCCATCACGGCGTGTATCACAGTGGTGAAGTGGTGGGGCTGGGCAATCTGGTGTGTGAGCAATGTCACCACCATCTGGCATTTTACACGCCGGAAGTGCTGCCGCTGTGTCCGAAGTGTGGGCACGATCAGTTCCAGCGTCGGCCGTTTGAGCCTTAAGGGATCTTAAGTAGAGAGCGCCCCATAGTGGGGCGCATTATGCGTTTTAATGAAGAATTTTGGCCAGGAAGTCTTTGGCGCGATCGGACTGTGGATTGTTGAAGAAATCATCTTTGTTACGATCTTCAACGATTTTCCCTTCATCCATAAAGATCACCCGGTGAGCCACCTTACGGGCAAAGCCCATTTCGTGCGTCACCACCATCATGGTCATCCCTTCTTGCGCCAGCTTCACCATCACGTCCAGTACTTCGTTGATCATTTCCGGGTCGAGCGCGGAAGTGGGCTCATCGAACAGCATGGCGATCGGATCCATACAGAGCGCACGGGCAATTGCCACGCGCTGCTGCTGGCCGCCGGATAACTGCCCAGGGAACTTGTTGGCATGTGCGGAAAGGCCCACGCGCTCAAGCAGTTTCAGCGCTTTCTCGCGTGAGGCATCTTTATCGCGCTTAAGCACTTTGATCTGCGCCAACGTCAGGTTTTCAATGATCGACAAATGGGGGAACAGCTCAAAGTGTTGGAACACCATGCCGACTTTGGAACGCAGTTGTGCCAGATTGGTACTTTTGTCGTTGACCTGGGTGCCGTTAACCAGGATATCGCCTTTCTGAATCGGCTCCAGCCCGTTAACCGTTTTAATCAGGGTAGACTTGCCTGAGCCTGAAGGACCGCAGACGACTACCACTTCGCCTTTTTTGACTTCAGTGGTGCAATCGGTCAGAACCTGAAAGTGACCGTACCACTTAGAAACATTTTTCAGGGATATCATCAAACAGTCCTTTTCTTCAAATAGCTTACCAGCGCCGACGCGGCGATACTGATAACAAAATAGACAAGACCCGCAAACAGGATCATTTCAACCTGCGTGCCGTCGCGCTCGCCAATGGTCGATGCGGTACGGAAGAAGTCAGCCAGGCTCAGCACGTAAACCAGCGAGGTATCCTGGAACAGAACGATCCCCTGGGTCAACAGCAGTGGCACCATGGCGCGGAACGCCTGCGGCAGGATCACCAGCCGCATTGACTGCCAGTTTGTCATCCCCAGCGCCAAGGCCGCTGAAGACTGGCCGCGTGACACGCTCTCAATACCGGCGCGGATAATTTCCGAGTAATAAGCAGCTTCAAACAGGGAAAAGGCTACCATAGCCGAGATCAGGCGAATATCGGTTTTCGGTGACAGGCCTAGAACCTGTTGTAATAAGCTTGGCACCACCAGATAGAACCACAGCAGTACCATAACCAGCGGAACGGAGCGGAACAGGTTGACGTACAGTGCCGCAAACCAGCTGATCGGCTTGATCGGCGACAGGCGCATCACCGCCAGAACGGTGCCCCAGAGGATACCGAAGACGATGGCGATCACGGTGATTTTCAGCGTGATCATCAAGCCTTGCAGCAGATATGGGAAGCTCGGGACAATGGATCCCCAATCAAATTCGTACATTATTTGCTCCCCATATTGCCAGGTAACTGCACTTTCTTCTCGACGACACGCATAAACAACATAATGACGGCGTTGATACCGATATACGCGAGAGTGATGGCAGTAAAGGATTCATAGGCATGCGCGGAGTAATCGAGCAGTTTACCGGCCTGAGCAGCCATATCCACCAATCCGATGGTGGAAGCGATGGCGGAGTTTTTCACCAGGTTGAGCATTTCCGAGGTCATCGGTGGCACAATCACCCGGTAGGCATTTGGCAACAGCACGTAACGATAGGTTTGTGGCAGCGTCAGGCCCATTGCCAGCCCAGCGGCACGCTGACCGCGCGGCAGGGATTGGATCCCGGCGCGTACCTGCTCGCAGACGCGGGCAGCGGTAAACAATCCAAGGCACAGCATGGAAGAGACGAAGAACTGAATGTTGGGATCCAACTGGGTTTTAAACCACATGCCAAGATCGGCTGGCAGCAGTTCCGGCATGACCAGATACCAGGTGAAAAACTGTACGATCAGCGGCACGTTACGGAACAGCTCTACGTAGCAAGTTCCCAGGGTTGAGAGAAAACGGTTTGGCACGGTTCGCAAAATACCGAACAGTGAACCGACAAAGAAAGCGATAACCCATGCACAGACGGAGAGGGCGACCGTGACCTGAAAGCCGGACCAAATCCAGCCAAGGTAAGTGGTATTCCCAAACGGGGCCTGCTGCAGGAAGATACCCCAGTTCCAATCTATTGACATAACAAACTCCGTTAAGCAGGTGCAGTGCACCTTAAAGCTTGATGACTATTCAGTAGGAGCCCTGAGTGAAGGGAGAATGCGGGAGGGGAACGGCCTCCCGCATTCTTGTCTGCCCATTGTCAGCCATCAAAAAAGCCGGTTCCGGCCTCATACCCGTTATACTTCAAGTTGCATGTGCGTTGGC
>JBAQHZ010000462.1:0-12861 GCA_049288585.1 Chania sp.
GGGCAAGGACCGTGTATTCCAGCCGTTTATTGAAACCAACTGGGTCCATAACACTAAAGACTTTGGCGCCACGATGGACGGCATCACCGTGAAACAAGACGGCGCGGCCAACATAGCCGAACTCAAATTGGGTCTTGAGGGCCAGACCAATAAGCAGTTAAATCTTTGGGGCAATGTGGGCCAACAGATCGGGGACAAAGGCTACAGTGATACTGCGGTGATGTTGGGAACTAAATATAATTTCTAAGGTGATGTGACTGTAAAAACCACCCGCTCTGCCGGTGGCTACAGATTGAAAATCCCCCCAGAACAGTTTCAGCCGCTCTGGGGGGATTTTTTTGCCCCCTCTCTCGGCGTGCGAACTTCTCAATAAGCGAGTGGCATAGCGATGCCCCTTGGAAGTAGAGCATGGCTGTGTGTGGTTTTTCGCATGCATAAAATCTCTATACGCGCAGCTATGCACAAGTGACCGAAGCGAATAGACGAAAAAGCCCAGCAACCTGTGAGGTTGCTGGGCTTAATAGACGTTAGTAAACGTCGGTATATCTAATTATGGTGCCGGCTACCGGAATCGAACTGGTGACCTACTGATTACAAGTCAGTTGCTCTACCTACTGAGCTAAGCCGGCTAAATTTGGCGGAAGGACAGAGATTCGAACTCTGGGACAGTCGCCCGTCGACGGTTTTCAAGACCGTTGCCTTAAACCACTCGGCCATCCTTCCAATGGGCGCAGATATTAGCGATACCGTTATGAAATGTCTACTGTTCCCATGCAAAAAAATGCAGAGAAACGTTCACTTGCTTAAATTTCAGACCACTAGCGGTTAAAAAATAAAGAATCGCGTAAAAACGAGGTTCTTTTATAATAGTCGATGGCGATTATTTAGGCTGGACATCGTAGTCGGAACAACTCTGATAGCCTTTGTTCATCACATGGCCCGTATCGTTAAAGCTGACAAAATAGGTTTGCGCTTTTCCATCACGCGGTGCCACGGCGTAAGTATCACAGGTCCCTTGTGCGTGGATCAGTGTTGCAGACGTTGATGGCGGCCCGGCAATTGCACGCACTTGCTGTTTAGTCATCCCGACTTTTACATCGCTTACCACAGGTTCCTTCACATAGCTCGCGGCCCTGTCGTAAGCGGTACAACCAGCAAGAACAGAAAATGCCGACATAATACAAATAGTTAATACTCGTTTCTTTGTCATAGCTCATCCTGTTGAAGTGCATTTGTCGTGCCCTAAGCCTAGAAGGCGAAAGGCTTTCCTACAAATAATAAATAATTTCCTCGCTATGCTCCCAATACATGCGGCCAAACTCAGGCGGTAACAACGCGAATCCTTTCGACCCCGATCGCAGATTGTGATAAAAACAGGGGTTCATTTTAGCCACTTACGCAAAATCGATCCCAATACCCACATGACATCCACTTTGTGCAGTGAACAACGTAAACCCGGTGTACCAGAACAGGTAGCCACTCGCCTGGCGTTTTTTATCGCTGGTATTGGTATGGCCGCTTGGGCTCCTTTAGTGCCTTTTGCCAAAACGCGCATCAATATTGACGACGGTTCATTAGGCTTACTGTTGCTATGTATTGGTGCAGGGTCAATGCTGGCGATGCCACTGACGGGCCTATTGACCGGCAAATTCGGCTGTCGGCGCGTGATCCTGCTGGCCGGGTTAGCACTTTGCATTGATTTACCGCTGCTCGTCATTATGGATTCAACGGCAGGAATGGCCCTGGCACTGCTGCTGTTTGGCGCTGCAATCGGCATGATTGATGTGGCCATGAATATACAGGCAGTGGTGGTTGAACGCGCCAGTGGGCGGGCCATGATGTCTGGCTTCCACGGTTTTTTCAGCGTTGGCGGTATCGTGGGTGCCGGTGGCGTCAGCGCGCTGTTGTGGTTAGGGCTCGGGCCGCTTCAGGCTACGTTGGTTGTCGTTGCCATGATTTTGGCATTGCTTTCTCTTGCCAGTAAAAACCTGCTGCGGGAAAGCGGCGGTAACGCAGGTGGCCCGATGTTTGTGCTGCCACGTGGCTGGGTGATGTTCATTGGTTTACTGTGCTTTATTATGTTTCTGGCTGAAGGTTCGATGCTCGATTGGAGCGCACTGTTCCTGACCACGTTGCGTGGTATGGATCACAGCCAGGCGGGGCTGGGATATGCGCTGTTCTCTATCACTATGACGCTCGGCAGGCTGAATGGCGATCGGATGGTCAACGCTATGGGAAGATACCAAGTGCTGTTATTGGGCAGCCTGTGTGCGGCGATCGGCCTAGTGTTAGCGATCTCCATCGACAACGTGATGACCTCACTACTCGGCTTTATGCTGGTTGGCATCGGTGCCTCCAACGTGGTCCCCATTCTGTTTACCGCCGCCGGCAATCAGCAGGCGATGCCCGCTAACCTGGCTATTGCTTCAGTCACCACTGTCGGCTATGCCGGTATTCTCGCCGGGCCTGCGTTGATCGGCTTTATCGCCCAACTCTCTAGCCTGACGTTTGCCTTCGCCTGCGTCGCTACATTGTTGCTGGTGGTTACCGTAAGCGCTAAAGCGATCACTCGCTAACACGAAGGGTATAATGCAAAATAAACGACTGACTATCAGTTCCAGCTACATCACCCGCTGTTTCTGGCTGTTCATCGTGCTGCTGGCTGTGGCTCTTGGCTTATATGGTTACAACTACACCAATGCCTACCTGGCGGAAAAGAAGTATTCCGTCAACACTATCGCCAATACCCTGCAAAAGCGGATTGATAACTATCGCTATATCACTTACCAGATCTACGACAAATTTGGTAACACGACAGCGCAACCCGCCGAGGCCAGCAGCCGCCAGGAAACCCGTCTGCATCCCGACATTTATTACGTTGAAAAATTGCGCAAGAAGACCGATGCGGTAATTTTTGGCAACCACGACAGCAGTACGTTGACGATGGTCGCCAACATTTCAGACTTCCTTGATGTCCGCTGGGGGGCCAAAAGCGAAAGTTATACCATGTACTACCTCAACGGGCAGGACAACAGCCTGAGCCTGGTGACAACCCAATCGCTGAAAGAACTGACCTCACGGCTGAAAGAGAATTACCTCACCACGTTAGCCTCAGAGCGCCGGGCGGAAATGCTGCAACAGGCCAATATGCTGGACGAACGCGAAAGTTTTTCAGGCCTGCGCAAGCAACGTTTTCAGAATGCTTATTCGTTTTCGATCCGCACGACCTTTAATCAACCTGGGCATTTAGCCACGGTGATCGCCTTTGATCTGCCGATTAACGACATCATTCCGTTGCATATGGCTCGCTCCAGCTTTCTGCTGTTGCCCGACGGTGGTGAGATAGATGAAAACACAGTACCAAGCGAAACGATCACCGATACCAACGTCGCATTGAAAGGCAGTTGGGTCGAATTTAGCATTGCACTGCCAAACGCGCCGCTAAAACTGGTTTACCGCGTTTCTGCCATCGATCTGGCTATCGATCTGCTACGCAACAACCTCTGGTTGCTGGTGATTAATCTGCTGTTGATGGTGCTGTCGATGATGGGCATTTACTTTATTCGCCAACAATACATTCGGCCGAGCGAAAATATGGCCGCTGAATTGGAGAACGAGCGCACGCTGAATCGAGAAATCGTCGCCAGCCTCCCCTCGGGTTTGCTGGTGTATGATTTCATCAGCAACCGCGTGATTACCAGCAACAAAATTGCCGAACACCTACTGCCACACCTCAGCCTGCAAAGAATCGCGCATATGGCTGAACAGCATCATGGCGTGATTCAGGTCACGGTAAATAACGAAGTTTATGAAATCCGGATTTTCAACAGCCAATTATCACCGGAAACTTACCTGTTCCTGCTAAGCGATCAAGACAGAGAGGTGTTGGTCAACAAGCGGTTGCAGTTGGCTCGCCGTGAGTACGATAAAAACGTCCAGGCACGTAAGCTGATGCTGCATAATCTGGGGATCGAACTCAATCAGCCAGTGCAGCAGATGCATGCGTTGGCCGAGCGCCTGCGCACGCCAGCCGACGAAGAACAGCAACAGACGCTGCTCAACCAACTGAATCTGGTTTCGTCTTCGGTGTTGAGCCTGATCGAAAATATCACCCTGCTTACCCGGTTGGAAACACAGGAGTGGCAGCCTTCGCTCCAGCCTTTCAGCCCTTCGGCCCTGATCGATGAACTGCTGTTGGATGCCCTGCCAGCGATCAATCAGAAAGGATTGGCGCTGTTCAACCACTTCCAACTGGATGTTAACCAGCAATATATCGGCGATGCCAATGCATTGCGCAAAGTTATCTCGCTGCTGATTCACTACGCCATTATCACTACCGCCTACGGCAAGGTTACGCTGATCGCCGAACATGAGGTGGATCGCCCAGACCATCTGCTGTTCCATATCAACGATACGGGTTCGGGCATTTCCGATGAGGAAATCAGCAATCTGACTTACCCTTTCCTTAGCCAGACCTTGGTCGATCGCTTCAACCAAGGCTCTGGGCTGACTTTCTTCCTGTGTAATCAACTGTGTAAAAAGCTGAACGGCCGGTTGGATATCCACAGCAAAATCGACCTCGGCACGCGCTATACCATCCATGTCACCTTGGAGTTGAAAGAGAACGAACAGGAAGAAGAAACGCAGGAAAAGTTGCTGGATGGAGTAACCACACTGCTGGACATCACCTCTGAGGAAGTTCGCAGTATTGTCACTCGCCTACTGAATGCTTATGGGGCCAATTGTATCGTTGCCGAAGAACACCAACTTAATCGTGATTATGACGTGCTGCTGACCGATAACCCGCAGCAAGCCGATGACTATACGCTGCTGCTAGCCAGCGATGAAACCGGCTGGCAGCGGCTCGACAAACGCTACGTCCGGGTAAACTATAATCTGAGCGGCGCTATGATCGACGCTATTCTGATGCTGATGGAACAGCAGATGGCCGCACTGGATCAAGAGGAAAATCCGTTATCATTGAAGGCAGATGATATCCAACATTATGAAAAACAATTGAAATCAAGCGATTACTATGGTTTGTTTATTGATACAGTACCCGATGACGTCAAAAAACTGTATACTGAAGCGGACAGCAGTGATTTTACTGCACTGGCTCAAACCGCACACCGCCTGAAAGGCGTGTTTGCTATGTTAAATCTGCTTCCCGGCAAGCAATTGTGTGAATCGTTAGAACAGCACATCGCGGACGGTGATGCGCTTAATATCGAGAATAACATCAGTCAGATTGATTTTTTCGTCAGTAGACTGCTGCAGCAAGGTAGCCAACAACATGAATAACCTGAACGTAATTATTGCTGATGACCATCCTATCGTATTGTTTGGCATCCGGAAGTCACTTGAGCAAATTGAATGGGTGAATGTCGTTGGGGAGTTTGAAGACTCGACAGCGCTGATTAACAATCTGTCCAAACTGGATGCGAACGTGTTGATCACCGATCTTTCGATGCCTGGTGACAAATACGGCGACGGCATTACGCTAATTAAATATATCAAACGCCATTATCCGCAATTGTCGATCATTGTTCTGACCATGAACAATAACCCGGCAATTCTCAGCGCCGTGCTGGATTTGGATATCGAAGGCATTGTACTGAAGCAAGGTGCACCCACCGATCTGCCTAAGGCGCTGGCCGCATTGCAGAAAGGCAAGAAATTTACGCCGGAAAGCGTTTCCAAACTGCTGGAGAAAATTAATGCCAGCGGTTACGGTGACAAACGTCTTTCTCCGAAAGAGAGCGAAGTGCTGCGCCTGTTCGCTGAAGGCTTCCTGGTGACCGAGATCGCCAAGAAACTGAACCGCAGCATCAAAACCATCAGCAGCCAGAAGAAGTCGGCGATGATGAAGCTGGGCGTTGATAACGATATTGCTCTGCTTAACTATCTCTCCTCCGTCAGCATGACGCAGTTGGATAAAGACTAAGCTCCTAGGGGCAAACGAAAAAGGGCGCATCAATTATGCGCCCTTTTGTTTTTCTACACTTCTTCCGTTTCGATCCTGTTCCGCCGCACCTGCTGGCTGTAATAAGACAACGTCTGATTGAGCGTTTCCAAGGTTACCGGCTTCGACAGGCAATCATCCATCCCAGCCTCAATGCAGCGCTGTTTCTCTTCCGCCAGAGCATTAGCCGTCACGCCAATCACCGGAGCGACAAAATGCAGCTGACGCAAGCGTTGCGTTAAACGGTAACCGTCCATATTTGGCATGTTTACGTCGGTTAGGACGATATCCACCGTATTGTGATTCAAGACCGCCAACGCATCGATACCATCATTAGCGGTAATCACCTGATAACCCAGCGAAGCCAGTTGATCAGACAACAAGCGGCGATTGATCGGGTGATCGTCCACCACCAGCAAACGGATATCTCCGTTATCTACCGCGCTGGCTTTCGCTGGCAATGGCAGTTGTACCAAGGGTTTGAGATGCTCACTATCAACACCGAACAGGCTGTTCAATAACACAATAGTGTCCCGCGATGTCGACGTGCTGTGAATCCAGTACCCCGGATGCGTTTCCAATGAAGGCCCTATGTGCCCGATAGAAAATTCAATTTGCGCCAATAATGGTGTTGCCACTTGCAAGGGGTAATCGCTGAGTAAAACATCGCCCGGTACCGTATCTTGCCCTTCATGGCGCAGTACGAGCGCGCCATACCCCCCGAGAATAGTCATCAGATAACTTTCCAACCGTTGGTTACGGATCTGCAACCACAGGGTTCTCCCCTGCCAGGTGTCGCTGGCCTGTGGCAGCGGGAACTGTGCCCCGAACAGGGGGATGCGGATGTTGAACATACTGCCGAGCCCTGGCTCAGACTCTACGGCGATATCACCATCCATCAGGTTGATGAGCTTCTCGCAAATCGCCAACCCCAAACCCGTGCCCTGGAAGTGGCGCTGCACTCCGCTGCCAACCTGAAAGAAAGGATCGAACAAGCGGGGAATTTCTTTCTCTGGGATGCCTACGCCGGTATCGCGCACGCTGAACTCCAGATAGTTGTCACGGGTACACACCTGCAAAATGATGCAACCGGTGTCGGTAAACTTGATCGCATTACTCAGCAGATTGGATAAAACCTGCTGTAAACGCACCGGATCGCCATGAAGACGCTCTGGGACGTTTTGCTCGATGAAACAGTACAACCCGAGGTGTTTCTTCACCACCAGCGGCAGATAGTTGCCCGCAATATGGGTGATCACTTCCAGGCAAGAGAACTCACGCGGTTCAATTTTTAATTGCTCTGACTCTATTTTGGAGAAATCCAAGATGTCACTGATGATCTTCAGCAACAGCCCCGATGAGTTGTTCATCGCATTAACCAAGCGCTCCACCCCTTGCGGCAACGCCTTGGTCTGCAGCAGATCCAGGTTACCAATAATGCCGTACAGCGGGGTACGCAGCTCATGGCTAACGGTGGCCAGGAACATCGATTTCGACTGACTGGCCTGCTCCGCCGCCGCCGCCATCTCCTGCAACGACTCTTCCATCTTCACGCGAGCGCTCACATCCACCAGCACGCAGATCGCCACATCTTCATTACGATAGCGGGAATGCACAAAACTGATTTGCAGGTTGTTATTATTGCTGGTCATCACATCAACAAAGTTCGCCTGCTGTTCACAGATAATCCGCGTAATGCGTTCGCGATCTTCGTGAGTCAACAGGTTGATATAGTTGTGCGCCAGCTCATTACTCAGAATATTGCTGCCGTCACTGATACGCAGAATACAGATCCCGACCGGGGCAGAAGCCACGATCTTGCGGTTGAACTGCTCATGCTCCTCAAGGCGGAAAGCATTCTCCTCCGCAGGCAGGAACATTTTGCGCTCAAACAGCCAAGCCAGGCTGAACAGCACAGCAGCCGACAGTAAGTTCAACAGCACCGCATTCAGGATCAATACCTTGAAGCGTTCAGCTACACTCTTCACCGGCAGTGAATACACGATACTGAGCGATGATGGTGGCAATGCCTTCTTCATGATCAGATCGTGATAGCTATCGACATAGCCAAAATACGTGTGAGCCTGCGGATACATATAAAGTGAAGAGGCATAGCGATCGCCGTTTGTCAGGCGCAGCACCGGTTCGCTGTTATCATCCAGCAGCGTGACGCTCATCGGCAGGTTGCCCGAAGTGATAAAATCCTCCAGACGAATGGTTTGCTCAATCCCCAGCAATGCTTCCAGCTTGTTGCCAATATAGATAGGCGTCATGACATACAGATAGCCGATGTCTGGCCGCTGAGCGCTAGGGCTGACCCAATAGAGATTGTTGCCTTTATCCTGGCTGTTGGTATTGCGGTATTTCAGTATCTGCTCATGCAACGATTTCAGGACGTTCTGCCGATCGGCCGTACCATTGCTGCTGCCAAACTCCGCCATACACAGACTGTCACCGCCAATGAAAAACACCCGATTAAGATCATAGGCGGCAACAAAATTTTCTTTCCAGTATTGGATCAGGCTGTTCAGCGAAGTGAGAGATTCGTGATAAGCCGTATTGAGGGTGCAGTTGGACTCAGGGTAAAGCGGAATAAAATTTACCGGGGTATTATTTTTACCGTTAATGACACCGGTAAACACATCCAAGCTGCCAGCCGAACGGTTAAGTCGATTTTCCGCCATATATTTGATATCGCGGATAATGTCAGAGGAATGGCGGATATACCCCTGCGCCTGATCGAAATTGAGGTTAAATTCCTGTCGGATATCCGATTCTTTCTCATGCAGGATATCCAGAATATAAAACGTCGTCAGCAACGCCCCCAGCGACCACAGCATGAGCGCTAGTACCCGGAACAGATAGCGGGAAATCTTTAAGGTGGTACGGAAAGAGGCTAAATATTTCAATCGGATACCATATCAAAATGAGCGGTAACGCACGTGTTCATCACAAAAATGACTATTCTGGGAAACGCCGCTGAATCATATACTCTAAATAATTCGAGTTGCATGTAGGCGGCAAGTCCGGGGGTCACCTGGAGCATAGACAACTATGTGACTGGTGCGAGTGGAAACAGCCAACACCCATACAACTTGAAGTATGACGAGTATACCGGCAATTAAACCATATAACTGAAAAAGGGCCTAGCATCGCTGCCAAGCCCTTTGTTTCACCGCTGATAACAGGTCGTTATCTACGGTAAGCCTTATGCGTCTTCGTCATCCAAGTCGTCAGGCGCGATGTCGTCAGGCGCGATGTCGTCACCGTCATCAAGCGGCGTACTGTCTTCTTCCGCTTCCTCAACACCCGGCTCAAGGCTATCCAATTCCTCGTCCTCAACCGGTTCTGCGACACGCTGCAAGCCAACGACGTTCTCGTCCTCGGCGGTGCGGATCAGCGTCACGCCCTGGGTATTACGGCCAACCACGCTGACTTCTGCAACGCGGGTACGTACCAAAGTACCGGCATCGGTGATCATCATGATCTGATCGGTGGTTTCTACCTGTACTGCGCCGACCACCCGACCATTACGCTCGCTCACCTTGATTGAGATAACCCCTTGGGTCGCACGCGACTTGGTAGGATATTCCGTCACCGCAGTGCGCTTGCCATAACCATTCTGGGTTACCGTCAGGATATCGCCTTCACCACGTGGAATGATCAGCGAAACCACGCTGCTGCCTTCACCGAGGTTGATACCCCGGACACCGGTGGCAGTACGGCCCATCGAGCGAACCTGCCCTTCAGGGAAACGCACCACTTTACCGTTGGAGGAGAACAGCATCACTTCGTTGCTGCCATCGGTCAGATCCACGCCAATCAGTTCGTCGCCCTCGTTGAGGTTAACGGCGATGATGCCCGCACTGCGCGGACGGCTGAATTCAACCAGTGCCGTTTTCTTCACGGTACCGCTGGCGGTGGCCATAAACACATGGCGGCCTTCTTCGTACTCACGCACCGGTAGAATGGCGGTGATACGTTCGTTGGCTTCCAGCGGCAACAGGTTGACGATTGGACGACCACGCGCACCACGACTGGCTTCAGGCAATTGATACACCTTCATCCAGTACAAGCGACCGCGGCTAGAGAAGCACAGGATCGTATCGTGGGTGTTGGCCACCAACAGGCGATCAATAAAGTCTTCTTCTTTAATACGGGCGGCAGACTTGCCTTTACCACCACGACGCTGTGCTTCGTAGTCGGTCAACGGCTGGTATTTCACATAGCCCTGATGCGACAGCGTAACCACCACATCTTCCTGGTTGATCAGGTCTTCGATGTTGATGTCAGAGGTGTTGGCAGTGATTTCAGTACGGCGATTATCACCAAACTGATCGCGTACCGCTTCCAGCTCTTCACGGATCACTTCCATCAGACGATCCGGGTTTTCCAGAATAAAGATCAGCTCAGCGATCACGTTCAGCAGTTCTTTATATTCGTCCAGCAGTTTCTCGTGTTCCAGGCCGGTCAGTTTCTGCAAGCGCAGATCCAGAATCGCCTGAGCCTGCTGCTCGGTCAGGTAGTACTTACCATCACGGATGCCGAATTCCGGCTCCAACCATTCTGGGCGCGCGGCATCGTCACCGGCACGTTCCAGCATGGCACCCACGTTGCCCAAGTCCCAAGGCTGCGCAATCAGCGCAACTTTCGCTTCGGCCGGGGTCGGCGCACGGCGGATCAGTTCGATAATCGGATCGATGTTGGCCAACGCAATCGCCAACGCTTCCAGGATATGCGCACGATCGCGGGCTTTACGCAGTTCGAAAATGGTACGACGGGTCACCACTTCGCGGCGATGGCGAACAAATGCCTTCAGAATATCTTTCAGATTCAACAACTTCGGTTGACCCTGATGCAGCGCCACCATGTTGATACCAAAGGTAACCTGTAGCTGGGTCAACGAATAAAGGTTGTTCAGCACCACTTCACCGACCGCGTCGCGTTTAACTTCAATCACGATGCGCATACCGTCTTTATCAGACTCGTCACGCAGCGCGCTGATGCCCTCAACGCGTTTCTCTTTCACCAGTTCGGCGATCTTCTCGATCAGGCGCGCTTTGTTCACCTGATACGGAATTTCATGCACGATGATGGTTTCGCGGCTGGTTTTGGCGTCGGTTTCCACCTCAGCACGGGCGCGGATATACACTTTGCCACGGCCGGTGCGATAAGCTTCTTCAATACCACGGCGACCATTGATGATCGCCGCCGTTGGGAAGTCCGGGCCTGGAATGTGTTCCATCAGGCCTTCGATGCTGATGTTTTCATCATCGATATAGGCCAGACAGCCACTGATAACCTCAGACAGGTTATGCGGCGGAATGTTGGTCGCCATACCCACGGCGATACCGGATGAACCGTTAACCAGCAGGTTTGGAATTTTGGTCGGCATAACCGCCGGGATCTGCTCGGTACCGTCGTAGTTCGGCACGAAGTCGACGGTCTCTTTTTCCAGATCCGCCAGCAGTTCGTGAGCAATTTTCGACATGCGCACTTCGGTGTAACGCATTGCCGCGGCGGAGTCGCCATCGACAGAACCGAAGTTACCCTGGCCGTCCACCAACATATAGCGCAGCGAAAACGGTTGGGCCATGCGGACAATGGTGTCATAAACCGCACTGTCACCGTGTGGGTGGTATTTACCGATGACGTCCCCGACGACACGGGCCGATTTCTTGTAGGGTTTATTCCAGTCATTACCCAATACATTCATCGCGTACAGAACGCGGCGGTGTACCGGCTTCAGTCCATCACGAACATCTGGCAGCGCACGCCCGACAATAACGGACATCGCATAATCCAGATACGAGCTTTTCAGCTCATCTTCGATATTTACCGGTGTGATTTCTCTGGCAAGGTCGCTCATGGAGCTGCTATCCCTCATACTGAATGATTCATCTGCCCTGGCATAGTGCCAAAGGGGTAAAACTATATCACAAAGCGCGCTTTACTGGAAAATATACCCGGTAACTTAGCGTTATTGGGGCAACAGCGCCGGAACATGTATAATCCACACAATAGAAAACCAGGAGCCAATAACGCCCATGAATGCAGAATCATCCCGCCACGTGCAGAATGTTGATCACCAGGAGATCGCCAAGTTTGAGGCTGTGGCCTCGCGCTGGTGGGATTTGGAAGGTGAGTTCAAACCGCTACACCGGATCAATCCGCTGCGCCTGAATTATATCATGCAACGCGCAAACGGCATTTTTGGCAAGAAGGTGCTCGACGTCGGCTGCGGCGGCGGAATTCTGGCAGAAAGCATGGCGCGCGAAGGCGCCGATGTCACCGGCCTGGATATGGGAGCCGAGCCGCTGCAGGTAGCGCGTCTGCATGCGCTGGAAAGCGGTATGCAGGTCACCTATGTGCAGGAAACGGTAGAAAGCCATGCACAGGCTCACCCCCAGCAGTATGACCTCGTCACCTGCATGGAGATGCTTGAGCACGTTCCCGATCCGGCCTCCGTGGTCCGCGCCTGTGCCCATCTGGTGAAACCCGGTGGCCATGTGTTTTTCTCCACCATCAACCGCAATACCAAAGCTTGGCTAATGGCGGTGATCGGGGCGGAATACGTTCTGAAGATGGTGCCACAGGGCACGCACGACCATAAAAAACTCATCCGCCCTTCCGAGTTGATTGGCTGGGTGGACGGCACGCCACTGCGTGAAAAACATATGATTGGCCTGCATTACAACCCTATTACCGATCATTTCAAGCTGGGCCGCAATGTAGATGTGAACTATATGGTTCATACCCAGCACGAAGGTTAACCTGGCTACCCCGCTCTGGAGCTGGCTTTGCTGGCTCCAAAGGGCTGCAATTTTAAGATAAACACCCAATTTATTGGCTTTCGATCAAAAAACACGATGTAAAGGGTTTTTAAGAATATTAAATCA
>JBAQHZ010000463.1:0-6765 GCA_049288585.1 Chania sp.
TCGCTGCACCATCCTGCTTCACGGTGATGCCATCCATCGTCGTACCGAAGTCCTTGGTATTATGTACCCAGTTGACTTCCACAAACGGCTGGAATACGCGGTCTTTGCCTTTATCCTGATCGGCGTAGCCATTGATAAAGGTTTTCACACCCAGGCGGGTCTGAATATTATCATTCCCTTCGCCAGAGACATTAGTACCATTGGTTTCTTTATGGTCATCAGCTTTTACCCCCATCCAGGTCAGTTGCGCTTTTGGCTGGATGAAATAGCGGGTATTCTGCGCAGTATTTTCACCGATTTTAAAGGTATAACCGCTCTCAATTGACGCACTTACCCCTTTGGATTTGTATTCTTCGTTAGCCAAACCCTGACCTGCAATGCTGTTGTTGAACCAGCTATATTGAGCCCAACCGTCTATATACAGGCCTGACTTGTCGGCTGCGTTGGCATACCAGGTACTGTAGGCACCCACGCTGTAACCCTCTGTTGAGCCTTTGGCATCGTAACCGGACAAATGCGATGCGGTGTTGCTCTTGCTGTTACCATAACCGGCCATCAACCCCAGGTGGAAACGGTCTAGCCCATCATGGCTCCATTGTGCGATATCACCCCCCAATTGCATTACATAGCGGTTGGCTTGTGTATTCAATTGGCCACTCTCATCACGAGAACGGTTATGCCCCCCCTCGTTACGCAGCCACATACTGGTGACTTTCTGCTCGCCGGTGAGGGCGTCAATGTACTGGGTTTCACCCAAACGATCATGCAGACGGGTGACGAACATGTTGTTGGCCGCCGCCAGGTTGGCACTGTAAGCACCGGCTTCCGGGCGTTTTCTATCCTCGGCAGGATTGATATTACTCCTGCTGGTCAGATACCAGTTCCCGGTAGTCCCTGCTGCTGTGCCACGACCCAGAGTATAATCGTAGGCTCCGGCAGCAATACGGCCCAACTGGGTAAACTGCCCATCGGACTGACCGGCCACCGAAATAACCTCAATCCCGTTCATCGACTGAGCGCCACTGCCTCCGGCATTGTTTATCTGCACGCGCGTACTGCCTGACGTATTACCCGCGACTATCAGCTTATCGGTCAGGGAGGCATCGTCGCCCAAGCGTGTATTCAACACCAGCAGACCGTTATTCCCTTGATAATTGCCTGCTACCGTCAGGGTTTTAAAATCGTCAGCCGTTGGTGCCACAAACGTCACCGTACCACTGTTGGACAGATCATCTAGCTGTGAGTTAGCGGTCATATTCCAGTGACTGGCGGTATCAATAGCAACATTGGTCGGGTCAATCCAGCCCGTGAGACTGGCTCCGTTGAGTAAACTCAGCTGTGTACCACTCTGGCCCACCACATTGCTGATCAACTGAGCTCCCCCCAAACGGCCATCCAGTACCAAAGTTCCTTCATCAAGCAGGGTCTGCCCGGTATAGGCAGTCTGACCAGACAGCGTCAGGCTGGCGTTGCCATTTTTGGTCAGGCTAGCGTTGCTCGCATCGATATCACCTGCAAACGTAGTATCGACGCTGTTGGCGACGGCCAGTGTCTTGCCAGCTAGCAATAGTTGGCTGCCGCTGACGCCGGACAGATTCTGCACGTCTGCACCGTTACCACTGATTCCAGCAATGCTCAGTGTGGCAGCAGTCTGGATGAGGTTGATCGATGAGCTGGTCGAAATATCCGCATCACCGATCAAGGCCAGTGTACCCTCTTCGATCGTGGTGCTGCCCGTGTAGATATTGGCCGCCGATAGTACCAGCAAGCCGTCACCCGTCTTAGTAAGGCTCTTGCCATCCCAGCCACGGGTGAATGGGCCAATCTGATCACCCAAGGCAACGTCAACGTCAAACGCAGTATTCGCCGCCATGGTGAAGGTGCCAGTCCCGTTGGCCATCCCTCCTTCGCTCCAGGCAAGTTGGAAACCCAGGTTGTAGTCCAGCAGGTTGGAGGAGATATGGCCGTTGTACAGCAGGTAATCCAACCCACTAGGCGTCAGCGGACTGTTGTTGAAGCCACCGCTGATGCCATCGGTGGTATGCAGCATCGTATATTCGTTGTCGTTGAGAATGTCGCTGGCTTTAACCGGGGCCTCATTATCGCTGAATCCCCTAATCACCAATGTTCCGCCGAGTGCCGCAGTTTGCGCTACAAGGTCAGGTGAGGAACCCAAAGTGACGCTGAGTACCGCATTGGCGGCTTGTGTAAAAATGCCCCCCACGTTCAGAGTGGAGTTGATCTGGCCGATGTCGGTGGTTGCGCCTGCTTCGGTGCTGTAGTTACCGGTGACGGTGAGGGGCTGATTTTGCAACAACTGCAAAGTCCCCTGTGCCACGGTAACGCTCCCTTGGGTGGAAGAACCGTTACCCGTGAGGCTCAGTACCCCATTCCCTTGCTTGGTCAAATCACCGGAGCCTGATAGTGAACCTGTATAGGCGAAGTCGTCGTTGTGGTTGAACACTAGCGTTGCGTTGTTGGCGATGTCGCTGACGATGCCAGCAGTGGTAAGGCCATTGCCAATTTGCAACGTCCCGTCGTTGACCGTGGTGGTACCGCTGTAAGTGTTGTTGCCGGTGAGCGTTAAGGTGTTGGCGCCTGTCTTGACCAGACTGCCGGTGCCACCGATCACACCGTCGAAGCGGGTGTCTGCGGTGTTGTTGGCGGTGAGTGCAGCACCACTCGTGGCCACGTCTCCTGCCCCTGAGAGGTTGTTGATGGTCTGGCCGAAGCCGTTGAGATCCAGAGTAGCTCCATTGGCGACGGTTACCGCGCGGCTGTTGACCAGGGTATTAGCGGCCCCGGTACGCAAGGTACCCGTGTTGATCAGCGTATCGCCGGTATAAGTGTTGGCAGCCGACAACTCGAGCGCGCCAAGACCGTCTTTGGTGAGGGTGGTTCCGTCCCAGTTACTGGTAAATGAGCCCACCTGATTGGCTAATGCTACGTCGACGTTGAAGAGATCGGAGGCACCAGCGAGCGTAAAGACGCCATTGCCCAATGCATTGCCAGCCAGCCAGGTCAGGCCAAAGCCCACGTTGTAATCCTGTGCATTGGACGTGAGTTGGCTGATCTGGAGGTAGTCCAGCGTGTTGGCAACGCCGCCCAGGGTTACGGCGGCGAAGTTGCCCGCAATGCCCCCCGGTGCCGCGGTGTGAATGAGGTTGAAGACGGTGCCGCTCAGGGCGCTGGCGGTGTTGGATGCATTGCTGAGACCGGTGATATTGAGCGTGCCATTCAGGTTGGCACTGTTGGCATTGATGATGGGCTGTGTGCTGCCGATCGCAACATTGAGCATGCTGTTAGCCGCTTGCGTAAACGAACCACCCACGGTCAGCGTCGAGTTAGCTGCGATCTGGGTGGTGGCACCAGACTGGGTAGCATAGGCAACCGTGGTGGTGAAGGCACCGCTCTGGGCCAGGCTCAGTGTACCCGCAAAGACGTTCGTGCTACCGACTGAAGAGCCGGCACCGGTGAGAGTGGTGGTGGCCGTGCCGGATTTGAGCAGTGACAGAGTGCCACCGATGATGCCCGCGTAGAGCGAATTGGCGGTGGCGTTGAGGGCGAGGATCTCGCCAGAACCTGTACCGGTGATTGACGAACCGGCTACCCCACTGAGATTGCCAATATTCATGAAAGTATTTGCACCATTCACGATGACCTGGGACGTGGCGTCGAGCAGCGACAAAAAGGACGTTGGCGCATTCCAGGTGGCATTTACTTGGACTAGCGAATTGCTGCCCACGTTGACACCACTGAGCGAATTCAACCCGCCAGCAACCTGATTGACCAGCATTGATGAAGATAGGGTGACGGAGCCTGTACCTAATGCATTCGTAGCATTGGCATATAAAGTCCCCCTGTTATCACCGCTAGGCGTACCTGTTGATGTGATATTCCAGTTGCCGGTGTAAGCATTGTTGGCGCTGCTGATGCGGAGATATTTTCTATTAAAAGCTCCGAAAACGGGCATAGTCATGTTGACGTCGCTACTACCACTCAGTGCTGCGGTGGGGGCCAGGGTCAAACCGTTGTTATAGGTGCCTCCAGTCGGGTTGATTGATATGGCCCCTGGGCCTGCAAGTATCAACCCTGTTGTCAGCGTTCTATCTGTATTCCCAACACCTATCATTGATAATGCCAGCGTGCCACTGCTGTTGATGGTGAGTCCGGGAATGCTATAGCTCACATCACCGGTAATGCTATTGTTGTTGCCGGGCAGAGCCAGAGTCCCTCCAGCCTGAACGGTGAGAGACCCACCCTCGAAAGCGTAGCTGAAGGTACCAAAGGGAGCTGGTGGACTGTTAACCAAGCGGCCATTGCCGATTAAGTAATCAAAAGACGAAGTGGGCGTAGCCCCATCGCTCCATACGGTGGTTGTATCCCACTGACCGTCGGACACTGCGGTGACTGTCTGTGAATGTACGGGCAGCGCTAAAAGCGCTAGAGAAACAGCAGAATAAATGGGTGGAATACTAAAGCGCGGATGACCCCCCTCTGAGAGTTGTTTCAGATGAGGGGGGGGGGTAT
Organism: Chania sp.; assembly: GCA_049288585.1. Classification (GTDB taxonomy): domain Bacteria; phylum Pseudomonadota; class Gammaproteobacteria; order Enterobacterales; family Enterobacteriaceae; genus Chania. The sequence goes on from JBAQHZ010000463.1 coordinate 4,531, forward strand.
TTTTAAATATATCCACGTGTATTTTCCTTTAATTGGGCTGTTGACGTTTTGATATAAAGGCTAAAAGGCTAGAGCAGCATCGTAATATTGTGATTTCATATCAGTACAGAATGGCTCCGCAATGCCCCAACAAATGCTTGGTGACGATCACTGTTCGAAGCTGGAGAGGATAAAACTTACTAGCAAGAGAAATCGTGCCTCATGGTGGAAGGACGTTGTAATAAGACTTTTTAAATTACAGTCTCAAACCAGCCAAACCACTCATCTCATCTGCCTAGCTTTTGCCATGCCCCGTAACTACCCCTTGGTTTTTTCCCGTGCTAATCTGAATGCCACGGGATCGATGGCATCAGTTTGGCAGCACATACATTCCCTGCTCAGTTTATGACCCAACCTGCTTTACCTTGCATTTAGTGTAGTAAACTTTTAACGGATTTTCGCAATCTGGATTTGTAGTCCTCTAACTGTTTGTTCAACATGACACCAATCGATATCTGGTCAGATCTTGCGTTGCAGGGTTTAGAACACTTGTGCGAATTTATCGCTAACGTCAATGCAGAGGCTGCAGCACAAGTGCTTCAATCGCTGGTGCTTGCCCCGTTAACCTGTTGATGCATTCAAGGATGGAACCTGCACTGGTAGGGTATAAACCACGGGAATTGTGTCGCCTGAATGTCCCTCCAGCTCAGAAAAGTTGTCGTATTGCGATTTCAGTCTAAGTTGCTCAGGTGACAAAATACGGGGTAAGGAATTCAGTTCCTGGTACTTGATGTCGCGCAGCAATACGGATAAATCGTGGCTGGAAAAGCGGCGTTCCTGACTTTCAAAACCAGGGTGACGGTAAGCAATCTCCTCCCCGGCCAACGGGGTGAAGCAGGATAAACGGGCAACCGGTGATGAGAAACAATCAACCAGGCAACCACCTTCGCCAGCGGCGGCAATGCGGTGAATGGATTCTGTAGCGTGCGGGCATCATCAGCAATCAACTTGGCCAGCAGCGCGGGCTCATCCGCAGCGCTTACTTCCGCCAACGCCTGTAGCCACTGCGCATCCTCCCGTTCTGCGACAAAAGCAGTAAATAACCGCAGTGAGACCCACTCATGTCGGCAAGGCTCAAAAGAAGCACCTATCCTCAAGAGCTTGTTTTGAAACAGTCGATTAGCCTTACCAAAATCGTGAAACAACCCAGCAATACCCGCTAACAGCGCGATAACTTCAGCGTTGTGCCATTGATTCTCATCCTGACTACGCAAGATATCTCGCTGCGTGCTGTTCGTCGGTACCGTGCCCTGTGCATTAAAACGGCGCAGATTACCCACGATCCACAGCAATTCCGTGTTGTTGGCTCCCCGAATCCAATGACAAGCCACTGCCGTATTACGCTTGGCGGTTTTACGCAGCAGTTTCCTCAACGTATTCAAACCCTCTTGAGTAATCGGTGTTTGCCAAGTCCGATCCCCTTTCCGCTCGGCGAACTGGTCCAAAATACGACGAGTTTCTTTCAATGCCTTTTTACTGCACTGAGCAACCAGCAAAATATTCATTTACCCACCTGTGACAGACTTTCTGCGGTGTCTTTCAGGGTATCAATCATCACATCCAGTGCTTCCGCCTGCTGAAATCCAGTGAGGCAACGCTGGCGAAATTGCTGTTCATCCTCCCCAGCCATCGCGGCGATAAAGGCTTGAGGCAGAATTAAAGCATCTTTAATCAAATCAGCAATATCAAACACCAAGCCACCACGCCGAGTTTTGCCATGAAGTATCGATAAACCATGCGGCAGGCCAATAACCCAAGCTGCTGTAGCGCCAAGGCCATAAGCCAGATAGTTACCGTGATCTAAGCGATGTCGATACCGCTGCCGCGTTTGGCACGGCTGAACTCACCATACTTCACTCCATTGGCCGCCAATTTATAGAGCGCTTTAGTCATGACCGCCTCTTGTGCCAGAACATCGTTGCTATTCTGGCAAGCGGATACACATCTTTGCACGGAAGGTGGGACTCCCTCTCCCTTGGGAGAGGGCGGGGGTGAGGGGGCTTTTTATCACGATCTATTGCCAGCGACTCCGTTGGAAACTCATTGTCATGGACAACAAAATTCATTGAATTAATTGATATTTAATCAATGAAAGCTCGCCGTGAATAGCCCCTCACCCTAGCCCTCTCCCGCAGGGAGAGGGGACCGTTCAGTGCACATTTCAAGCACCAAAGCCGCAGCAAGCCGTGATACTCT
>JBAQHZ010000464.1:0-10200 GCA_049288585.1 Chania sp.
TATACCCTTCATACTTCAAGTTGCATGTGCGTTGGCTTTCCTCGCTCACCCCAGTCACTTACTTGAGTAAGCTCCTGGGGATTCACTGCGTCGCCGCCTTCCTGCAACTCGAATTATTTTGGGTATAGGCTGCTTGGGACGAGGCGAAATAACGACATCTTGGCTGAAGCGTTGCAAAAAAACATCTGACTGCTCCAAAAGGCTTTTACAGCATAACAGGCCAATGATAGCGGATGGCGATGATTCTATCTTCTCCTGCCATTCCTCACAAAAGTGGCATAAACTGATTCACCATCCTGTTGTGCGGCAGTAAACTGATTCCATAACGGTAAATAAAGAAGGGATTGAATATGTACAAGACCATTTTAGTACCGATAGATATTTCAGAAGATGTGTTGACCGAACATGCTCTCAAGCATGTCGAGTATCTGGCAAAAATGTCTGGAGCCAAGGTGCATTTTTTCCATGCATTGCCCGATGCCTCGGCGTTCGTTACCGCCTACTCCTTCGGCATCAAAGAGTTTGAGAATCAGGCGGAAGTGAAAGCGATTGAAGGGCTGAAGAAAATCATGGCGGAAATCGATCTGCCGCTGGAGAACTTGGCGTATACCATCAGCTTCGGTTCGCCGCGCGACGAAGTATTACTGCTTGCCGAAGAAATAGAGGCCGATCTGATCGTGATCGGTTCCCGCCGCCCAAGCGTGAAAACCTATCTTCTGGGTTCGAACGCCGCAGCCATCGTGCGCCATGCCAAAACGTCGGTGATGGTGATTAGATAACTCTCCGATAACTTATCGGCCCGCCGTTAGCGCGGGCCTGTTGTATCACCGGCATAGCGCCACAATCTCATCGTATAACGCCTGTGGTAGTGTGACTCCATGCTGTTGGCTGTGCTGCCGAGCCTGAAAACGCCTTTCTCCTGGGATGCGCGCCCCTTGTGACTGCATGTTGGTAAACAGGGCTTCCGCGCGGGCGAAGTGCGCTTGTTGATCGGCACCCAGAAAACGTGCGGGATCCATAGCGATAATCAATTCGCCACCATAAGGGGAAGAGCCGGTTTGGGCATCATAAACCAGCGACTCCTTGCTGGTCATATCGCCAATCAGTGGCCCGGCAATCAACTCCACCATGGCTGCCAGCGCCGAACCTTTATGACCGCCGAAGGTCAGCATGGCACCTTGCAATACGCTGGCCGCGTCGGTTGACGGTTGGCCTTGCTGATCGATCCCCCAGCCTTCCGGCAAGGGTTTGCCTGCCCGGCGATGCAGTTCAATCTCACCGCGTGCGACAGCGCTGGTGGCCATATCAAAGATAAAGTGCGGTTGCTGCGGGCGCGGCCAGCCAAAGGCAATCGGGTTGGTGCCAAACAGCGGCTGAGTGCCCCCCGCGGGTGTCACCCAGGCATGGCTTGGCGTGCAGGCCAACGCCACCAATCCTTGCTCAACCAGCGGTTCGATATCGGCCCATAGCGCAGAGAAGTGTACGCAATGGTTAATGGCGAGTGCGGCGATACCGCAGTGGCGTACCTTATCAATAAATGAGGGCAACGCGGTTTGGTAAGCCACCAGTGAGAAGGCAGCACCTGCATCCACGTGCATAATCGCGGGAGCGGTGTCGATGAGCAGTGGCTCGGCATCGGCGGAAACCTTGCCTGCATGCAGCGATCGGACACAACCCAGTACACGATACAAGCCATGGGAGGCACAGCCATCGCGCTCCCCGGCAGTGACGTTCTGCGCCACCGCGTGAGCGTGCGCCTCGCTGAAGCCATTACTGCGTAGTGCGCGCTGTGCCAACTGATAAGCGTCATCCAGCGATAGATTTACGGTTTGAGTCATTTTCTCTTCCTTTACTCTTCTTCGTCCCCGGCAAAATTCGCCTTAGGCAGACAGGTATAGGCACCCCAGTAGTAAATGACCAGCGCGATGGCGGCGACCAACAGGGTATCCCAAGGGTGACTGATGACACCAATACCGCCAAAACTGCCCAGATAAGAGGCGACGATAATCAGTGCGTAGAAAGCGATCAGCCATAGGGAGGAGTAGATTTGCTGCTTCAGGCTGACGGCGTGTGTCGGTACTTTATTCTTGAAAAGGATATAGATGAAGAACATCAGGATCTGCAAGCCGAGCAGCCAGGAAACGGTATTCCAACCAGACCAGTAGACGATAAGTGCCGAGATGATGAACGACAGCGGCCCGAGTACACAGAAGCCACGCACTAAAAATGGCCGGGGCAGATCCGCTGCGTTACGGCGCAATCCGGCGGCAGTAACCGGTGCGATAGCATAACTTAACACCAGCGCAGCGGATACCACGCCGATCAGCCGTTCCCACGACGGAAAGGGCAGCGTCCAGAAAATGGATAAGGCGAAGGTCAGCCATAAAGCGTGACGCGGGATACCAGATTGGCCATCGACTTTGGTAAATATTTTGAAGAAGGTGCCGGTGCGCGCCCAGCCATAAACGACACGCGGCGTGGCATTCATATAAATGTTGCCGGTACCGCTGGGTGATATGATGGCATCGCTGACCACCATAAAGGCCAACCAGCCCATCCCCAAGGTGACGGCAATATCACGGTAAGGCAGAGAAAATTGTTTGCTGATACCGGCCCAACCCTGGGCCAACATCTCGCTCGGGATACTGCCGAGGAACGCCAGTTGTAGCAGCACATAAATAATAGTGGAGAGTACTACCGACAGAATCAGGGCGATCGGGATGGTGCGCTGCGGTTTTTGTACCTCGCTGGCTACCGAGATGATCGGCGTCAGGCCAAGATAAGCGAAGATGATTCCGCCCGCTGAGATCGCCGCTTCAACCCCGGCGGCACCGTAAGGGGCAAAACCCTGGCTGTGCAGGTTTTCGGGTTTGAAAAAGGTAAACAGCACCACGATCACCAAGAGCGGGACGAGGAACTTGATTATGCTGATCAGGTTGTTGGATTTGGCGAAGGTTTTAACGCTGTAATAGTTGAGGGCAAAGAAAAAACACAGCAATAACAGTTGTACCAGCCAGCCGACCAGCGTTGGATCGCTGGAGTCTGGCTGAGTGAGGAACGGAAACCAGGCAGCAGCATACTGGCGTGCGGCGACGACTTCTATCGAGATCAGGCTGGAGAAGGCGATCAGCGTGATAAAGCCTAATAAATAGCCCATCAGTTCGCCGTGGGAAAATACTGGATAACGGATAATGCCGCCAGCGCGGGGTAATGCCGCGCCCAGCTCGCAATAAACGATGCCGAGCAACAGTACCGCCAGCCCGCCAATCAGCCAGGAATAGAGCCCGGCAGGCCCGGCGATAGAGGAAACATGGCTGGCCGCGAACAGCCAGCCGGAGCCAAAAATTGCGCCCAGACCGATAAAGGTCAGATCGGTGAGCGTAAGCTGCTTTTTAAATTTGCCTTGGGTCGCCATAAGAGGTTCCTTCCAATGAGGAGCGGGTATAGGTGCCATTCACCAATCGCAACAGGTTGAGTGGGTTGCTGTCCTGTAAGGCGGCTGGCAGCAGAGCCGCAGGGGTGTTTTGCAGGCAAACCGGGCGTAGAAAACGTTCAATGGCCAGGGTACCGACCGAGGTGCCGCGTGCATCGCTGGTGGCAGGGTAAGGGCCGCCGTGCACCATGGCATCGCAGACTTCCACGCCGGTCGGATAACCGTTGAACAGCACTCGCCCGGCTTTGCGCGTCAGTAAAGGCAGCAGTTCGGCAGCAGCAGCCATATCGCCGGGTTCGACGAGTAACGTGGCGGTCAGTTGGCCTTGCAAATGTTCCAGCGCCGCCAGCAATTGTTGCTGATCGTCTACCGCGACCATGATCGCCACCGGGCCAAACACTTCGTCCTGCAACAGTACGTCGTCGTTAAGCAGTAATTGACTGCTGGCCTGATAAAGTTGAGCTGCCGCCATATGTGTTTGTTGTTCCTGGTTACCCGCTAAGTGCTCCAATCCTGGATGCTGATCCAGCGCTTGCAGCCCGTGGCGATAGTGCGCCAGCGTGCCCGCATTCAGCATGTGCTGCGGCGGTGCGGCATTTACCCGAGTTTTTAAATCATCAATGAGCTGGCTGAATGCAGGGCTGTGAATGCCGATAATCAGCCCCGGCTTGGTGCAGAATTGGCCACAGCCCAGCGTGAATGAGGCTACCAGTTCCTGGGCGATGCTTTGCCCACGTTGAGCCAACGCCTGCGGCATGACTATCACCGGATTGATACTCGACATCTCGGCAAATACCGGAATCGGCTGCGGGCGGCGCATGGCTAAATCAAACAAGGCGCGGCCACCTTGCAGTGAGCCGGTAAAGCCCACCGCCTGAATTGCCGGATGCTGCACCAGTTCGGCCCCGATCCGTGCGCCGAAAACCATATTGAAGACGCCAGCGGGCATCTGCTGTTGCTGCACCGCTCGTTCGATCGCCTGCGCGGTGAGCTCTGCGGTGATCATATGGCCGCTGTGTGCCTTGAAAACCACCGGACAACCTGCGGCCAGTGCAGCGGCGGTATCGCCGCCGGCGGTGGAGAACGCCAGTGGGAAATTGCTGGCGCCGAAAACGGCAACTGGGCCAAGCGCAGTGCGATATTGGCGCAGGTCTGGGCGCGGCAGCGGTGTGCGCTCGGGCAGGGCACAGTCGATGCGTACACCGTGGACATCACCGCGGCGTAGCAGTTCGGCAAACAGGCGCAGTTGGCCGCTGGTGCGGGCACGTTCACCTTGCAGACGAGCTAACGGCAGGGCGGTTTCCTGCATGGCAAAGGCGAAGAAGGGGTCGGCCAGCGCTTCGATTTCGCTGGCAATGGCACAGAGAAAAGCGGCCCGTTGTTCTGCGCTGGTTTGCGAATAGGCCGTGAAGGCGTTTGCGGCAGCCTCTGCGGCAGCCGCGGTTTCCGCGCTGCTGGCTTGATAAAAACGATAACCGGTGGGCTGATCATTATCGGCACGCAGGCTGATCAGCTCCGCCGTGCCGCTGGCAGTACGCTGCCCGCCGATAAATTGTTGGCCGCTGAGGGTGATGGTATTCGGCATAAGTACCCCTGCAAGGTTAAGAGAAATACGCCCGGTCAGGCACCGGGCGACGATCAGGGTTTACAGCCCGACCTCGGGCAGCGCGGGGCGGTTTGCCAGTGCGGTTTCAACAATGGCGGTGACTTCACGCAGCGTTTCCCCTTGCAGCGCCAAGCGTGGTGGACGGGTAATGGCACTGCCACGGCCAGCCAGTTCTTCGCAGAGCTTGATGCATTGCACCAGATCCGGGCGGGCATCCAGATGCAGCAACGGCATAAACCAGCGGTATAGCGCCAGCGCCTCATCGAAGCGTTTCTGCTTCGCCAATCTGAACAGGGTTTCCCCTTCACGCGGGAAAGCGTTGGACATGCCGGAGATCCAGCCTTCTGCACCGACCGCGACACTTTCCAGCACCACATCATCCAGGCCAGCAAACAGCACAAAGCGATCGCCCACCGCATTGCGCAGATCGATAAAGCGCCGGGTATCACCGGAAGAGTCTTTGAAGCAGACGATGTTGTCGCAGTCCACCAGCGTGGTGAGGATGTCGGGAGTGACATCGTTTTTGTAAATCGGCGGATTGTTGTAAACCATGATTGGCAGATCGGTAGCGCCAGCCACGCTGCGGAAGTGGGCGGCGGTTTCATGGGGTTTGGCGGAATAGACCAGTGCTGGCATCACCATAATGCCATCGACGCCGACCTTTTGAGCTTCACGCGCCATGTTCTGGGCAAAAGCGGTAGTGAATTCGGCGATACCGGCGATCACTGGCACCTTGCCTTGGGCGGCATCTTTCGCCACTTCGATGACCGCCAGTTTTTCCTGCATGGTCAGTGAGGTGTTTTCTCCTACGGTACCGCAAACCACTAAGCCGGAAACACCGTCTTTAACCAGGTTTTTGATGACCGCATGAGTGGCATCGAGATCCAGGGAGAAATCGCTGCGGAACTGAGTGGTGACCGCTGGGAATACGCCACTCCAGCTAATAGTTTTAGAGTTCATCGCTTTTATCCTGTTATCTGGTTTGTTAATCAATGGTGAATCATTGGTGAAATTCGATAACAGATTGACCGCTATTGCTTGAAGCTGCTTGACGTCTTTCGCCGATTGCCATGACGAAATTGGCACAGTGGCAGAGAATGACGGGTAGCAATAAGCTTGACGTGTTAACGCCATAGATAGTTTTATTTCAATGGGTTAGATAAGCAGCGTAGTGCGGAAATCGCGTGGTGTTGAACCGGTCATCGCTTTGAACTGGCGGCTGAAAGCGCTGTGATCGGTATAACCGCACTGCAAGGCGATGTCGGTAATCGGCAGATCGCTTGCCAGCAGTTCAGTGGCTTTTTCAAGACGGACTTTATGGATCATCTGGCGTGGAGTCAGATGGAAAATGCGTTTGCAGTAACGCTCGATCTGCGCCACTGACAGCCCCGTCAGCATGGTCAGTTCTTCTGAAGCGATTGACCGGGCAAAATGTTCGCGAATATAAATATCAATCGCCGCTAACCGCTGGTAAGCCGGGTGGTTGGCTTTGGCTTCCTGCAAGTCGTGCGAGATACCGGCCATACCGATAATTTTGCCTTGTGTATCATGCAGGGCCAGCTTTTGCGTCAGGCACCAACCCGTTTCGCGCCCACTGTAGAGGTGCATCTCCAATTGATCCTGAATGTGTACTCCGTTGTGCAGAACCCGTAAGTCCTGCTCGGTGTAACCAGAGCCTAACTGAGCGGGAAAAACGTCTGCTGAGGTTTTTCCCAACAGCGGTGTGACGGTTTTGAAACCGCAGCGTTTAGCCAGCGTCAGGTTAGCCAGCAGATAACGCGCTTGGGCGTCTTTGATGAAAAATACCACGTTGGGAATGGCATTCAGTAGGGGGGCGATCAACGCCAAGGCATTGAGTAAGCTGTTCAGATTATCTGGGCGTTGCTGCGCCAGACCCGCACACAACCGGGAGAGTTGTTCGATAGCAAACACGTCATCCTCGTTTTCTTCTACACGTTGGGAAGAAAGCGGGTTCACGAGGTATTCAGGAGCTAATCGCATAATCATACCTATTCCAGTGAACTGACAAATTGTTCTTTTTTAACACATTCGGATCAATATTAACTTTTATGTAACTTGGCAAGCGCAATAATTAGCCAGAGATGAAATATGCGAAACACCGCATACTTTTGCTTGTTGTGATGCTGTGAGCATGCATTGTGGTGTTAATGTGCTTCCAGTCGGTAAAATGGATTATTTAATTCATTGATAAGTAATGTGATTAATTATTACCCGTGGTTTCTTAATGTGTCCGAGCCAGTGGGTTAAAGGGAGATTGTGCTGATTTCGGCATTTCTTGCGCTGAAAGACATCAAGCTGCAATCAGGGGGATCGGGCAGGCTTGGAGATGTTGATAACATTTCCTTAACCCCGGAGAACCTGATGAACCTACCTTCGCACCTGACCACGCTGCGGGCGATCGATACCCATACCGGTGGCGAGCCGACCCGCTTGATCGTCGATGGTTTTCCCGATCTGGGTACGGGAACGATGGCCGAACGTAAAGCACGGTTTGCGCAGCATTATGATGACTGGCGCAGTGCGATCATTCTGGAACCGCGTGGTAATGACGTGCTGGTCGGGGCATTGCTGTGCCAACCCTGTTCACCACAGGCGACCGCTGGCGTGATTTTCTTCAATAACGCTGGTTATCTGGGGATGTGCGGCCATGGCACCATCGGCTTGATCGCCTCGTTGGCCTATCTGGGCCAGATTGGAGCCGGTAAGCATTTGATTGAAACTCCGGTAGGCACGGTGAATGCCACGCTGCACACCGACGGTAGCGTCACGGTGGAGAACGTTCCTGCTTATCGCTTTCGCCAGCAGGTGGTGGTTGAGGTAGCGGGGTATGGCAGCGTTATTGGCGACATCGCCTGGGGAGGCAACTGGTTTTTCCTGATCGCCGATCATTCGCTGGAAATTGCTCCGCATAATATCGATAGGCTGACGGCGTTCTGCTGGGCTGTGCGTCAGGCACTCGAGCTGGCAGATATCCGCGGAGAACAAGGTGATATCATTGATCACATTGAGCTTTTTTCCCCTGATGAACACGCCAACAGCCGCAACTTCGTGCTTTGTCCTGGCAAAGCCTACGATCGCTCCCCTTGTGGTACCGGCACCAGTGCCAAACTGGCCTGCTTGGCAGCAGATGGTAAGTTAGCGCCAGATACCCTCTGGCGGCAGGCCAGCGTGATTGGCAGTGAGTTCAGCGCGTTCTATCAACCCAAAGGCAGCGAGATTATCCCTTTTATTCGCGGGCAGGCGTTTGTTTGCGCAGACAGCCAGCTGTTGCTGGATGAACGCGATCCCTTTGCTTGGGGGATCCGTTAATGGCGATCGCTGATGTTATCGTCGTCGGTGCTGGAATTATCGGGGCAGCCTGTGCCTGGCAGTTGGCAAAGCAAGGGTGTCGTGTGCTGGTGGTGGACAATCGGCGGCCCGGCGCGACTGCCGCAGGCATGGGGCATCTGGTGTGTATGGATGACAATCCGGCAGAATTGGCGCTAAGTGCCTATTCGCTGCGCTTGTGGCGGGAAATAGTGGAACGTATGCCGCAAGACTGCGCCTGGCGGGGTTGTGGCACGCTGTGGTTAGCGGAGCATCAGGATGAAATGGCGATTGCTCAGTTGAAGCAACAGCGCATGGCTGCCAGTGGGGTGACCAGTGAAATACTGACTGCTGCACAGGTGGCAGCATGGGAACCGATGCTGCGCAGTGGTTTGGCCGGTGGGCTGCGGGTGGCGAGTGACGGGATCGTCTATGCGCCAAACGTTGCCCGTTGGCTGATTGCCGATGCCGCAGAACGGGTGACTACCCTTCATGACCAAGTAGTGGCGCTGGACAGGCAAACGGTACAGTTGATGAACGGTAAGAAACTGACCGCACCGGCCGTGGTATTGGCCTGTGGTTTACAGGCCGATCAACTGCTGCCACAGCCTTTATTGCGTGCTAAAAAAGGGCACTTGGCGATTACCGATCGCTATCCACCGCAGGTTAAACATCAACTGGTGGAGTTGGGTTACGGTGCCAGTGCTCATGCGGGTAGTGGAACCTCGGTGGCATTCAATGTGCAGCCCCGACCAACCGGCCAGTTACTGATAGGTTCTTCACGTCAATTTGACTCTCTCGATCCGGCTATTGATATGCCTTTGCTGGCGGCTATGCTGGCGCGGGCCAATAGTTTCCTGCCCGCCTTGGCCCAGATGAATATCATCCGTTGCTGGAGCGGTTTTCGCGCAGCCACTGCCGACGGTTTGCCGTTATTGGGGCCGCATCCGCACCATTCCTGGCTCTGGTTGGCATTGGGCCATGAAGGGCTTGGCGTCACCACAGCGTTGGGTAGCGCGGCGTTGCTTAGTGCGCAGATCAACAATCAGCGCACGGAAATCGACGATCGCCCTTATCGAGCAGCACGCATGTTCGCTGTGGAGGAGTTACAGGCATGAGCCAGGTTCTTTTGACCATTGATGGGCAACGCGTTCTGATTCCCGAAGGTTTCACCGTGGCGGCTGCGTTCAGCCTGAGTGGGCAGGATATCTGCCGTTATTCGGTGACTCAGCAGCCGCGCGCTGCATTCTGTGGAATGGGCGTTTGCCAGGAGTGCCGGGTCACGATCAACGGCCAGCGTCGCTTGGCGTGCCAGACCTTGTGCCAATCAGGCATGTGTATCGAAAGAGGCCAAAATGTGTGATTTACAGTGTGAGGTGCTGATTATCGGCGCGGGGCCCGCTGGGTTGGCCGCCGCACATGCCGCCGCCGAAAGTGGAAAAAGGATCGTGGTGCTTGATGATAACCTACGTCCTGGCGGGCAGATCTGGCGCGATGGGCCAGAGGTGCAGTTACCTGCTGTTGCCACCGATTATCGACAGGCATTAAATAGCCTGCACAATGTGACGTTGCTTAACGCCACACGTGTGGTCGCACAATATGGAGGGCAGCAGATTCTGTATGAAAGTGCGGAAGGGCATGGAGTGATTGCTTATCGGCGGCTGATTCTTTGCTGTGGTGCACGTGAACTGCTGCTACCCTTCCCCGGTTGGACGTTACCCGGAGTCAGTGGTGCAGGCGGTTTGCAAGCACAGATTAAAAACGGTTTACCAATAAAAGGGTTGCGCGTGGCTATTGCTGGCAGTGGGCCTCTGTTGCTGGCCGTGGCCAGTAG
>JBAQHZ010000465.1:0-3539 GCA_049288585.1 Chania sp.
GCTCACCCTGCGGGTCAGCGCAAGCGCTGTTCAAGTCGGCCTCTGACCGACTTGTCATTCGTTTGCCGCCTACAAGCAACTCGAATTATTTTGGGTATAACCCAATGATATATATATTAGAAAGACAGATTATTAATATATTAACAATCCATCCACACAATAAAGACCTTTTGATCAAATCGCAAGATTCCCCTGGCGATTTTTACAGAACTATCAGTAACAGGTTTGCTGACGAGATACTTTCCTTGATCCTATTTTTGACGTTGAGCGAGGAAAATTTGGGCAGGAGAAAGGTGTCGATAAGTTTTTAGCAGATGGAATAAAACCTTAGCGTAGTAACGTCGATGTTAAACATATAAAGAGAATATCCCCCACAGGCAGTCACCGTTCACCATGGAATTCCACCGAATCCCATAGTGCCCGAACGCTGTGTCACGGCCCAGTGCACGGCAACTCCAGACGATGCAGCGACTGTTTCATATCCTGGCCGCGTAAATCATAGTTCAAGGTACACTGATCGCTGGCAGAATCGCCCCATTTCACCAGCAGTTGCCCCTGCATCCCGCTCGCGCGGGCATAAATCTGATTCCCCTGGCCCACCAGACCGATAACGGTGTTATTACTGTCATAAACATTGCTGCCCAACGGCAAACCACCATTTTGTTCATCGCGAACTTTGATCAGCAACGCGTAGCCTTCCAGCGTTTTGAAGCGCACTTTGACTACCGAACCGGCGTAAGGCGCTACGCGCTGCTGGTTCTCAGTCAGTTCGGCACTCGAGTTTTCTATTCCCTTAGCGTTCAGGCTGATATCGTTGTAGCGATAAGGCACTAACGAGGGGACAATGGCATAACCTGAGCGATTAACCTTCGACCCAGTACCGTTCATCACCTCGGCTCCCTTTACCCCTTCAGCTTCGATCAGCCCAAAGGTATCGCCCAGATAGGGGCCAAACGTCACGCCACCGCTGTGCAATACCGCAGCACCACGGGCACTGGCTCCACCCTGGGTGAAGGTTCTGCCTTGTGAAAAGCTGCCGCCCACGGTGACCACGGGCAGTTGCTTCGTCATATTCGCCCCCAAGCTGGCACCCTCACCGCCGGAGTTAAAGGCACCGTTAAGGCTATAACTCAGGCTTTGGTTTTCACCCAGTGTGCCAGCCAGTGCCGTCTGGTAGTTACTGTTACCGCCGGTTTCATGAGTGACGCCCGCAGAGATCAGCGGTGAACGAGAACCGGCTCCCCACGGCACAGAGACCGAAAACATGATGACGTTCTGCGTGCGGCCATTATCCACCTCACTTTCTGCAACCACGCCGGTTGGCGTACGGCCGGTCTGTTGGCGGCCCAGTGATAGGTTATAGCTAACGCCGTTAATACTGTGTGAATAGGCCATTTGGTATTGGGTATCACGCCCACGACCACCGTGGTAAGTGCTGGTGGAACCGGAGAAATAGACCTGACCATATTCCCCCAGGCTCTGACTGACGGTGATCACCAGTTGATTACTCTGCTGATAGGTGTTGGATAACCACACTTCATTGCTGTTACTGGCTTCTCGTAAACCCAACACATCGCTCAGATCGCGATAGCCCTCGGTAGAATAGCGATACCCGGCCAGCGCCAGCGTGGTCGCCGTTGGGGCAAAAGTACGGCTGTAAGTGGCGCCAACACGCCATCCATCGAGGCTTTTGCCCCACATATCCGCCCGTGAAAAGGTGGCATTGACACCCAAGGCACCTAGTTGGCTAGCAAGCACGGCACCACCAAGCAACGCCTGGTAGCCCTCGGAAATACGCACTCCCGTATTCGCCGTAATGGCATTGGTCACCCCAGTCTGATAGGTGAGATCGGCAAATGTCGCATTGCTGTTACCGATGTTGCGGACCTGCCCGGCAGAAAAGTTCACGCGCGAGTACCCTGGCCGCATCGAATCAGACACGGCAGAAAACGGTACGGTAAAGGAAGAAACGCGGCCGTCGGCTTCCAGCACCTCCACCACCAGATCGCCCTGATAGCTGGTCGGATACAGGTCATCAATCACAAACGCACCGGGTGCCACCGTGGTCTGGTAGATCTGCACCCCTGACTGGCGCACGCTGACTTTGGCCGTCGTTGCCGCCACGCCACGAATGGTGGGCGCGTAACCCCGTTTCGATTCCGGCAGCATACGATCGTCGGTTTCCAACTGAATACCACGGAACCCCATACTGCTGAACAGGCTACCAGAGGTAAAGCTATCGCCCAGCGTCAGTTGACTGCTAATCGACGGCAGCGGACGCTGCACATAATTGCGAATTGAATTCCATTGGCTGTTACTTGGGCTATTGTCGCTGGTGTAACGCGTAAAACTCGATTGCTGGCGGAATTGCCACAGGCCAAGGTTGATACCCGAGTTCAGCCCCAGGTAAGTAGATTCAGTGGTACTCTCAGAAGCATTCGTCCGGTAATAATTGGTGTCGTAATTGGCAAACGCCACGGTTTCACCCACAGATAAATCCTTGGTTGCGACCGAACCGCGCGCTTCACGCTGCATCAATGCCTGTGGCACAAACAGATCAAAGCGCAAACGCGCGAAATCGAAGCGGCTGGACGCCCCTTCAACCTGTTGTTCCAGATTTAAGCATGGCGAAGTATCACCGGCTTTCGCTTTGATCTCAGTAGGTAGAATACCCGCCTCAATCATGCTGTCCCTTGTCAGACAGGCAGAAACCACCCCTTTCTCACCGGCAGCAAAAACCAATGATTGGCGAGACAGGAAATTACCGTTGATGAAAATATCGACTTGATAAGTGCCAGGCTCAATGGTGTTAGCCTGGCTAAAACGGGCAATGCTCTTTTGTTCTTTGGCACTGCCCACCAGCATGCTGTCATCGAATTCAAACGCGCTATTGACCGTTTCCGCATAAACCTGAGGAATCAACAGCCATAGCAACAGTGCCAGCGGTCTTAGCCTGGCAGCGCTCATCGGGAGGCTGTTGACCCCCGCCCTCCGTTGGCACAGATCTGAAACGTTTGAAGTAATTTTTATGTGCATTTTTCAGTCCCTTGGCTGAGGGATACTGACCGCCAACGAATACAAGGTCCTGATCAATTCAAACTGGCTTCGGCGCGAGTGTGCCCACCATAGTCATTGACCAACGTGAATTTCACTTTCTGCGCACCAGCGGGCGACGCCGCCCCTTTCTCTAATTTCCAACTTGCCTGCGATTTTGGCGCCACCATCTCCGCCTTGAATGGCACTTCTTTATTACCTACCACGGCGGCGGCGTTGATAAAGGAAGCATAGAAACCGGAATCATTCTTCACCGTCAGCACCCATTGCCCTGCCTGTTGATTCAGAGAGAAATGAAGCTGTTCGGTGATTTTTTCTGGGCTACCGGCAATACCTTTAGGACGATAAAAAATTTTTATCCGGTTACGCAACACCACCAGCATCTGGTTTTCTGCTGCTCCAGCCACATTTTTAGGCGGGATCTGTACGCTATTGAGGTAAAACACCGATTCGCGATCCTGTGGCAAATCCTTGCCGGTAAATAC
>JBAQHZ010000466.1:0-3932 GCA_049288585.1 Chania sp.
GGAGTAGAGAGATTTTTATATTGATGGTTTATTAAGAAAACCATAGGCCTCTGACAGGAGTGGATCGGTATAATTGCGTACTTTCATATAGACATTTTTATTAATCTCATCATAGTAAATATGGTTATTCTGATTCGGAATGTACTTCTTCTTAACCTGCACCATATCTCTTTTCGCCTGGTTGAAATCCTCCACCACGCCTAATCCGACGGCGGTACACATGGCAGCACCCAGGCAGGCTGAACTATTGGCCTTCAGGGTATAGGTCTCTTTACCAAACAGATCGCAGATAATCTGCACTAATACATCGCTTTTTGCCCCGCCGCCAATAATACGAATGCTGCTTATCGTGGATGCCGTTTCCTGTAACATCGCATCAATATTATTTTTTATTGTGTAGGCAATAGCTTCCAGAATAGAACGATAAATATGATATTTAGTGTGCCGTTGATCAAAGCCAAGCATGATCCCTTTGCGGAATTGATGGCTTGGAGGGCTCAGCCAGTCAAGAATAGTGATCAGCCCTTCCGAACCTGGTGCGATAGATTCTGCAATACGATTTAACACATCCTCTTCGCTGATATTTTCCATTTCAGCGATCTTACTGATATCTTCACCGGCTAAATTTTTAAACCAACTCACCGTCCACATACCGCGCCGGATCCCGGTAGATTCATAGACATATTTGAAAGGTTCACACGCCAGCGTCGGGAAAAAGCTCTCGGCATTAGAGTAATAATCATGACGATAAAGCATGGCTGAAATGAATGTCCCTAACGAGATCATGATTTCATCGGTCGCAGTGATACCTGCCCCTAACACTTCGACGGCCTTGTCATTGCCGGTGGCAAACACCTGAATGTTGGCATTCAGGCCAAAACGCTCGCAGAGTTCTGCACGGAGCGGGCCGTAACTTTCACCGGGTTTAATCAGTTCAAACAGCTGGCTGCGCGTTAACCCCTGACGCTGGATCTCGGCGTCATCGGCCCACTGCAGGGTTTGCCAATCCATTGGCCAATAGACTTCCTGGTTGGAACAGCTGTCCTTGAACGCGCCGGTCAGACGGAGCCCAAGGTAACCCGAGGTGGTAGTGACATATTTCACCGCGTCATTCTGATGAACATAGGGTTGCGACATACGCATATCCATCCAGCTGATGACCGGCTCAACCAACTCACCGTTTTCATCCAGTAACACCCGGCAACAACGGATAGTACACAACCCCATTCCCAGGATCTGCTGCCGATCGCCGGTAAATTTATTCAGGCAATCTTCTATAGCCCGCACCAGGCTTTCCCAGAGATCTTCTCCGGGATGGTAAACAACCCCAGGTGCCGGTGTTTCTGTACTCTGTAATAGATCGCTGCCATAGCAAATTTCATTACCCTGTTGATCAAAAATACCCACCTTGGTACTTTGTGAACCACTATCAATGCCCATAAATAGTTTTTGCATTATTCACTTCCATTATTCTTGGTAGCTATAAGGTGGGAAAGGTATTTATATATCCTGTGTTGCAGCCTTATTGACTGCAACTCGAAGCACCTTGGATATTCGCAGACCTTCCCCGTTACCCTTGGAAGATTTATCCGTGAAGATTACTCAAAGAAATGCTCAGTACCCGGCTGCGGATAAATACAGCCGAAGTTCATGATACCTTTCGGATCATAGACCTGTTTCAGCCCTTGCAGAATATAATAGGCACTGCCATGTTCCTGCTCGGTCCATTGGTTACGATATTTCCCAATACCGTGATGGTGACACATGGAACCGCCCAGCTTCAGCGTCTCCTCCACAATAATACGCTGGATAGGATGGTGATAAATACGCATCTCATCTTTTGGTTCACAGTGAATATTATAGTTATACACAAAGTACATATTGGTACCGTTAATATAACTGTGCGATGAGTGCCCCCCCAGCATGGTGAGATCTTCACTGCGTTCAAATTCACTACGAATACGCTGGATCACACGATCGTAAATTTTCGGGATCATTTCCCAGCTTGCCGAGATCTCAGTGGTGAAACCATCATGCCGATTGTGATTCACCATCTCGCTCACCTCTTGCTCGATGCGCGCCTGTGACCAGTTGAGATGATTGAACCAGTCTTCGATCAGTTGGCCTTTAACCGGTTTCAGGATCCCCGCCGCATGTTCTTTGATGATGTCGTTGATGCCATCAATGGTGGCATTCACAATGCCGGAAGGCCCTTCCACCATAAAGATCAGGACACATTTGCCTTCGTGGAAGGCCGAGAAATGCTGCGCCGCGTCCTCTTCTGAATACACTCGCGCCACCGAAGGGCGATAACCTGCCGCCATAACGTCACGCAGGATCTTGATACCCGAAGCAACATCTTTGATTAAGTGGCCGATAAACCGGTTGTTCTCCGGGTAGAACTTGAACAGTTTCACCGTCACTTCAGTGATAAAACACAGGGTGCCTTCGTTACCAATCACTACATGACGGATGTCCGGGCCACCCGCACGGCGGGCAACGCTCTTGATGCGTGAAATATGCCCATCAGGGAAGACACACTCCAGGCCAAGCACCATATCCTCAATCCCGCCGTACAGGGTAGAGAACTGGCCGATGCTGCGGGTTGCCACTAACCCACCGTACTGCGCCACCGGTTTGGACTGTGGTGAGTGGCCGGTGGTCAGGCCCTGCTTACGCACTTCATCTTCCAGCGTTTGCAGGCAAACGCCAGCTTGCACCGTGGCTTCCATATTATAACTGTCGATCTTGATGATTTTATTCAGGCGCGCCGAGTCGATCACCAACGTATTATCTTTCCAGTTTTCCAGGCCACCCTCGGTCGCCGTCTTGCCACTTCTTGGAATAACGTTAATGGCATTTTCATTACAGAATTTAAGGATCTCAGCCACTTCATCGGCACTTTCTGGCAGCACAATTGCCGTAGGGATAGGAACATTAAGCTGCTCTTTGGCCTTGGCATATTTTTTATATCTGTCGGCGGCTGCATCATAGAGCTTGGCATGATCGGTCACGATCTGATCCGCTTTCAGCAGGCTACGCAATTGCCCTAATGTGTCATGCTTGTTCATAATTACCCTTATCATCATTGATTAACGCACTAAAAAACCACCATCAACCGCTATCACTGAGCCGTTAACATAATTGGATGCATCTGAGGCCAAAAAGACTGCCGTCCCCATCAGATCGGCAATATTTCCCCAGCGATTAGCCGCAATATGAGAAAGCACCCGTTGATTAGCGTCAGGATCTGAACGTGTTTTTTCAGTTAATGGTGTTGCATAATATCCTGGGGCAATAGCGGTGACCTGAATATTGAATTGTGCCAATTCGTCGCAATAGGCTTTCGTCAGCCCAACAATGCCATGTTTACTTGCTGAATAAGCCGGTGACCACTGCCCACCTAAATAAGAGAACATAGAGGCGATATTGATAATCTTCCCACTTTGTTGGGGGATCATGTACTTGGCCACTTCGTGCGACATTTCAAAGGCGGCGCTCAGATTGAGAGCGATCATTTTATCCCACTGTACGCGGGTAAATTTAAGAACATCCGGTTCGTTAATGCACATCCCGGCATTGTTAACCAGTATATCGATTCGGCCAAAACGCGCGGCAACCTGATCTATGGTCTGCTGTGGTTCCCCTTCACGGGTAATGTCCGCAAGAATAAACTGATAACCCACCCCACACTCTTCTACCAGATGCCGGGTTTCCCCTTCGTCGTCCGCAATGGCGATAACAGCAACATTGGCGCCAGCTTTAGCAAACGCCAGGCTGTATGCCTGCCCCAGCCCACTGTTGCCTCCTGTGACGATCGCTGTCCTGCCCTTTAGGGAGAACAGGTTCAAACTGAAGTCTGTGATTTTTTCCAACATGATCGTTTCCTGATGGTTTTTAACATTTCACTTTCATTAGCCCTGACGCTGGGT
>JBAQHZ010000467.1:0-9745 GCA_049288585.1 Chania sp.
TTTACGGTTCTCATCCTTTACGATTCTACTTTTTACCAATCCATTAAGAATTGGTGGGTCGTGCAGGATTCGAACCTGCGACCAATTGATTAAAAGTCAACTGCTCTACCAACTGAGCTAACGACCCACTGTCGTGGTTTACTGCTGATTAATACAGAATGGAAAATCCGTATCGAAGAAAACTGGAGTGGCAAACAGGATTACTCAGCTTCACATCGCTTTACTTACTATCGCTTACGCGATGCTTTTTTGCTAATGCTCGGCTTGCACCTGCGGCCAATTGATTTGAAGTCAACTGCTCTACTTAACGGAGCTAACGACCCAATTTCCTTGCTGCTTTAACATCTTGCAAGATGTCTTGGCAACGGCGGCATATATTACTAATTTATCTTGGCAGCGCAACCTAAATTTTGGCGCAATAGGTTCAACTGCTGGTTCTTCACGCGAATGAGCCCAGAAATCGGTCAAAACGACTAAGTTCTGGGCTCGGTTTTTATTTACAGGCTGGCTGCGCGTTTCTTTGCCTGCTTGGCCGCATCGCTGGTTGGGTAGGACTTGATCACCTGCTGGTAAACGGCTTTGGCTTTATCAACCTGGCCTTTTTCCTGCATGATCACCCCAACTTTAAACATAGCGTCAGGTGACTTGGGTGACTTTGGAAAACTCTTCACCACCACCGCATAATAGTAAGCCGCATCTTCCTTCTTACCCTTGTTGTAGAACAACTGACCGAGCCAATAGTTGGCATTAGGTTGGTAAGTAGACTTTGGGTACTGCTTTATGAAAGCTTGGAAAGCGGAGATCGCCTGATCGTACTGTTTTTTTTCCAACGCTAATGAAACAGCAGCATTGTAGTCGCTGTTTTCATCACCGGTACTCGCCGGTGTGGCAGCCGCAGGTGCAGTAGTAGCACTGTCAGCGGGCGCAGCTGCTGTGGCACCACCTGCTGCTGCATCCGCGGAATTCTGTGCGCCACCCTGGCTGAGACTATCCATCTGCTGATAGATCTGTTTCTGGCGTTCAACCACCTGATTCAACTGGTATTGGCTTTCCTGGATCTGCCCACGAAGAGTATCAATATCACGTTGATTGTCAGAGAGTTGTTGTTGGAGTTGATTTAAAAGCTGGCCCTGAGCATTACTGATACGCTCAAGAGAAGTGACACGGTCCTCGACCGAGCCAGAGCCGACATTACTGATTGGCGCTTGGGCAGTAGCGGCCCATGGGACCGCTACGCCAACCAGTAACGACAGACCCAACAGATGACGTCTGAAGTTACTGTTCATGCGATTCTCTTAGTAAACCAGAACGGCACGACGGTTTTTAGCCCAAGCCGCTTCGTCGTGGCCCAGTACTGCTGGTTTTTCTTTACCGTAAGAAACGATAGAGATCTGGTCAGCAGAAACGCCTTTACCTTGCAGGTACATTTTAACTGCGTTAGCACGACGCTCACCCAGAGCGATGTTGTACTCTGGCGTGCCGCGCTCATCCGCGTGGCCTTCAACTGTCACTTTATAGGACGGGTTGCTACGCAGGAATGCAGCGTGCGCATCCAGCATCTGAGAGAACTCAGAGCTGATGTCGTATTTGTCCAGACCGAAGTAAACAATGTTGTTCCTCTGCAGTTCTTGCATCTGCAGACGAGCTTGTTCTTCAGAAGACAGGTTGCTGCTGCCATTTTCTGTACCAGTGCCAGCGCCGAGCATACCAGATTGGTCGTTGTTTGCGCTTTTGTTAGAACTACAGGCCGCCACAGCCAGAACTGGCAGTGCCAGCAGTAAAGCTTTCAGCACTTTGTTCAGTTGCATTTCTTTGATCCTTTTATAGTTTGCTATACATATTTTACACATGCATCACAGATACGGCGACCAGGCAGGTGATTTGACCTGTCCATCGGTTGCCGGAAGACGCGCTTTGAAACGCCCATCAGTTGATACCAACTGCAGGACGGAGCCCATACCTTGCGTGGAGCTATAGATCACCATGGTACCGTTTGGTGCGATACTGGGTGTTTCATCCAGTTGTGTGTTCGTTAATACTTGAACCGCTCCCGAAGTAAGATCTTGTTTGGCGATATGCTGAGCACCACTGTTGGAACTCACCATCACCAGGAACTTGCCATCCGGGCTCACATCAGAGTTCTGATTCTGAGCACCTTCCCAAGTCAGGCGTTGTGGAGCACCGCCGCTTGCGCTGATTTTATAAATCTGAGGACGCCCGCCCTGATCGGAGGTATACGCCAGAGATTGACCATCAGGGAACCAGCTAGGTTCGGTGTTGTTGCTGCGGCCATCGGTGATCTGGCTGATCTGGCCAGAACCCAGGTTCATCACGTACAGATGCAGGCTACCGCTCTTGGAGAGAGCAAATGCCAAGCGACTGCCGTCTGGTGAGAATGCAGGAGCACCGTTATGACGTGGGAAAGAAGCTACCTGCTGGATAGCACCGTTAGCCAGAGTCTGGATAACCAGCGCTGAACGGCCACTTTCAAAGGTCACATAAGCCAGTTTGCTACCATCTGGTGACCAGGCTGGTGACATTAATGGCTCTGGTGAGCGGTGCACTACGAACGTATTAAAACCATCATAGTCTGATACACGCACCTCATACGGGAATTGCCCACCGTTGGTCTGCACCACATAAGCGATACGGGTACGGAACGCACCTTTGATACCGGTCAGCTTTTCAAACACTTCATCACTGGCGGTATGGGCAGAATAACGTAACCATTGCTTGGTCACTTTATACTGGTTTTGTGCCAGAACGGTGCCCGGAGAACCTGAGGTATCTACCAGTTGGTAAGAGATCAGATAGCTGCCATCAGCACCAGGTTGCACCTGGCCGACAACGACGGCATCGATACCCAGCGCAGTCCAAGCCTCTGGCGTCACTTCAGACGCAGTGCTCGGTTGCTGCGGCATACGTGCCACATCAATAGGGTTGAATTTGCCGCTGTTGCGTAAATCTGCGCCAACAATCTGGCCAATATCTTCTGGAGGCGTGCCTGGACCCGCCCATTTAAATGGCACCACACCAATCGGGCGAGCAGAGTCGACCCCTTGGGTGATTTCAATGCGAACTTCCGCATGCAGCACGGATGCCCACAGGACTAACAAACCTAACATTACTCGAAATGCCTGCTTCATCTCATCTCCCTTATCCAGGCGGGATGCCCGCGATAAATTAGCAGAATTTTAACAAACCAACGCAAACAAAACTACGTTTACCCAAAGAATCCAGAACTTTCAGCCAACAACGCTGCAAACTGAGAAACAATGAGTAAAAATCCCTGTTGGTTACCTTAGTACATCCTTGCGTTTTACTCAGTTATAACAGCCATTACTGCGGCTTAAATACAAGAGTCGAATCCTTAAAATGCTGATACACAGCATCGCTAGGCGGTTTAGGAATACGCGCCTGATTAGCAGCTGCAACAGCCGCTTGGCATAGCGCCGGATCTCCACCTGCTGACTCCACGCTTTTTAAAAAGCCGTCTGGTGCAAGCTTGATACGCAAATCACAGGTTTTACCCAAAAATGAATTTGGATCGTAAAACTTGCTCTGAATTGCTGCCTGGATCTGGCTCTGATAAGCCGCGATCTCAGCACCACTGGCCCCCGCCGTTTTGGCATTACCCTGCCCTGCCGGTTTGCCGTCGCCTTTTGCCTTGGCACCGCCACCTTTCGGCGCATTTTTGCCATCCGCCAAGCCACCGAATAGATCGTCAACTTCAGCAGCCTGCTTAGCCGCCTCTGCCGCCGCCTTCTTCTTGGCATCCGCCGCTTTCTTGGCTTCAGCAGCCTTCTCAGCAGCGGCGGCTTTTTTCGCTTCTTCTGCTGCCGCTTTCTTCTCGGCATCAGCAGCAGCTTTTTTCTCGGCGGCTTCAGCCGCTTTCTGTTCAGCTGCGGCGGCGACCTCTTTCTTCGCCTCTTCCGCCTGCTTCTTGGCGGCAGCGGCGGCAGCAGCTTCTTTCTTAGCTTCCGCCTCTGCTTTTTTCTGTGCGTCTGCCTGGGCCTTGGCTATTTTATCTGCCTCGGCTTTGGCTTTTGCCGCAGCTTGTTCAGCCGCTTTCTGTTGTTCTTTAGCCTTAGCCGCTGCAACTTCAGCCGCTTTCTGCTGCTCAGCCGCCTGTTGTTGCTGTTCGGCTGCTTTCTTCTGCTGTTCTGACTGTGCTTTGGCATCCTGCGCCGCTTTTTCCTGCGAAGCCAAGCGTGCCTGTTCAAGCTCTTTCAAGCGCTGTTGTTCCGCAGCCTGTTTCTGCTGCAGTTCTTCTGCCTGCTGCTCCGCCTTCTTCTGACGTTGCTTTTCGGCACGTTGTGCATCGCTGCTCTGCTGCTGCTGGCGATTGTACTGCTCCACCACCGCCCCAGGATCGACCATCACTGCACCGACGACGGAACCGTCGCCGCCACCGCCGGCACTCATTTCGGCGTTCTCTTGCAGCGATCCCCAAATCAACAGGGCAATCAATATGATGTGCAGAACCACCGAAACAATAACGGCGCGGTTCAGCTTATCGTTTTGCTCAGTTGCCTTTACCAAAATAGAGTCCCAAAAACTGGTGCTTAAACGGGGTTTCTGCACCATCGGCAGAAACCGGGTTGCCTCTCACCTTACGGTCAGATTGGCTGGGTCATCAGCCCCACGGAAGCTACGCCCGCCTGATGGAGAATATTCAATGCCTTGATAATCTCATCATAGGGTACTTCCTTTGC
The DNA here is from genome assembly GCA_049288585.1 of Chania sp. Lineage (GTDB taxonomy): Bacteria > Pseudomonadota > Gammaproteobacteria > Enterobacterales > Enterobacteriaceae > Chania. The sequence continues at coordinate 4,716 of JBAQHZ010000467.1, forward strand.
CCCACCGATCAAGAAGACCGTCTTCGGATTAGCCGCCAAACGCGACCGCGCTTCAGCCGCAACCTGTTCAGGTGGCAACAGCTCCATGCGATTATGATCCACCACCAAGGTGTACTGGCCCACGCCGGAGACTTCTAGAATCACCGGCGGATTGTCGTCGCTGGACACCGTTTTGGAGTCCGTAGCGTCAGGCAAATCAACCTCAACGCTTTGGGTGATAATGGGTGCGGTTGCCATAAAAATCAGTAACAACACCAAAAGCACGTCCAACAGCGGAACAATGTTGATTTCCGACTTCAGCTCACGACGGTTACGACCACGAACTTTCGCCATGCTACCTCCTACTTATTTGCTGTCGCTGGAGAAGGCCTGACGATGCAGAATAGCTGTGAACTCTTCCATAAAGTTGTCGTAATTCTGCTCAAGCTTGTTAACACGCTGGTTGAGGCGGTTGTAAGCCATAACGGCAGGGATCGCGGCAAACAGACCAATCGCGGTGGCGATCAACGCTTCAGCTATACCCGGTGCCACCATCTGCAACGTGGCTTGTTTGACTGCGCCCAGGGCAATAAAGGCATGCATAATCCCCCACACGGTACCAAACAGGCCGATATACGGGCTGATGGAACCGACGGTGCCGAGGAAAGGAATATGAGTTTCCAGAGTTTCCAGTTCTCGGTTCATCGAAATACGCATCGCACGCGACGCCCCTTCGATCACCGACTCCGGCGCATGACTATTAGCACGGTGCAAACGGGCAAACTCTTTAAAACCAGAATGGAAAATTTGTTCCGAGCCCATCAGGCTATCGCGGCGCGCCTGGCTTTCCTGATACAAACGGGAAAGCTCAATACCGGACCAGAACTTGTCTTCGAAGGCTTCGGCATCCCGCGTGGCCGCATTCAGAATGCGGGTACGCTGGATGATAATCGCCCAGGAGGCAACTGAGAAGCCTATCAGAATCAACATGATAAGCTTAACCAGCAGGCTTGCCTTCAAGAATAAATCTAGGATGTTCATGTCAGTCACTGCTTAAACTCCGCGACAATAGACTTAGGAAGCGCTATCGGCTTCATTTGGTGTGGATCAATGCATGCAATCAACACATCGGCCTTACTCAAAAGAGTACCGTCAGAATTGACAATGCGTTGAGCAAACGTGAGAGAGGCCCCACGCATTGAGGTGATTTTACTCTGTACCTCCAGCAGGTCATCAAGACGAGCTGGTAACAGATAATCCACCGTCATGCGCCGGACAGCAAAAGCGACATGTTCACTGAGCAGCTGCTGTTGATGAAAGTTATGCTGACGCAGCATCTCTGTGCGCGCTCTTTCGTAAAAGGCGACGTAGCGGGCATGGTAAACCACACCGCCGGCATCGGTGTCTTCGTAATAGACACGAACCGGCCATCGAAACAACGTATTACTCACGATACTTCCAAGCCAATGCAATTTAACGTTGCTACTATACGCAAGACGGATCGGGTTGGGAATGGGTTACAGGATGGGAATGAAAATAATTATGGGCCCGAATGGCCCATAACAAGCGGATATGCTGCAGATTATAAAGAAACGTAAAGTAATCCTGCGGCCAGGATCACAATTGCAGGTAATGGCGCAAAAAATGCACGCCAGAACATCTTCTGAGGCCGGAAACCGACCCCGTGAACCATGCCCGCACACACCGCCCATATCAGCAGAATGCCCTGCCAAATCTCCAGCGAACTGGTGCGCGCCGCAAAACGGCTGGGGTCCCAGAATATACATCCCGCTAAAATCAACGCCAGCGCCAATGAAAGGGCCCGAATCGGGCCCTTGTCAGTGACAGCGTACAGCCTATCAGTAAGCGATAAACTCATTACTTACTGTCTTGCTGTGCTTGCGAATCTTCAATGTGCTCAAGCGCCAGGGCCGTAATGATACCGAAGGCACAGGCAAGAAGCGTTCCGAGGATCCAGGCAAAATACCACATGGGTTAGCTCCTTTTGCTTAGTACAGTGAATGCTTGTTGTTTTCGATGAACTTCTTATCCAAGCGCCCAAACATTTTGTAGTACGACCAGCAGGTGTACGCCAGAACAATTGGCACGAAGATAATCGCCACAATGGTCATCACTTTCAACGTCAGCAGACTGGAGGTCGCATCCCACATGGTCAGGCTGACGTTAGGCATGGTGCTCGAAGGCATAACGAATGGGAACATGGTTACCCCGGCCGTCAAGATCACACAAGCAATTGTCAGCGATGAAGTCAGGAATGCCATAGCCCCTTTCTCCAAACGGGAAAACAGGATGGTGAACAATGGCAAGACCACGCCAAGCGCCGGTAACGCCCACAGAATCGGATACTTGTTGTAGTTGATCAGCCAGGCACCTGCCTGATGAGCCACTTCTTTACGCAACGGGTTGGATTCCGCCGCAGTATCCAGAACTGAGGTCACCACAAAGCCATCGATACCTTTCACCAGCCATACACCGGCCAGCAAGAAGCAGACGGCCATCACCAGAGTTGCAATCTGTGCCGCAGCACGTGAGCGCAGGTGGAGTTCACCTGTGGTACGCATCTGCAGATAGGTTGCACCCTGGCTTACCAGCATCGTCAGGCTGACAATCCCAGCCAACAGCGCGAACGGGTTAAGCAGTTGGAAGAAGTTGCCAGTGTAGAACAGGCGCAGATATTCGTTAACGTGGAACGGAACACCTTGCAGCAGGTTACCGAACGCCACACCGAATACCACGGCAGGCACGAAACTGCCGATAAAGATGCCCCAGTCCCACATGTTACGCCAGCGGCTGTTTTCCAGCTTCGAACGGTAGTCAAAACCGACAGGGCGGAAGAACAACGCTGCCAACACCAGGATCATGGCTATATAAAAGCCCGAGAACGCAGCGGCGTAAACCATCGGCCAAGCGGCAAACAGCGCGCCCCCGGCGGTGATCAGCCACACCTGGTTACCATCCCAGTGCGGGGCAATGGAGTTGATCATTATCCGGCGTTCAGTATCGTTTTTGGTGATGACAGGCATCAGGATACCGACACCCATGTCAAAACCATCCGTGACTGCGAAGCCGATCAGCAATACGCCAACCAGAACCCACCAGATAAACCGTAGTACTTCATAATCAAACATAAGTGGACTCCTGTTTAGCGCGCTTCCTGCACGGTGGCAGTCGGTTGTTCAAAGTGATAGCGGCCAGTTTTCAGGCTACTTGGACCCAGACGCGCAAACTTGAACATCAGGTACATTTCAGCCACCAGGAACAGGGTGTACAAACCGCAAATCAGCCCCATCGAGAACAGTATATCGCCTACGGTCAACGAAGAGGTGGCGACTGCGGTTGGCAGTACCTCACCTATCGCCCACGGCTGACGACCATACTCTGCCACGAACCAGCCTGCTTCTACTGCAATCCAAGGTAATGGAATGCCGTACAGCGCTGCGCGATGTAGCCATTTCTTCTCACCGATACGGCCACGCAATACGCTCCAGAACGACATGCCGATAATGAACAGCATGATCACGCCACAGGCCACCATGATACGGAAGGCGAAATACAGCGGAGCAACGCGTGGAATCGAATCGTTGGTTGCCTGCTGGATCTGTGCTTCTGTCGCATCAGTAACGTTTTCGGTATAACGTTTCAGCAACAGACCATAGCCCAAGTCCTGCTTGATGTTATTGAATTCAGCACGTACTGCCGGGTCGGTATTGCCACCACGCAGGCTTTCCAGCAACTGGTATGCTTTCATACCGTTACGGATACGAACCTGGTGCTGAACCATCAAATCCCGCAAGCCGATAACCGGGGTATCAATGGAACGGGTAGCAATCAGGCCGAGCGCCCATGGGATCTGAATAGCAAAGGCGTTTTCCATTCGCTCCTGATTCGGAATACCGAACAGAGTAAATGCCGCCGGTGCCGGTTGAGTATCCCATTCGGCTTCAATAGCAGCCAGTTTGGTTCTCTGCACGTCACCCATTTCGTAGCCAGATTCATCACCCAGTACGATAACGGAAAGGATCGCAGCCATACCAAAGCTGGCAGCAATGGCAAAAGAGCGTTTAGCAAACGCAATATCGCGACCTTTCAGCAGATAGTAAGAGCTGATCCCCAGAATGAACATGGCACCCGTGGTGTAACCTGAAGCCACGGTGTGAACAAACTTCACCTGTGCAACCGGGTTGAGTACCAGTTGGGAGAAGCTGACCATCTCCATACGCATGGTTTCGAAGTTGAAATCAGAAGCGATCGGGTTCTGCATCCAGCCGTTGGCAACCAGGATCCACAGAGCAGACAGGTTTGAACCAAGAGCCACAAACCAGGTTACCGTCAGGTGCTGTACTTTGCTCAGACGATCCCAGCCGAAGAAGAACAGGCCGACCAGCGTTGATTCCAGGAAGAACGCCATCAGACCTTCGATGGCCAGCGGGGCCCCGAAGATATCACCGACGTAGTGAGAGAAGTATGACCAGTTAGTCCCGAACTGGAACTCCATGGTCAAACCAGTGGCCACACCCAGAGCAAAGTTAATTGCAAATAACTTGCCCCAGAATTTGGTCATATCTTTATAAATTTGTTTGCCAGACAGCACATATACCGTTTCCATAATTGCTAACAAAAACGCCATACCTAGCGTTAATGGAACAAATAGAAAATGGTACATCGCCGTTAAGGCAAACTGTAAGCGCGACAGTTCGACAATATCAAACATCTTGACTCCTTGCTCCTGGCAGGAAGACTCCGACTTGCGGCTATCGGTATGACTCCGTAAAGAGTAACCGGTAACGCCCCGCAGTGAATGCCCTTAAAAACAACAAATTTGATCCAGCCTCTCTGCTTTCAATCGCACATTCACAGCCTGACCACAGTGGCCGGGAGCAAAACGCACCTATGAAAACCGACAGCGGGTAACAAATGCAACAAGATCAACCATCCCTAATTACACAATGGCATGATACTCGCCAAATCCCATACAATAAATAGGTTTTTACGTGACGTGGCTTAGACTTTTGGCGACAGGTCAAAAAGAA
>JBAQHZ010000468.1:0-11371 GCA_049288585.1 Chania sp.
CCGCCTTGGGCCCTGCAATTGCCGTCCATTATTGTTCCATCGGATTATGATCTTTTACGGCAATTCCCATTACACCTGACTTACAGAGACGAACACGTTGTGTATAAGAGACAGCACAGGGAGAGGGCCGGGGTGAGGGGCCTTTTTATCACGATCTATTGCCAGCCACTCGGTTGGAAACTCATTGTTATGGACAAAAAACCATTGAATTAATTGATATTTAATCAATGAAAGTTCGCCATGAATAGCCCCTCACCCTAGCCCTCTCCCGCGGGGAGAGGGGATCGTTGAGTGCATATTTCAAGCACCAAAGCCGCAGCAAGCCGTGATACTCTGTCCGTCTGAGGTCTATTGGCAACTTGTGTCGATACCTATGCCCAGAAGGAGAGGGAACTGGTTAGCCTTAACTGACCGGCATTAGGCGGCACAGAAGGTTATTGCTGCATCCAACTGACTTGGTAATGGTAGTGGCGCGCCGTCAGCAGAAAGTCAGGGCTGACGCTCGGGCTCCAGGAGTCATCACCGCCAACGCCCATGTGGAAACCGTCCAGATTCAGCCAAGTACCGGCTTCTTCGCGCAATAAATGCTGATGGGTGGTCTCCATCAGTTGCTGCTGGCTGTAACGGCTCAGGCCAAAGTGGAAACGGCCCTGCCACTGCCAGCGGCCAAAGGTTAATTGGCGGGTATCGCAGCGCAGGCCGTTCTCGCTGGGGAAGATATACGGCGTGTGCAACGTAGGTAACGGCAGCGCCCAGCGCCCTTGTTGCGCTGATAGCTGGCGGTCCGGATAGTTCTCGTGCGGCCCCAAACCTAGCCATTCAACCTGTGCTGCTGTTTCTGCCAACTGGCAGGTCAACCCGATGCGCGCAGGTGCGGGTACACCCCAGGCGACATCAACATCCACGCTGATATGCAGTTTCCCTTCACCATCAAGCAGATAGTTTTTGCGGCTGATAAACAGCGGCTGTTGCTGGCTGCTGTAGCTGTGCACCGTTGAGATCTGCACGCCATGCCCAAGGGCGTCGGCGCTAAATGACAGCAGTTGGCTTTCCAGCGCGTACATACCGGCTTTTTTCCAGCGCTCTACCCAGGCGTTGGGATCGATACGCGCCGCTTCGCTGACACCAATGTCATTATCCAGCGGTGCGCGAATAAACTGGTCCTGTAACGGGGTCAATAACTGTGGCTCACCGTCACGCGACCATTGGATCAGGCAACCGCGGGTAGTGCAAAATTGCCAGCGCTGCTGGCCATGGGTGATTTCAACCATATCCGGATGAGTGACTAACTGCGGCAGTGGGCCGGTGCTGACATTAGGCAGCGCCAGCGCGTGCGGTAAGCGCCACTGATCCCAGGCGCAGCGGTGGCCAGCGTCGGCCCAGGCCGTTGCCTTTGGCTGGCGGACTTCAACATTCAGCCACAGCTCACCCTTGCCTTGTACCTGCGGCATCTCACCCAGTACCAGCCGTTGAGTGCCCTGCGGTGGGATGTCCAGCAACCGATCGCCCTGCGCGATACATTGCCCATCCAGCTCCAGCCGCCAGAACAATTGTTCGTTATCGGTAGGGCGGAACAGGTATTCGCTGGTGATATCAAGGGTCAGCGGCGCTTCTGGTTGGTGCTGGAATTGGAAAAACTGCTGCGCGCGCTGTGCTTCATACAGCGCGGGATGAGGAGTGCGATCTGGGAACACCAGGCCATTCATGCAGAACTGACGATCGTTAGGGGTATCGCCGAAATCACCGCCGTAGGCCCAGTAACGCACGCCGTCTTGGCCGGTTTTGGTCAGCGCCTGATCCACCCAGTCCCAGACAAAGCCGCCCTGCAAGCGCGGGTGTTTACGGAATGCCTGCCAGTAGCGATCAAAACCGCCGAAGCTGTTGCCCATGGCGTGAGCATATTCACACAGGATCAGCGGGCGGTGCTCATTCGGCAGGCCGATCCATTTTTTGATCGACCACTTCGGCACCTGTGGGAAGGGCTGATCCTGATCCACACGCGCGTACATCGGGCAGACAATGTCGGTGGCCGCAGTATCGGCACCGCCACCTTCGTACTGCACCGGTCGTGTTGGATCGTTACTTTTGACCCAGCGGTACAGGGCATCGTGTGCGCTGCCGTGGCCGGATTCATTGCCTAATGACCAGATGATAATGCAGGGATGGTTGCGATCGCGTTGCACCATACGCGTGACGCGTTCGCTCAGGGCCGGGAACCATACCGGATCGTCCGTCAGGCGGTTCATCGGCTGCATGCCGTGGGTTTCGATATTGGCTTCATCCACCACGTACAGGCCGTAACGATCGCACAACCGATACCAAAGCGGATGGTTAGGATAGTGCGAACAGCGTACCGCGTTGAAGTTATGCCGCTTCATCAGCAGGATATCTTGCAACATGGTGGTTTCGTCCATCACCTGCCCCTGTTCCGGGTGATGCTCATGGCGGTTGGTGCCGCGTATCAGAATAGGTTTGCCATTGACCTTCAGCAGGCCGTCGCTGATCTCGACTTGACGGAAACCCACGTCATAGGCTTCCACCTCAATCAATGAATCGTCGGCCGCCAGCAAGGAAACCACGGCGCGGTACAGGTGAGGTTGTTCGGCGCTCCACAGCGCGGGCTGCACAACCGGCAAGCGCAGGGTGGTGCGATCGTCATAACCGCCGCGTTCGTCAATAATTTCACTTCCCAATGGCTGCTGGTGTACGGCAGCCAACTGGTCACCCTGCCACAGCTGAACGCGCACGGAGCAGCCCGCCGTTGGCGATTGAACCTGCACCAGCACCTCCAGTTCGGCATGATAAAAACCGGGGGCCAGATGGGTGCGCAACTGAATATCGCTCAAATGGCAGCTTGGCTTATGCAGCAGGCTGACATCGCGGAAGATGCCGCTCATGCGCCACATGTCCTGATCTTCCAGATAGCTACCATCGCTCCAGCGCAGCACCATCACCGCCAGGCGGTTTTCACCGTGCCGTAACGCGTGGCTCAAATCAAACTCGGCGGGCAGGCGGCTGTCTTGCGAATAACCGATCCAGATACCGTTACACCACAAATAGAACGCTGAATTGACGCCGTCGAAAATAACTCGCGTTTGCCCCTGTTGCAGCCAGGTTTCGGCCACCTCAAAGGTGAGTGAGTAACAGCCGGTAGGGTTCTGTTGCGGTACAAATGGCGGCGTGACCGGGATCGGGTAGGTGACGTTGGTGTAGATCGGCACGTCGTAACCGGCCATCTGCCAGTTAGAGGGCACCTGTAGCGTATCGGCATCGCTCAGATCTTGCTGCAACCACTGTTCTGGTACGGCTTCTGGCCGCGTGAAATAGCTGAATTTCCAGGCGCCGTTGAGCAAGGTTCGCTGTGCTGAAGGGCGATCGTGCCTAGCATGTTGTTCGTCACGCCAACTGGCAAACGGTGGATGTGCAGGTAAGCGGTTGTAGTGGGTGCAGGCCGGGTTTTCCCAGTCGCGCCGGGCAAGGATCGAGGCTAATGAGGCAGGAGCAGACGGAATATCAACAGGATTCATGAGGATACCTTGGCTGAAAATGTTACGCGTTCATGATGTGGGGTAACATGAAGGGCAAAGATCCGGTTGTAAAGGCGTTCAGGTAGGTAAAGCGAAGAGGATCACAAATGGGGTTCTGCCCGGTAAAACAGGGGAAATCGCTGTTTGTGGCCGCAGGCGCAGCCACAAACAAGCCGAAACAATCAGCGGAACAGATGCTCGGCGTGGAAGCGCAGGTGATCTTCGACAAAGGTAGCAATAGTGAAATAGCTGTGATCGTAGCCCGGCTGGGTGCGCAGCGTCAGCGGCCAGTCGAGCTGGCGTGCCAGTTCGGCCAGCTTCGCCGGTTGCAGTTGATCCGCCAGGAACTGATCGCCATCCCCCTGATCCACCAGAATAGGCAGTTTTTCTGCACCACTCGCCAGCAGGTGGCAAGTGTCGTACTGCAACCACTGGCTTTCGTCATCCCCAAGGTAAGCGGCAAAGGCTTTGCGCCCCCACGGCACCTGACAAGGGTTAACAATCGGCGCAAAGGCCGATACGGAACGGAAGCGCTGCGGATTGCGCAATGCCATCATCAGCGCGCCGTGGCCGCCCATCGAATGGCCGAAGATCGACTGACGATCGCTGATGCTGAAGTGCTGCTGAATCAGCGCGGGCAGCTCATCGCTGATGTAATCGTACATGCGAAAGTGCTTATCCCAAGGGGCCTGGGTGGCGTTGAGATAAAAACCCGCCCCTTGGCCCAGATCGTAACCTGGGTCATTGGGCACCTCGTCGCCGCGCGGGCTGGTGTCGGGCATCACTAACACCAAACCCAGTTCGGCAGCAATGCGTTGGGCACCCGCCTTCAGCGTAAAGTTTTCATCGTTGCAGGTCAGTCCCGACAGCCAATACAGCACCGGCGGTGGATTATCATCGCGCGGCGGTGGCAGATAGATGCTGAAAGTCATGTTGCAATTCAGGCTCTGCGCCGCGTGGCGGTAACGTTGTTGCCAGCCACCGAACATGCGGTGCTCTTCGAGAAGTTCTAATGACGTGCTCATCTCTCTGCCTCCTGGCTTATTTATCAAAATGGATCACCGAACGGATCGATTTACCTTCATGCATTAAATCGAAGGCGTCGTTGATCTGCTCTAACCCCATGGTGTGGGTGATAAAGTCATTCAGGGCAAATTCGCCGTCCATATAGCGCTGCACAATGCCGGGCAACTGGCTGCGGCCTTTCACGCCACCAAAGGCGGAACCGCGCCAGACGCGGCCGGTCACCAGTTGGAATGGGCGGGTTGCGATCTCTTCACCGGCACCGGCGACGCCGATAATGACCGACTCGCCCCAGCCTTTATGGCAGCACTCCAGCGCCGAACGCATCACGTTGACGTTACCGATGCATTCGAAGGAGAAATCAACGCCGCCGTCGGTCAGCTCAACGATCACTTCCTGAATCGGCTTGTTGTAATCTTTTGGGTTGATCAGATCGGTGGCACCCAGCTTACGCGCCAGCTCAAACTTGCTGGTGTTGATATCGACACCGATGATGCGGCTTGCACCAGCCATCTGAGCGCCGATAATCGCCGAAAGGCCGATGCCGCCCAGGCCGAAAATCGCCACGGTATCGCCTGCTTTCACTTTGGCGGTGTTGAGTACCGCACCCATACCTGTGGTGACGCCGCAGCCCAGCAGGCAGACTTCTTCCAGCGGAGCTTCTTTGCTGATTTTGGCCAGCGAGATTTCTGGCACTACGGTGCGTTCCGCGAAGGTGGATGTGCCCATATAGTGGAAAATCGGCTTGCCGTCCTTGAAGAAGCGAGTGGTGCCGTCTGGCATCAAGCCTTTGCCCTGGGTGGCGCGGATCGCCTGGCACAGGTTGGTTTTGCCGGATTTACAGAATTTGCATTCGCCGCATTCCGGGGTGTAGAGCGGGATCACGTGATCGCCGACGGCCACGCTGGTCACGCCTTCACCGATCGCTTCCACGATGCCACCGCCTTCGTGGCCGAGGATCGCCGGGAATACCCCTTCAGGATCTTTGCCTGAAAGCGTATAGGCATCGGTGTGGCAAACGCCGGTGGCGACGATGCGCACCAGCACTTCGCCTTTCTGCGGTGGCATCAGGTCGACTTCTTCGATCGTCAGTGGTTGGTTCGGGCCCCAGGCCACGGCCGCACGGGTTTTGATCATTTCCATCTTACTTCTCCTCAGTATCAGTATTTTTAGTGGCCGTAGTATCAGCCTGCTCAATAATCAGTTCTTTCAATGCGCGGACGTTGGGCCCGAACGCATCGCGCCGCCACAATAACCAGGTGGCGGTTTCAGCAATTTCTGCCGGTAACGGGTGCACTTTCACCCGCTCGAAGCCCGGTAACAGATTAAGCACCGAATGTGGGATCATCGCCAGCCCGGCTCCGCTGGCCACGCAGGCCAGCATGGCGTGATAGGACTGGATCTCCATAATCTGGCCGGGTACTGCGCCGCTGCGTTTAAACCAGGACTCCAGCCGCAAGCGGTAAGAACAGCTAGCGCGGAAGGCGAACAGGGTTGCCCCTTTGGCATCGTGCGCGTTTTCAATCGGGGCATGATCCAGGCTGGAAATCACCACCATGCGTTCCGGGAAAGCGATACAGCCATTCAGTTCATCGTGTTGCAATGGGCCATCCACCAACGCCGCCGCCAGGGTACCCGCCCGTACCCGCTCGATGATCTCGCCGGAGGTGCCGGTGGTCAGCGAAAGCGCGGCCTGCGGAAAACGCTGGTGATAGGCTGCCAGCAAGCCGGGCAGGCGGGTGGCGGCGGTGCTTTCCATCGAACCCAAGGCAAAGTTGCCCGCGGGTTCCCCGGCGTGGGTGATGCTCATGGCTTCTTCGCTCAGCGCCAGAATTCGCTGGGCGTAACAGAGAAAATTATGGCCCATTGGCGAAAGACGCAGGCGCTGTTTTTCACGAATGAACAGATCGGTACCCAGTTCCTGCTCGAGCTGGCGCAAACGCGTGGTCAGGTTCGACGGCACGCGATGCAACTGCTCGGCGGCACGGGCGACGGAGCCGGTTTCGGCCACGCTGCAAAACATGCGCAGTTGGGTGAGATCCATAGCTTTCTCTTTTTGTGATGAACTTGGTGAGTATTATTCAGTTTTTGTGATTTTAATCCTGCTGCATGATAGTCGCAACTTTCTTCTAACAATCAGGACGCGCAGATGGCGTTAAGAATTGCGTTGAGTGGCTTTATAGCCTTAGTTGTGGCTATGGGGATTGGCCGCTTTGCCTTCACGCCGCAGGTGCCGCTGATGATTGCTGAACAGCAGTTTACCCTGACCGGAGCCGGGCTGGTGGCGGCGTTAAACTATTTGGGATACCTGTGCGGCGCTTTTGATGCCATGCGCGCCAGCCGCCACGTGGAGCGCCGCCTGTGGCTCGGCGTCTGGGGCGTGGTGATCCTCACCCTGTTGTCCGCCGTGGTGGAAGGCGTGTGGTGGCACGGTGCGGTGCGCCTGGTGATTGGCTGGGCCAGCGGTTGGTCGATGGTGCTGGTGGCGGCATGGACCAACGAACGGTTGGCGCACTATGGCCGCCCGGCGTTGAGCGCCGCCGTGTTTGCCGGGCCGGGAGCTGGCATTTTTATCAGCGGCATGCTGGCGGTGGCGATCCACAGCCTGGCACTGAGTGCCGCGCAGGCTTGGCTGGTGTACGGCGTGCTGGCCTTGGTGTTGGTGGCAGCCATCAGCGTTAATCTGCCACGGGCCGGGGATCTGCACCGGCCGGATACCGCACCGGAACCGCTGGTGTTGACCCCGGCATTGAAGCGGCTGGTGTGGAGCTACAGCCTGGCCGGATTTGGTTATATTCTGCCCGCAACCTTTCTTTCGCAGATGGCGGCGGCGCGTTTCCCCGGCAGCCTGTTTGCCCAGTTTGTCTGGCCAATTTTTGGTGGCGCGGCGGTGCTGGGGATTGTCATCGGCATTCTAACCCGCCATAAGTTCACCACGCAGACCCGGCTGGCGATCACCCTATGGGTACAGGCGTTAGGGGTGTTATGTGCCGAAGTGGTGCCGGGTGTGATTGGATTAGTGCTGGGTGCGCTATTTACCGGCGGTGGTTTTCTCAGCGTGGTACAGCTCTCTATCCAGCATGGCAGGGAACTGGCTCCTCACCATGCGCGTTACATGGCGGGGTTATTGACCACCGGTTATGCGATTGGCCAACTGGTGGGCCCAATGCTGTCGGCGGTTTCAACCGCGCTGACCCAACGGTTGGAGCCTGCGCTGTATGTGGCGGTGGTGGGGTTGGTGATCGCCGGCTTGCTGGTCATTAATACCCCAGCGCGGGGCAGTGCGCGTAAATCGGTATGATGTGAGTGAAATCCATACAAAAAACAGGGAATAGCCGCAGCCAGCCTGCCCAGGCGGCATGCGGATATTTCACGCAATCATGAAACACTATCACTGGATAAACGTCTCACTCTCATCTAGAGTGGGTAAAAATCTTGACCGGGCTCACGCTATCGCGCATCTGAACCCGGTAGTTAAAAAAATGAGACGCCGCAAATCTGCTAGTTATCGGCATAACAGGCATTGTCGGAGCCGCCTGCTGGAGATAGATACCCATGACATCGTTAAGTAATGAAGCTGCACTGGTTCATGCTGCGCTTGAAGCACGTGGCCTGGAAACCCCATTGTGTGGGGAAATGCTGGATCGAGAAACGCGTAAAAGCCGTATCAAAGAACACATGACAGAAATCATGAAGTTGCTGAATCTTGATCTGTCCGATGACAGTTTGGCAGAAACGCCGCATCGCATTGCGAAAATGTATGTCGATGAGATTTTCTCCGGGCTGGATTACGCCAACTTCCCGAAAATAACCGTCATTGAGAACAAAATGAAGGTGGATGAAATGGTCACGGTGCGTGATATCACGCTGACCAGCACCTGCGAACACCATTTTGTGACCATCGATGGCAAAGCGACGGTGGCCTATATTCCGAAAGACGCGGTGATTGGCCTGTCGAAAATCAACCGTATCGTGCAGTTCTTCGCTCAGCGCCCGCAGGTGCAGGAGCGTTTGACCCAGCAGATTCTGGTGGCGTTGCAAACCTTGCTCGGTACTAATAACGTGGCGGTATCGATTGATGCAGTCCATTATTGTGTTAAGGCACGCGGGATCCGCGATGCGACCAGCGCCACGACCACCACTTCTCTGGGGGGGCTGTTCAAGTCCAGCCAGATCACCCGCCAGGAGTTTCTGCGCGCGGTGCGTCATCAGAGTTGATGGATGCGTTGGTAACGAAGAGAACAGGCGCCTGAGGGCGCCTTTTTAACGACTAAAATATAGCGGTATAAAATGAATCATCATGAAACAGCACCGCTGCCGCGTATTGCGACCTTGGATTGTGCTCGGGGTATCGCCATTCTCGGCATTCTGCTGATGAATATCAGCGCGTTTGGCCTGCCGAAAGCGGCCTACCTCAACCCGGCTTTTCTTGGTATTCCTTCGGCGCGCGATGCCTGGACCTGGGCGTTGCTGGATCTGTTTGCTCAAGCCAAGTTTTTAGCCATGTTTGCCCTGTTGTTTGGGGCAGGCCTGCAACTGTTGCTGCACCGCGGCAAAGTGTGGATACGCGCTCGCCTGTCGTGGCTGGTGCTGTTTGGCTTGGGGCATGCGATTTTCCTGTGGGATGGTGACATTCTGCTGGCCTATGGGCTGATTGGCCTGGTGTGCTGGCGCATGATTCGCGACGCCAAAGATACCATTACGCTATTGAAAACCGGTGCGCTGCTGTATTTGATCGGCGTTGCGGTGTTGCTGCTGTTGGGGTTTATGTCGCACGGTGAACCGGGTAATTTCTGGCAGCCGGGCGTGGCGCAATTGCAGTATGAAAAGTTTTGGAAGCTGCAAGGGGGCGTAGAGGCCTGGCGTAGCCGCCTGGATTTGCTTTCCTCCAGCCTATTGGCGATTGGCGCACAGTATGGCTGGCAACTGGCCGGTTTGATGCTGTTTGGCGCGGGGTTGATGCGCAGCGGCTGGTTGCGGAACAGGTATACCCCTTCTCACTATCGGCGCTTGGCCGCTTGGATGATACCGCTTTCATTGTTGATCCAACTGCCGGGGGTGGTGCTACAGTGGCATCTGAACTGGGATTATCGCTGGAGCGGTTTCTTGTTGCAGGTGCCGCGTGAATTAGGGTCGTCATTGCAGGCAATCGGCTATCTGGCCCTGGTTTATGGTTTTTGGCCCACCTTTTCTCGCTCGCGTATCAGTCATTGGTTGGCGCAGGTTGGGCGCATGGCGCTGAGTAATTACCTGTTGCAAACGCTGATCTGCACCACGCTATTTTACCGTTTTGGCCTCTACCAGCAGTTTGATCGCTTGCAGCTCCTGGCGTTTGTCCCGCTGGTTTGGCTGGCTAACCTGTTGTTTTCTAACCTCTGGTTGCGTTACTTCACGCAGGGTCCGATGGAATGGCTGTGGCGCAAGCTGACGGTTTTGGCTGCCGGTGAGCAGGCTCAGCAGAAAGCAAATTGAGATCTGGCGCAGGTAGGTTAAAAAAATGTATGTAAACGTTTTCTTTCCTGTGACGTAATTCACGCTGAGGAGGATCTCAAACGGGGTAGGATAGCGTCATTATCAACTTTCCCGACTCCAGGATGCTCCATGAATTCTGTCCATCCGATCACCATTCGCGACGTCGCGAAGCGTGCAGGCGTTTCTGTGGCTACCGTCTCACGGGTGCTCAATAACAGCGCCCTGACTAGTCCCAAGACGCGTGAGCAGGTGTTGCAGGCGGTTGCGGAATTGGGCTATCGGCCAAATGCTAACGCACAGGCGCTGGCCACGCAGAGCAGTGATACCCTTGGCGTGGTGGTGATGGATGTCTCCGATCCGTTTTTTGGTGCCTTAGTGAAAGCGGTAGACACTGTGGCACAGCAAAACCAGAAATACTTGCTGATCGGTAATAGCTACCATCAGGCGGATAAAGAACGCCATGCGATTGAGGTGTTAATCCGCCAGCGATGTAATGCGCTGATTGTGCACGCAAAAGCGTTGAGCGATGCGGAACTGATCGCCTTTATGGATCAAGTGCCAGGTATGGTGCTGATTAACAGGGTGATAACAGGCTACGAACACCGCTGCGTGGGGCTGGATAATGTGTTTGGGGCTGAGATGGCGCTGCGTCTGCTGCTGTCACAGGGCCATCAGCGCATTGGCTATCTGGGTTCCAATCATCCGATTGAAGACGGCCCGTTGCGTCAGCAAGGTTATAGCCAAGCCATGGCGGCGGCGGGTATTGTGCCGCTGGACAGTTGGCGTGCCTACGGTTCACCTGATTTGCAGGGAGGCGAAGCTGCGATGGTGGAATTGCTTGGCCGCAACCTGCACCTGAGCGCGGTTTTTGCCTACAACGACGCCATGGCCGCCGGTGCTATGGCGGTATTGAAAGAAAACGGTATCACGGTGCCGCAGCACTTCTCGCTGGTGGGATTCGATGACATTCCCATTGCGCGTTACACCAGCCCAAAGCTGACCACCATCCGTTATCCCATTGTTTCTATGGCTACCTTGGCCACCGAACTGGCGCTGAAAGGTGCTGCCGGGTTGCTGGAGCCACAAACCTCGCATATTTTCATGCCGACGCTGGTGCGCCGCCATTCTGTGGCACCGTTGCAAAGTGAGGCGGCGGTCACTCTCTAAACATTTAACATTGTGTAACCGTTTTCAATCTGTGAGAAAATTCACAGAATATTAACATCGCGCTGTCTATGCTCTATAGGATGAAGTACCTGAAGGGGTAGCCTACCGCATAATACCCATCAGTTAAGCGAAAGCTGCATATTCATGCGGCACAATGCTAAAGGTAGCGCCCCCTCTCCCTG
>JBAQHZ010000469.1:0-16224 GCA_049288585.1 Chania sp.
CGGCACGCTCTCCCTAATAACCGGCTTTGTCAGCAGTCTAGGGGCGCAGCATGCTGCGCCCTTTCGCATACTTATTCAGGAGCAAGATTATGGCACTTTGGGGCGGACGCTTCAGTCAGGCAGCGGATCAGCGGTTCAAACAATTAAACGATTCTCTGCGTTTCGATTATCGCCTGGCGGAACAGGACATTGTTGGCTCCGTCGCCTGGTCAAAAGCGCTGGTGACCGTCAATGTATTGACGGCGGTGGAGCAACAACAACTTGAACAGGCGCTGAATGCGTTGCTGGTAGAAGTGCAGGCCGATCCGCTGGCGATCGTCAAAAGCGATGCGGAAGATATTCACAGTTGGGTAGAGCAGAAGCTGATCGATAAAGTCGGCGATCTGGGCAAAAAGCTGCATACCGGCCGCAGCCGTAACGATCAGGTGGCTACCGATCTGAAACTGTGGTGCAAACATCAGGTCAGCGAGTTGTATCAGGCGATCATCCAACTGCAACAAGCGCTGGTAGAAACCGCCGAAGCTAATCAGGATGCGGTGATGCCGGGGTATACCCACCTTCAGCGCGCGCAGCCAGTTACTTTTGCACACTGGTGCCTGGCCTATGTAGAGATGCTGGCGCGGGATGAAAGCCGCCTGCAGGATACGCTGAAGCGCCTGGATGTCAGCCCGCTGGGCAGCGGTGCGCTGGCAGGGACGGCTTATCCGATCGACCGTGAGCAACTGGCCGGTTGGTTAGGTTTTGCCTCTGCGACCCGTAACAGCCTGGATAGCGTTTCCGATCGTGACCATGTGCTGGAACTGCTGTCCAACGCGGCTATCAGCATGGTGCACCTGTCGCGCTTTGCTGAAGACCTGATCTTCTTCAACAGCGGTGAGGCGGCGTTTGTTGAGCTTTCCGATCGCGTGACTTCAGGTTCATCCCTGATGCCGCAGAAGAAAAACCCGGATGCCCTGGAGCTGATCCGTGGTAAATGCGGGCGTGTACAGGGTGCGTTGACCGGCATGATGATGACCCTGAAAGGGCTACCGCTGGCGTACAACAAAGACATGCAGGAAGACAAAGAAGGGCTGTTCGATGCGCTCGACACCTGGATGGACTGCTTGCAGATGGCGGCGCTGGTGCTGGACGGTATTCAGGTGAAGCGCCCACGTTGCCAGGAAGCGGCGCAACAGGGTTATGCCAACTCCACCGAACTGGCCGATTATCTGGTGGCCAAAGGCGTACCGTTCCGTGAAGCGCACCACATTGTGGGTGAAGCGGTAGTGGAAGCGATCCGCCAGGGCAAGCCGCTGGAAGATATGCCGTTGGCAGACCTGCAAAAATTCAACCCAGTGATTAGTGACGACGTGTATCCGGTTTTGGCGCTGCAATCTTGCCTGGACAAGCGTGCGGCCAAGGGCGGTGTTTCGCCGCAACAGGTCGCGAGCGCGATTTCTGAGGCGAAGAAACGTTTGGCGTGATGAGCTTAACAGGGCCGAGCCTGCTCGGCCCTGATTGATAATGCATTGCTAGCCTGCCAACCGCGCACACAGGTAGCGGTTCAGGCTGACACCTTCCTCCATAGCGCTGATCGCCAAGCGCCGATGCTGCTCCGGCGTCAGGCGCAGTACCAATTTCCCACTGAAATTTTTCTCCGCCAGCGCTTCCGGTGGCGTTTCACCGTTGGCGATCATGTCTGCCACCACTTGTGCTACCAGTTGTTCAATGCCATCCAGCGCACCAGTACGGGTTGGAGCCAGCCAGGACAGAGAAGGGAATTCTGTACATAGCCCAACGTACTCGCCGTCTTCTGCTGACCAAGTGATACGGTAAGTGTAATGCTCATGCATTGCCATTTTCTTCCTCCAATCTGATCAGTGCCGCTATCACCTGCCTGACTTGATAAACCTTTGCCATACCGCTGTCTGCGCGTTGGATGTTAACTCGCGGATCACCCGGCCATGGCATGCTGTAAACTTTGTGACTACTACTACTCATCCGTGGGGCGCCAAACCAACGGTTGCAGATTTTTGCCAGTTCATGAAATTTGATATTGGTCTGCCGTTGGCGAAGACTGGCTATGACATCGCTGAGTTCTTTCATCCGCGCACTCTCAATATAGTATCATTAATAGTATCATTCAAGATATCTACGGATAAAAATGACGGCAGAAGAGGGTTTCGGCAACCAAGGGATAATAAATCTGGAGTGTATTACGCAAAAAACCGGGCACAGCAGCCCGGTCTGGTGTTTTGCTGAGATGAATATTTATTCACCAGGGCAACGTTGGCAGCGCTCCGCTTCGGTTTCACCCAATTTCAGTTTGGCTTGCAGATCGCGCAGTGCGGTACGCAGGCCTTCTTCAATCACCGGATGGTAAAACGGCATATCCAGCATCTGGTCGATGGTCATCTGTTGCTGGTGCGCCCAGGCTAGCAGGTGAGCGATATGTTCTACATCAGGGCCGATCATCTCGGCACCTAAAAAGCGCCCAGTACCTTGTTCACCATAGACGTGCAGAATACCTTTATTACGCAGCATCACGCGGGAACGGCCCTGATTTTCGAACGATACTTCACCCACTTCAAAGCAGCCACAGGCGCTAAATTTCTGGCTCAGCTCGCGGAAAGTGGAGCCGACCATGGCGATTTGTGGATCGGAAAACACCACAGAAATCGCGCTGCGGCGCAGGCCTGGGTTAACTTCCGGGTAGCTGCCGGCATTTTGCCCGGCAATACGCGCCTGATCGCTGGCTTCGTGCAGCAGCGGCAGTTGGTTACTGGCATCACCAGCGATGAAGATATGCGGCACGCTGGTTTGCATGGTCAGGCGATCGGCCTGCGGCACGCCTTTGGCATCAACCTCCAGGCGGGTATTTTCCAGGCCGAGGTTGTCCACATTCGGGCGGCGGCCGGTGGCGGCCAATACGTAATCCACCCCTATTTCCTGCGCCTGGCCATGTTTATCCTGGTAGCGGATAAACACTTTTTCGCCTTCGCGCTGCATGATGTCTACCTTCACGTCTGGGTCGAGATAGAACTCTTCCCCCAGCGTTTTAGCGGCATATTCACGCACGATGCTGTCAGTTAGCGGGCCAACACCCCCACCAACGCCAAACACTTTGGTGTTGACCCCGAGGCGGTGCAGCGCCTGGCCCAGTTCCAACCCGATGACACCCGGCCCGAATACGGCGACCGACTGCGGTAAATCATCCCAGTTGAATACGTCGTCATTGACGATCAGGCGATCGCCCAACTCGTTCCACGGCGCAGGCCAGCTTGGGCGTGAACCGGTCGCGATCACGATACGTTGCGCCACAATGCGCGTATGTTCATCTACCTGCAGGGTATTGTCGTCGATAAAGCGGGCATAACCCTGAATTTTGTCGGCTGCCGGGATGCTGTCGACGCCTTCCTGCACAAAACCGACAAAGCGATCGCGTTCACGTTTGACGCGATCCATCACTTCGCGGCCGTTGATGGTGATTTTGCCCGCAGGGTAAACGCCAAAGCCCGGTGCGCGTTCAATCTGATGTACTGCTTCTGCCGCAGCAATCAAGAGTTTGGAGGGCATACAGCCAACGCGAGCGCAGGTGGTGCCGTAAGGCCCGCCTTCAATCATCACTACATTAGGGGTAGAGAGTTTGGCTGCGCGATAAGCCCCCAATCCGGCTGTGCCGCCGCCGATCACTGCCACATCAACATTCAACTGTTTCATATCCACTCCTGAATACCCTGAGTTTTCAGCCCATCTGGTATAAAAAAGGGCGGGTCAGTGCCCGTCAAAAATTTACGTGTTTTTCAAACGGCACATTGCTGAGTGCCGAATGAAACCCGTCGGTATTTTTTCTTATTAGGCTGACAGGAAAGCTTCCAGATCGTCGCTGCCACCGATATGGCGACCGCCGATAAATACCTGTGGCACGGTCGCGCGGCCACTGACAGCGCGTAGGCTGACGGTAGTGGCATCTTGGCCCAGCACGATCTCTTCGTACTGTATGCCGCGCTCTTGCAGCATTTGCTTGGCTTTGGCGCAGAATGGGCAGCCCGGCTTGGTGAACAGGGAGACGGATTCCTGCACTTTGAACTCTGGAGCCAGGTATTTCAGCATGGTGTCGGCATCGGACACTTCAAACGGATCGCCTGGTTTGTTGGGCTCAACGAACATTTTTTCTACTACGCCGTTGCGTACCAGCATGGAGTAACGCCATGAGCGCGGGCCAAAGCCCAGGCCAGCTTTCTCAACCAACATGTTCATGCCCTTGGTGAACTCGCCGTTGCCGTCTGGCACAAAGGTAATGTTTTCTGCGTGCTGGTCTGCTTTCCAAGCGTTCATCACAAAAGTGTCGTTAACCGAGACACACAAAATGCTGTCAACGCCGTGCTGCTTGAACACGCCGGAAAGTTCGTTATAGCGCGGCAGATGGCTGGAAGAACAGGTTGGGGTGAACGCGCCTGGCAGAGAGAACAGGATCACGGTTTTGTCTTTAAACAGGTCATCAGTGGTGACATCAATCCATTGGTCGCCTTGGCGGGTGTGGAAAGTAACCTGAGGGACTTTTTTGCCTTCTTGACTGGTAAACATGGATTAACCCCTTAATTAGAAAAATAATTTTTTGCTTCTTGCGCGGTATCGCTTCGTTGGGGGACATTATTCATGCTTGGGCTTGATAGATCTAATCACTCATTGCTATCTTATCTATCGCCATGAGCTATCATAGCTAGGAGATAAATAATGAATATTCGTGATTTAGAGTATCTGGTTGCTTTGGCAGAGCACCGTCATTTCCGGCGTGCTGCTGATTCATGCCACGTCAGCCAGCCCACGCTGAGCGGGCAGATCCGCAAGCTGGAAGATGAACTCGGTGTGATGCTGCTCGAACGCACCAGCCGTAAAGTGTTATTCACTCAGGCGGGCTTATTGCTGGTGGAGCAGGCGCGTACCGTGCTGCGCGAAGTCAAGGTTCTGAGAGAAATGGCCAGCCAGCAGGGTGAAGCCATGTCTGGGCCGCTGCATATCGGCCTGATCCCCACCGTGGGGCCTTATCTGCTGCCGCAGATTATCCCAACGCTGCATAAAACCTTTCCCAAGCTGGAAATGTACCTGCATGAAGCGCAAACCCATCAGTTGCTGGCACAGCTCGACAGCGGCAAGCTGGACTGCGCGATTCTGGCGTTGGTGAAAGAAACAGAAGCTTTTATCGAAGTGCCGCTATTTGATGAGTCGATGAAACTGGCGGTGTATTCCGATCACCCTTGGGCGCAGCGCGATCGCGTGGCGATGCCGGATTTGGCAGGAGAAAAACTGCTGATGCTGGAAGATGGCCATTGCCTGCGCGATCAGGCGTTAGGCTTCTGCTTCCAGGCCGGTGCGGATGAAGATACCCACTTCCGCGCCACCAGTTTGGAAACGCTGCGCAATATGGTAGCGGCGGGCAGCGGCATTACGCTGTTACCAGCGCTGGCGGTGCCCAATGAGCGCGAGCGCGATGGCGTTTGTTATCTGGATTGTTACAAACCGGAACCGAAGCGCACCATTGCGTTGGTGTATCGCCCCGGTTCCCCACTGCGTGGCCGTTATGAGCAGTTAGCCGAAGCGATCCGCGAACACATGCAGAATTACCTCGGCGCAGCCTTAAAACAGGCGGTTTAAACCGTTCAGCGCGGCAACGCGATAGGCTTCGGCCATGGTCGGATAGTTGAAGGTGGTATTAACAAAATACTCGATAGTATTGCCTTCACCTTTCTGTTCCATGATCGCCTGGCCGATGTGAATGATCTCTGCCGCACGCTCACCGAAGCAGTGGATCCCCAGGATCTGCAAGGTTTCGCGGTGGAACAGGATCTTCAGGCTGCCGACGCTCATCCCGGCGATCTGTGCCCGGGCCAAATGTTTGAACTGGGCGCGGCCTACCTCATACGGCACCTTCATGGCGGTCAACTCCTGCTCGGTTTTGCCGACGGAGCTGATTTCCGGAATGGTGTAAATGCCGGTTGGGATATCTTCGATCAGGTGCCCGCTGGCGGCACCGGAGGAAATCGCCTGCGCGGCGATGCGGCCTTGATCGTAAGCGGCTGAAGCCAGGCTCGGATAGCCAATCACGTCACCCACGGCGTAAATATGGGCCACCGCCGTCTGATACATGCTGTTGACCTTCAGCAGGCCACGGCTGTCAGACTCCAGGCCAACATTCTCCAGCCCCAGCGAATCGGTATTGCCGGTACGGCCGTTGGCGTACAGCAGGCAGTCGGCCTTCACTTTTTTGCCTGACTTCAAGTGCACAATTACGCCATCTTCCGTGCCTTCTATCTTCTCGAACTCTTCGTTGTGGCGAATGACCACGCCGTTATTCCAGAAGTGATAAGACAGCGAATCCGACATTTCCTGATCGAGAAACGCCAGCAGGCGATCGCGGGTGTTGATTAAATCCACTTTTACGTTCAAACCGCGGAAGATTGACGCATATTCGCAGCCAATCACCCCAGCACCGTAGATAATCACGTGGCGTGGTTCGTGGTTCAGTTCGAGAATGGAATCGCTGTCGTAAATGCGTGGATGTTTAAAATCAACGCTGGCCGGATGGTAGGGGCGTGAACCGCAGGCGATCACGATATTGTCGGCGCGAATGGTGTCCTGAGTGCCGTCTTTATAGCGGACGCTGACGGTATTGGCGTCGATAAAGCGAGCATCGCCGGCAAACAGTTTGCATTGGTTGCGCTCATAAAAGCCTTGGCGCATGCGGGTTTGCTGGTTAATGACGCTGTCGGCGTGGCGTAAAATGTCAGGGAAAGTGGCACTGAGGGTGCGGGAGTTATTGTAAAGCGGGTTCTGGTTGAATTCGATGATGCGGCTGACCGCGTGGCGGAGGGCTTTTGAGGGGATGGTACCCCAATGAGTACAGCCGCCGCCCACGTTGTTGTACCGTTCAATCACGGCCACGCGGGCACCTTGTTTCACCAGCCCCATAGCGGCGCCTTCACCACCAGGGCCCGAGCCAATGACAATGGCGTCAAATTGATAGTGCTGTTGCATGTAGGAGAGACCTGTTTTTATACAAAATTACAACGGTATCTTAACATCATAGCGCTGCGTGCCCAATGACCATTAGCCTTTTTGAGGCAAAGCGCCACTGGAGCAGCCCGAAACTGTGACAAAGCGCGTTTGTATAAATGCGATTGCAATAAATTTGCTATATTGCCAATTCTGCGGCGTTAGACTGAGTGGATGGAATTTATCTGAATATGCACATTGGCGTCAGAGCACAACAAAAAGAACGGACGCGCCGTTCCCTCATTGAAGCGGCTTTCAGCCAGCTCAGTGCCGAACGCAGCTTTGCCAGCCTGAGCCTGCGCGAAGTCTCGCGGGAGGCGGGGATCGCCCCGACTTCGTTCTATCGCCATTTCCGCGACGTAGATGAACTGGGGCTCACCATGGTCGACGAAAGCGGCCTGATGCTGCGCCAACTGATGCGCCAGGCACGCCAACGCATTGCCAAAGGTGGCAGCGTAATTCGCACGTCGGTATCCACTTTTATGGAGTTTATCGGTAACAATCCCAACGCATTCCGGCTGTTGCTGCGTGAGCGTTCCGGGACTTCTGCGGCATTTCGTGCAGCAGTTGCGCGTGAAATCCAACATTTTATCGCCGAACTGGCGGATTACCTTGAGCTGGAAAACCATATGCCGCGCAGCTTTACCGAAGCACAGGCAGAAGCGATGGTGACCATTGTGTTCAGTGCCGGTGCGGAAGCGCTGGATGTGGATATCGAACAGCGGCGCAAGCTCGAGGAACGGTTAGTGTTGCAATTGCGGATGATTTCCAAAGGGGCTTATTACTGGTATCGTCGCGAGCAAGAAAAAGCATCTGTATCCCGCGTATAACAAGGTGAAAATAATGGAAAAATCCTGTCGTGAGAATGGTACTTTACTGCTGGCGTTAATTGCCGGTCTGTCGATTAACGGCTCTTTTGCCGCGCTGTTCAGCTCGGTGGTGCCGTTTTCGATCTTCCCGTTGATTGCTTTGGTGCTGGCGGTGTATTGCCTGCATCAACGTTACCTGAGCCGACCCATGCCGGAGGGGATGCCGAAGCTGGCCGCCGCCTGTTTCCTGCTGGGTATCCTGGGGTACAGCGCGATCGTCCGAGTGGAATACCCGCAGATTGGCTCTAACTTCCTGCCATCTATTGTCTGTGTTGCGTTGGTATTGTGGATCGGATTCCAATTGAAGAGACGTGATTCTGCCGCACAATAAGCTTTATTTTCAATGAAATGGCGGGCATCGAGCCCGCCTGATAATCTATCCGCGGCGTTCCAGCAGCACACCGCACTCCATGTGGTGGTCATTTGACTCTCCTTTCACTGAGCGTTTTTTCTCGAAGAAACACGGGGGTAGCAATCCCTTAGAGTGCTTCTTGCTGATACCTCGTTCATACCAACACTCCTGTTGGCGGTTTTGGGAGTAGTAAAGAGATCGCGTTTAATGGGTTAACAGCCTATTTTTTAACACATTGAAAAAAGTTGTGAGGCTAACTCTTTAACTCTTGGTCACGATCTCATAGGTGATGACATCGGTATAGTCGCCCAATTCCTGATCGTCACTCCCATAAAGATCAAATGTGGGGGTAAAGCAGGTTTGGTTGCCGCTGCCATCAAATCTGATGGTGGAGTTGTTGATGTTTGGTAACAGGATCTGTTTTCCCACGCTATCCAGCGTCAGGGTATAGGGCAGGACGCTGGTGGCGTTCAGGCTGTGTTTGAGTACAAAGCGATTATTGACGATCCCGTTAGCGTTTGTGGCATTAACGATAAAATCTTTACCGCTACTTTCGGTAGAGAGGTAGCTGATGCACAGACGATCGGCTGCGTTGGTCAGCACTTTCTTTTGTTTCCCGGTTGCTATTTCCCCCAGGTTCCAGTCAGGCGCATTCATTGTAAGATTAACCATAACCGGCGGGGTATTGGGGTTGTCCATCAATTGGCAAGCGGATGTTGCCTGTGCGGCAGCAAAATATATCGCTCCAGCCTGATCGTAAACCATGCCGTACTTATAAACGTTTGTAGGGATCATCGCCACGATAGCTACGTCAGCGCGTTTGATATTGGCAACCACGTTAGCCAAATAGGGCTCGTAGTTATTCCATCCTGCGGAAGAACCAAACCCATAGGTCAGATAACCGTTAACACTGGTAAACTTACCCTCGTTAAACCCTGTCGGGGTAAAGCCATTCATGGTGATATCAACTGCGGGGAAATGGCTACTGATGGGCCTGCCACTGCTGTCATACTGGAAAATCAGAAACCCTCTCCCTGTACGTATTTCGAAGCTGGCTACCGGAGGGGTACTTGCCATCGCCAGCCAGTTGAGGGATAAGGTGACTTTCCAGCTATCGCTACCGGTTTTCGTCACCGAACAGTTATTGATGCCGGAGGCCACTTTACCGGCCACACTTGCAATTTCGACCGACGTCCCATAGACCGAACTGGTGCTCACAAGCAGTAATGTAAACAGAGCCTGAATAGGTTTCATAATATTCTCTTGCAGATTCGACAGACTAGAAATGCAATTTGTTGAGCAATTGATAGAGCTCCAGGCGATTGCGCAGTCCGATCCTTTTTATTGCATTGCAGCGCATCATGCTGATGGTTTTAGTATTCGAGCGAAAGCTTTCAGCAATCTGTTTGTTATTCCAACCACGCTTGATGAGTTTCAGCATCCTGATTTCGCTGGCGGAGAGTTTTTTAAGAATATAGGGAAGGGGTATTTCGTCTCCCGCGAGGCATTCTACATGCAGTTTGAGCGTGGCTAAGGTAATACCGTTCGGGTCGCTGCGATATAGGGCATTGCCACGACGTTGCATATCATCATCTAAGGGCCTGCAATAGATATACAATGTCTGTGGGTGGCTGAAAGCACCCTGCAATTCCTCCTTGCTGGAGAAGGCGGGCGTGCGGATAACCAGACTTGCCGTGTTCAGTAAGGATCTATCGTTAATGGTGATGGAAGCTGCTGGTAGGAGATGCTCTTTGATGAGACCTTTCAATCCATTAGCATAGAAGTAGTTTTGATCGATGATAACAATATTCATGACTCTTTTCCCGTGCGTTGGCCAGCATGGCAACCGCCATAGCCAGGTAGCGTAATTTCTCTGCCTTGCAGACGTTGTGGTGTTCCAGGGTAGATATTGATATCTCCTTGGGGAGTGGCGTCGGTTTGTACCGCTTTTAGTGCAACATGAACGTTGCCACGTGCTGTCAGCAGCGCCCCTTGCTGTTCACAGTGGATATCAAGCAACACTTTTTCGTTATCTGGCCGTTGGCGAATGATTGCGCTGAAGCTTAGGTTTACTGCGATGCTGGCGGCGGCCTGTTCGGCTGATGTGCCTTGCAGTTGAACCAACGGGCGAACATTGAGCCGGTAGACTGTTTCGCGTTCAACGCTTTTCAGGGGCTGCAGGGTGATAACCTTCTGTTGTTGTGGGCTTAGCGTCAGCTTGAACGGCGAAGCGTATAGCGTTGGGTGGCGGATCAATACCAGCGGGATACGTTGCTCTTCAGGAAAAGGCACGCCAGGGTTGGTCAATAACTCGGTGGCGATAGTGACGTATTCCATCCGATCACCATTGTTACTGATGGTGATGCTCTGAGGCATGTTGCCCCGCAGCTCAATACGTTTGGGCGAAATATCTATCGCCGCCCAAGCGGTGCTAATGGCGAGCAACAAGCAGTTCAGGCTGATTAGCTGGAGTGAGTCGTATTTCATGGAACGGCCTTAGCAACAGGCTCGAAAGTGAGTTTCAAATCACCCTGATAGATACCTGCGACGGTTCTGAAATCTCCCTCAGGTGGCAGCGCGCTGATGGAGAGGCTGTAATCCCCAACAGTATCCTGCAGCGGCTTTGCCGCTGGGGCATTATGAAACAGTACCGGGGCGCCAACCGCCAACGTTTGGAAAGGACTTCCCACGTTAGCCATAGCGATCTTGGTGTCCTTAAATTGCAGGGTTGGTTTTTGCGTGTTGCGCAGTAACAGTGCTTCATCCAGGCTGACTTGGAAATTGCCGCTGCTGGACGTAATACGCAAGGGGAGCTTGATTTCATAAGGTGAACTGGCCGCACCATACTGGAACATCTCCATTTCCTGTAGGTACCAACCTCCGTTAGCATCATTGACTATCAGCCTGTTAGGCTTAATGACGGTAGCGCTGATACGGCTGGTGGTTTTCCCTTTCACCGTCACCACCGTTGTCCCCGTTATGACCGCCCCTGCTGCTGCCTTGAAAGTAAACGTGGAGACAGCTAACGCGGTACTCAGTGCATAGACTGTTGCGCGGTTTATTTTCATGATTCACTTCCTGTCTGATAAATCACTACCCCATAACCGATACTGACTCGCAGAGGAACTCGGGGAGAAGTAACTTCACTAGAGAAAACGTGCATATTCTGTTGTGGACGAAACGTGATCCGCCATACCTGGGTTCTGCTTGGCTGCGAGAGTACACTCAGCTGCATCACTCTTTTTTGCCCAGGGCCAAGGATCAGGCGAGATGGAATCACTAGCAGCGAAGGGGACTTGGTGTCGCCTACGTCGATCAAGGTTTCAGGTTGGGCTCCGGGATTAGTGAGCAACTGTTGGCTCACGCTCAGATACAGGGGCCCATCACCCAGATTTTCGACGACCAGTTCTGGCAAACGGCCTTGCGGTTTGATCGTCAATTCAGCCTGCGATAGGCTCAATAACTCCCCTGCATGACTATCCTGTATCAATAACACAGTGACCAAAGCACCGAGCAGATAGCAGAAATTCAAGGACATGCTATTTCAACCCGTTTACCGTCCAGGTCTGCGGTGAGCATCCTGGTTTTCAGGGTTTGCGGCATGCCAGGGAACAGCGCTAACACATCAGGGAGAGAAGTTTGGCTGGAGCCCGCTTTCACCTGGCGAAGCAGCAGGCGAACATTGCCGCTATTAAGCAAAGTGATCTCGCTGGCGCGACAACGGTGCTCCAATACACTGCGCTGATTGGCTGGGGCGGGGAGGTGGCGTATCAGCACACCGTAGCCGACGGAAAGCGTCAGCGGCGCGGTGATTTTGTTGTCTGGTGCACCACTGATGCTGAGGGATTTTACTGGGACAACATAAAGCCGATACACCGTCTCGTTTGCAGGTTCCTGCAATGAGGTGAGTAAAATATCCCGCGATTGGTTTGGGCCTAACGTAAGTTTATCCGGGGTTGCCATAAGTTCAGGATGTGGTAGTTGGCTAATCAGCGTTTTATGTTCTTGCGCTGCACCGGGGTTATCGACTTTTGCCAGCGAGATAGAAAGATAGAGTGGCGCATCGCCGGTGTTTCGTACCGAAACGCGCTGCTCATGTTGGTTAAAAACCTTGATACTGATCGGTGTCACCATCAATTGTGGGCCCGCGTTCGCGTCCAAAGGGAAGCCGCTGAGGCTGGCCAAGAAGGGAAGCAGTAAAAGCATTTTTTTCATCATGACTCCGATATGACAATGCACAGCGCTACAGCGCCGAACAGGTGTAAAAATTATTGTGGGATTTACTCAGATCGCAGCGGAAATGGCGGTCTTTGCCATCAACGTCAATGGTCTTTAAGCGTTGCTTGCTGGCAATAGAGAACAGGCCATTGGGGTAAGCCGTATCGCCGGTCTCGCGAATGGTGCCACTCACCGGATCACCCTGTGCGTCTCGCAACAATCCGTTGTAAAGCAGGTTGATATCGACGCTGGCCTCGGCTGCATAGACTTGGCCCGGATGCGCGCGGGTAATATTGGCAGGTACTTCGACGTTCATATCCTGATCGCGTCCCTGGCTATTAACTCGGGCGAAAGCAATATCCTGGTAGCTGCCAATCGGCACGGCGTAAACGCTGCCACTGCCAACGGGGGAGCCCTCAACTTCAAAGGCATAATCCACGCCAGGTAACTTTGGTGTGGATAGCAACATGGCGGCACCGCTGTTGCTGAAGCGGCCAAGGGCTATGCCCTGCTTATTGGCAGCAATCATGCCACGGTAGTTCAAGTCAGCATTATTGCTGCTGTCGGTGTGCCCAAGGTTAAGTGAGACATCGCCACGGCTCCCTTCCCGCATGGCAAACAGGTTAACGTTGTTGGCTTGGCTGATATGGCTGACCGTCGTACCCAGGGTGGTGGTGCCGAATGCATCAGTACTGGCATGGCGATAATCGCCACTGAGTTGGGTTTGGCTACCGGAACGGGCGGCAGTGAAGCTGCCTTGAACCCGATCCAATGTCCAGGTGGTGTTGAAAAAAACGCCATAGTTAGCGCCAGATTGCTGAAACCCTCCTTTTTGAACGCCCAATGAAAAAGTTGACCAAAGTCCATTGGGGCGATAGTTCCAGCGCAATTCCACCTGATGTAATTCGCCGTTTCTGTAGCGGCTGTAGTTATAGGAAAACAGGGTGCTTCCCAAGATACGGCTGTAGGATAATGCGCTGCTTGATGAGCCGTAGCTATAGTATGAAATATTACTGTTCTGATAACGGCTGTAGGAAAGGCTACCCAGGCCGTTACCGTTCAGCGACAGGTTGAGATAACCTCCGGTACCTTTTTCACCGCTCATTAGGCCTAGCGTAGGGGATACTTGAATATCGGCCAGCGTACCAGGACGGGTGAAGTTGCCCTCGGAAGCCCATTTCCCTTGTGAACCCTTGATAAGGGTACCATTGAAGAATAACCACCACAGATCTCGGCTTAGTCCACCTTCAAACAAGTGTCCATTGCCGCTGGAGTCTTTACCCGCCGTCATGTGCCATGCCACATAACCGGGATAACCGCCAAAATTGACGTTACTGATTGGGTAATTTTCACGGTTTATTACGGTGCCGTTGCGATCAACCAGCCGGATCTCAACCGAATAGTAGCCGCTGGGCAAATCGGTGAGGTTGATAATATTGCGGCCCAGTACCGCAGGGCGTTTGAGGACCATGCGCCCTGCACGATAAAATTCATAGTTACCCTCGGCGGTTGAAAACAACGCCAATTGCCCATTGTCATCATCAAGGCGCAGGTTTGACTGACTCCCCAGCGTGACAAACTGATCAAAGCTGGGGGAAAGGGTGGTACTGATGCTACCTGAGTTATAGTCAATACTGTTTTGGTGGCCTGCCCGCACGTAGGTTGACGAGAAATTTTTCTGCAGATAGTAGGTTGAGATCTCTTGGCTTTGGTTATTGCCGGCAATCATGCGGGTGCGACTGGCGTACCAGTGGAGGTAGGCGAAGCTTTGGCGCGGCATCCCTAACCAGCTATCACCACTGATATTGATTGCGTGGTAGCTATCGTTGGAGGCTCGGATATCCAGGCTTTGATTGTGCACCAGCCCAAATGAGGTTTCAGGCAAAACGTAGTCACTTTCACTGCTGCGCAGGGTTATGGTGCGGCGAGCTTTATCTATCGTCACGTGTTTGCCCTCCAAGCTGAGGTCACAACCGTTCTGGCACTGCTTGTAGTCTAACTGAGCGAGTATTTTTTCCAGTTTGGCGATCGTTTCCAGGGCAACCGCATTCTGGCGATATTTTTCCCGATCAAAACTCAACGAATTCAACTTAGGGGAGTAACTAATAAAGTCGGGCAGGGTAGTGCCATCAATGGTAGCAATATATTTAGCAGTATCATCAATTTCCGATTCGCTAAAGCCCGCAGGGACACCGTAGATAAACTGAAGTTTTTCACTTGCCTGAGACTGAAGAGTGAATATAAACGTCAGGAACGTCGACTGGCATAACGCCAGATAACCCATTCTTTTTATAGATGGTTTTTTTTCCTTGATGTTCATCTATTATGCATTCCCTGCGGGTTAAATATATTAACAGGAATTAAAGGCCACTTGGTTAATTCAACGTGGCCTAGTAGGGATTATGGACCAGTCACTACTGGTTCAAACAACATGACCAAATCACCACTATAACTGCCATTGGTGCTAAGGTTATTAACCACTGCAGGGGCATCGAGACTGATGTTCAGATTATAAACCTGATCATATTCAGTACTGGACTTTGTCGTTTGTTTGATTTCAGATGCAGTGCCAGTAGTTAATACTTTAGCGCCGCCACTGGTATCCAGCGTCACTTTAGCATTTGGCATCTCATAATTACCGTTACTCATTTTAAGTGGTTGTGCCAGAGTCACCTTAAACGATTCGTTCTTGCTCCATATGCGGATCGGCAGCGTTTTAGTAAATTGCTGCTGTTTATAATCCACAGGTTTTATTTCCTCTACATCATACCAACTTGAACCATCGGGTTTAGATACAAATAGAGAGTCGCTAATTTGAGCTGTAAGATGAATAGTCTTGGGTACCTGATTGCTTGGTGCTGCATTTACAGTGCTAGCACCGAAAAACATACCTATGCTTAAAATCAGTGCGCATTGATTAAATTTCATTATGTTGACTCCATGTGGAATTTCACTCATCCGTAAAGATGAAGACACGCTATTTACCCAATCGGTGAAATTTCGTAAGAGAAGCTACGAGTGAATAACTATTCCTTTTCGTACCAGGTCCATAAGGTCATTTCACGATGATTGAATCGAATACGTAGCCAGTTGTTTTTTATCTGGTTAGTCAGGCAGTTTTAACCTATTCCAGATGGTCAGTATCTTAAACATCAATGCACTGCCATTGGAATATGCATTCACTTTTTGCAAAAAATACAGAATTTTAGCCTGTAAAGTTGGTTGTTGCAGAGTTACATTCTATTATGTAGAATGCTGCAAATTAAATGGCTATCAGCAAAAGTAAGCAGTATTCCGTTATCTTAAATAAGCATTTTCATCGTGTGGGTACTCAATCTGTTATTAGCACTTGATTTACTTCAACCGATTGCAAGCCTCTGGAAATTATGCAATAAGCATTGCTGAGAATTCTCTTAAAAAGATTTTCTCTGAAGGGTATGGATTAAGTCGGTGGTATTTTATATAAGGTGAAGACAGGTAGTTTTACGAGCCTACTGTGAAAAACTATGGAATATATTTTCAATGACAGCGTAGTCTTCAAAGAGACAGAAGGATTACGCTATAAACAGCAAGATCAGGTCGCGATCACTATGTCTATATTGCAGGCAGGCGTGTTGGCGGAGTTGGTTAAGGCGCACGGTAAACCAGTCCATCGCGATGAACTGCTGAGGTGCGTGTGGGAAAAAAATGGCTACCTTGCCTCAAATAATAGTCTGAATCATAACATTGGATTCTTACGTAAATCGCTGAAAG
>JBAQHZ010000470.1:0-2203 GCA_049288585.1 Chania sp.
GCGTAGCCCTGGCCGACCAAGTGACCTGTGTTGACCGGAGAACGAGAAAGATAACCAAAAAAGGCACAGTGACGCCTGCTGAACTGGCAGAAATTAGAGCTAAAGCCAAGGCTCTAATCGGTTGAGATATACTCCACGAGGGTAAGCCTAATCGCCAGAATGGGTTACCCTGTAAAGTCAGGTCGATATAAAAAACGTTCCAGCCATAACCAACTTCCCTAAATGCAGCAAAAAGCATTTGGGGGCCATATTGGGGGCCATGACTTGAAACCATAAATTAAATACATTTAAATATCATACAGTTATGAAATTACAATCCCTCTCCCACAGGGAGAGGGAGGCCACGCCTTCAGCACCTGCTGCATAATGATGCAGATTTGTGCTTAACTGACTGGCATTAGCGAGCTGTTCCCATTATTTGTCTGCCTTATAGGCTCGAATAAATGGAGCCAGCCTCGACATAGGCCTGCAAACGCTCTCGCCACCAGGCTGCCGCCAAGCCGGTCGCGCTTTCGCGCCAGCCAAAATACGCGGCATCACTGTAACGTTCTGCCTCAACATTTTTCGCTACCAGTTGACCCGTTTTCAGGTAAGGCTCCGCCAGATAACGCGGCAGATAGCCACAGCCCAATCCGGCCAGTTGCGCCTGTAACTTGGCTTCAAAGCTGAATACCGTCAGTTGATCCTGCTCATCAAGCACGTGCAGATTTTGCGGCGTATTAACACGCGAAGTGTCATGTACCACTACCGCGCGATGCTGGCGGATAGTCGTTTTCAATAACGGTTCCGGCATCGTCGCCAGCGGATGGTGCGGGGCGACAACAAAAATATATTCCAAACGCCCCAGCGGGCTGAAAGAGAAACCCGCGCGGGAAGGCGGCTCGCAGATCGCACCAATAATGATATCGGCACAGCCGTAAACCAGCGCCTCCCAGGAACCGGCCAGCACCTCATGACTGAAACGCAGCCGGGTGTGATGATGATGACGGTAAAACTCGTCGATCAGCGGCAATAGACGTTCAAAGGGAAACGACGCATCCACGGCCAGGGTGAGATCACTCTCCCAACCGCTTTCCACATAGCGTGCCTGTTGCTCCAGATCTTGCGCGGCGCGCAGCAATATCCGCCCTTTCTCCAACATCAGCTTGCCGGTATCGGTGAATTTTGCCCGGTGCCCAGAACGATCGAGCAACGTGATATCCAGATCGCTCTCCAGTTTCTGCACCATATAGCTCAGGGCAGACGGCGTTTTAAACAGCGCAGCCGCCGCTGCGGCAAATGAACCGTGACGCTCCAAAGCGTCCAGGATCAGCAATGCGTCCAGGTTTATTCTCACTTCGTTCCCCTGCGTATAAAAAAACTTAACAAGAAGACAAAAATTCTACGCTATCTTTGAAAACGGCATCTACCTACCATGCATTTCACTGATACAGCCTGTCGGCCTTATTCACGAAAATCTTATTTGGAAGGTAAATTATGTCTAAGTTTCAATTGCTTGATCCGAAAAACTCCGCACTGCTTTTTATCGACCACCAACCACAGATGGCTTTTGGCGTTGCCAATATTGATCGCCAGCAACTGAAAAACAACGTGGTTGCGCTGGCAAAAGCAGGCAAAATCTTTAATGTGCCCACGATTTTCACCTCGGTCGAAAGCGAAAGCTTCAGCGGCTATATCTGGCCGGAGCTGCTGGCGATTCACCCTGAAATCACGCCGATTGAGCGCTCCTCAATGAACTCCTGGGAAGATGCCGCGTTCGTGAAAGCGGTAGAAGCCACCGGCCGCAAAAAGCTGGTGATCTCTGCCCTGTGGACCGAAGTCTGCCTGACCTTCCCAGCCTTAATGGCGCTGGAAGCCGGTTATGAAGTTTATGTGGTCACCGACACCTCTGGCGGCACTTCCGTCGATGCTCATGAACGAGCCATCGATCGCATGGTACAGGCTGGCGCAATCCCGGTGACCTGGCAACAGGTGTTGCTTGAGTATCAGCGCGACTGGGCACGCAAAGAAACCTACGACGCAGTGATGGACTTGGTGCGCGAACACAGCGGTGCCTACGGTATGGGCGTTGACTATGCCTATACCCTGGTGCATCACGCCCCGGCGCGCAGTGTGAAATAAACCTTACCCGGCCCAAGCGGCCTAATACCGGTCAGTTAAGACTAACCAATTCCCTCTCCTTGGGGAGAG
Organism: Chania sp.; assembly: GCA_049288585.1. Taxonomy (GTDB): domain Bacteria; phylum Pseudomonadota; class Gammaproteobacteria; order Enterobacterales; family Enterobacteriaceae; genus Chania. Next base: position 2,191 of record JBAQHZ010000470.1, read on the forward strand.
GGTTAGGGTGAGG
>JBAQHZ010000471.1:0-2106 GCA_049288585.1 Chania sp.
GCCTACGCCAATCCACAGCGTGGTCCACAGATTCATTATATCGTTGATGGCGAGCAACGGATTCTGTTGGAGCGGCCGCAGCAGGATGTTCCGGTTGAGCTGCCTGCGGCTAAAGATGCGGAAACCACTGCACGCTGGATTGAACGCTGCCTAGCGGGTGAGGTGGCGATCCCAGAACCCATCTCTCGGCAGATCGCCTGTTGCCTGCTGGCAACCGGTGAGGTGAATACCCTGGAGCAGGGGGTGGCCCGCCTGCGCTGAGAAAATCACCTATTATTTTTGCGCACCCAGTGCCTAAAAGTGAGCCGAGATACGGTAAGGCTCTGGGAGCAACGTCGTATAATGGTGAATTGAGACGGTATTTGCAGTGTTGTATGGTTTATCGGCAAGAAAACTTTAAAAACGCAGGTGTATAACTTTAGAAAAGTGGATTACACTCAAAAAGCCATTTTGGGGTAGTAGGGGGTATCTGCCTGATGAAACTCGAAATACATCTACCTGATGAAGAGAAATCCCCCAGCGTTGAATCATTCAATGTTGTAAAACAGGGTTCGCAGACTAATATATCTAAAACGCATGATAAGGGGCTCTTAAATGCTTGTGCAGTAATGTATGCGTATTTGGGATGGTGAATTACATTTTCAGCATGGGCTATTTGCATGCATTGCATAGAATGCGAAGTCTAATCTTATAGGTATGGATGATGAGCAAATATGATGATGTTCAGCAGTTCAAAAATAAAATCAATATGAAAGATATTGATTATAAAGAATTTCCTAAGGACGAAGGTTCATCGGCTCTGCACCGTTGGGCTATCGTTGAGCAGGTGGCTGAAGGAGGTAATGGTATTTCATCTGGCATCGAGCGCAGCATGCAACCGACGCCGGTGAGCGCCACCGAATTTTCTCCTGCTCCGTCATTGAGTTTGAATCAACCCTCGCAGCCGAATGTTGCTCCAGCCCAACATCAAGCATTGCCTAGGCATGTTTCCCATGATTTTAAACAGACGATCCCTCCGGTTTCTGAGCCAAATAGATCTGAACAGTTTGCAGCACCGGTAGTCTCCTCTGCGCCGCCGTCTTCTCAACCGCTGGATACTAAACGTTTTAAAAAAATGTTCAGCAAGAAAACGCCTTCTGCTGGAAATACTGGCCGTGATACGTTACTCAAGCCACTTTTAGAGATGATTGCCTCATGCCGTTAGTCTGCGTTTGTTCTCCCAAGGGAGGGGTAGGGAAAACTACCGTTGCCGCTAATCTGGCTTATGCTTTGGCTCGTAGCGGCAGTAAGGTGTTAGTGGTGGATTTTGATTCGCAGAATGCCTTGCGCCTGCATTTTGGCGTACCTATTGCCGATAATCGCGGCTTTGTTGCTCAATCAGGAACCTTGTCTGATTGGAGTCAATTTATCCTCAAAGTCGGGCCAAACCTGTTCCTTTTGCCCTGTGGTGAAGTGACAGAAAACGAGAGGATCCTGTTTGAGGATAACCTGATGAATGAACCGATGTTCATTCAGCGTGGCCTCAGCGCAGTGCTTCAAATTCCAGATATGGTGGTGATTGCCGATATGCCTCCGGGCCGTAATGCTGCGCTAAAAGCCATAGAAGCAGTGGCAGACATGCGCATCTTTGTCCTGTTGGCCGATACAGCCTCTCTCAGCCTGCTGCCGCTTATCGAACAGCATAAGTTTATGAACAAACCGCTCAATAATAAAATGGGCGAGTATTATGTGGTTAATCAGAGTGATATGAGACGCACTCTGAGCAGGGACGTCACGCATTTTTTTGAGCAGCGCTTACAGAATAAATTGTTGGGCACGATTCATCGCGATGAGTGTGTACCTGAAGCCAACGCATCACAGCGGGCGATAATGGACATCAGTCCTGTTTCGGCGGCCGCATTCGATCTTGATCAAATTAGTAAAAAAGTAGCAGTTATTTTAGGGCTGAGTGTGGGGGATGGTTCTTATCATCATACTGCGTCTATTTATGGTTCTTAGTAAGGACAGTTTGGTCAGCTATGAATAAATTACTTTTTTCTTTCTTACTGCTGTTGGCCTTACCCTTGATTTTTCTTATTATCATTGTGCCAATGAGCAGTGATAATC
>JBAQHZ010000472.1:0-2837 GCA_049288585.1 Chania sp.
CCGCCTTGGGCCCTGCAATTGCCGTCCATTATTGTTCCATCGGATTATGATCTTTTACGGCAATTCCCATTACACCTGACTTACAGAGACGAACACGTTGTGTATAAGAGACAGCACAGGGAGAGGGAGGCCACACCTTCAGCACCTGCTGCATAATTATGCCGTTTTGCGCTTAAGTGGACGGCATTGCGACTAATCGGGGCCTGACAATGGAAAACCGAGATATCACGTAGCGTGCTCAGGCACTCTTGGTCATTGGGTCAACCAGGGCCAGCGCATTCTTCATTGCCTCTACCATTTCGCCATCCACACAGTAATGGCTGAACTCATCAAACTCACTATCGGCACACATGGTCACCCCCGCTTTGCGGTAACGCATGGTCGATGGCACCGTATGCCCAGAAGAACTGTGTAACTCCTGAATGCCGATATCGACAAACTTGTGCAGATTGCTTAACCGCACCCCAGCCCCAGCCATAATCACCGGCCCTTGGCTGGCCTGCAGCAGATTGCGCAGCAGCGGTAACCCCAATTCAGCGTTTTGCTGTTGCCCTGAAGTCAGAATGCGCGCTACCCCTAATTGCGTCAATTGATCCAGTGCCACCAGCGGGTTTTGACACATATCGAACGCGCGGTGGAAAGTCACCGCCATCTCACCGCTCAATTGCATCACTTCGCGCATGCGCGGCAGATCAATATGCCCCTCGTCATCCAACATCCCCACCACCACACCGGCAAATCCCAGATCGCGAATATGGGCAATGTCGTTTTTCATGATCTCGAAATCGACCACGCTGTAGCAGAAATCCCCTCCGCGCGGGCGAACGATCGGGTGTACGGGAATATTCACCCGTTCCCGAGCCAGCAGCAGTGAACCATAACTGGGGGTCAATCCCCCTTCACTCTGGCTGGCGCACAATTCGATACGGTCAGCACCTGCCTGTTCAGCCGTCATTGCACAATCGACGCTATAGCAACAAACTTCCAGTTTTATCATTGTAACCCCCAGATAACGGCTAAAAATGCTACAGCAGTTGTTATACAAGTCGCTATAGTTACAGGATTTATCGCATAGACTCAAGGGGCTAACTATGGCATTCAATTTTGATCAATGGATAGACCGCAGTCACAGTGACAGCGTTAAGTGGGCCAAATATCGCGATCGCGACGTTATTCCACTCTGGGTGGCCGACACTGACTTTCTTTCGCCCCCTTCGGTGATCGATGCACTGCAACAGCGCGTTGCACATGGCGTTTTCGGCTACGGCTATCCGTCCCCTGAGCTTGGCCAGATTTTTACCCAGCGCATGGCAGAGCGCTATGGCTGGCACATTCGGCCGGAATGGCTGGTTTTCCTGCCGGGCCTGATCTGCGGGCTGAACTTATGCGTGCGTGCTTTTACCGCTGAAGGCCAAGGTACCCTCGCCCCCTCACCGATTTACCCCCCTTTTAGCAAAGCTGCGAAATTCGCTGGCCGTGCGCAACGGCAAATCCCGCTACGGCTCGAAAATCAGCGCTGGGTGCTGGATCTCAATAGCGCAGAGCCGTTGCTTGAAGGTAATGAGCGACTACTGATGCTGTGCAACCCGCAAAACCCAGGCGGCACCGTGTATCGGCGTGAGGAACTGCTGGAGCAACACGAGTTCGCCCGCCGTCACGATCTGATCGTCTGTTCAGACGAGATCCATTGCGATCTGTTGTTGGAACCCGGCTTGCAGCATATTCCGTTTGCCAGCCTGAATGACGATGCGGCACAGCGCAGTATCACGCTGATGTCCCCTTCCAAGACCTTCAACATCGCAGGATTGGGGGCTTCGCTGGCCATCATCCCTGAGAACGGATTGCGCTTGCAGCTATGCCGGGCGCGCAGTGGCATTGTGCCGGAAGTGGACATCCTGGCGCTGGTTGCCGCGCAGGCGGCCTACAGCGGCGGGCAATTTTGGCTGGATGAACAACTGGATTACTTACGGGGCAATCGTGATTTGGTGATCGGGCGTATTAACCAGATGCCCGGCTTGCAATTGCATCCGGTGGAAGCCACCTACCTGGCCTGGATCGATTGCAGCGGTTTGGCGGTAGACAACCCGCACGCATTCTTTGAGCAAGCCGGCGTTGGCCTGAGCCCTGGGCTGGACTTTGGCGACCGCCGCTTTGTGCGCCTTAACTTTGGCTGCCGACGCGAACTGCTGACTGAAGCGCTGGATCGCATGGCGCAGGCGATCCAACGCCTTAGCGCAGGTTAACCCCGCTCGCTGGCCACAATATCGCGGATATGATACGGATGAAATTTGATGGTGATATTGCCATCCGTCAGTGCCAGCGTCGGGTTCGGCAAACGTTCGCCCTCGCCTTTTGGCGCACTCTGCTTCAGTTTGATCCCCGGCAGCAGCAGTGCTTCATCTGCCAAGCAGCTCAGCGCTCGTGCATAAAGGGTGGCCGGATCGCCACTCAGCACCAGTTCGACATGCTCCCAGCCTTCGTGTGGGTAACGCTTTTCGCCCGGATAAGGCAGTTCAACACAGTCGATGAGCCACGGACCGACCTTTAATGGCACAGCCAGATCGAACAGGCAAATTGGCCGACCGTTAATCACCGACTCCGACAGTAAAGCACCGCATTGCAACAACCCCAGGCGCCAGCGATCGGCCGTACTGTTCTGATGGCAGCGCACCGAAATATGGTCGGCGCTGAATTGTGACAGATCGAGATGCAGCTTTTCCGCCAACTGGTTCAGCGCCTGCTCAAAGCGCGGTAAATCCTGCGCCAGATCGTTAAGTTCGGTGATTGATGACAAAGGGACCATAGGATGCTCAACTTCTCCAAATACAGATAACGGG
>JBAQHZ010000473.1:0-6871 GCA_049288585.1 Chania sp.
GGCGTAGGCTTCACCTTCCGTACCCTGCATCAGCAAGCCACGCGCGCCGATCTGACGGAAAAACGACGCCACACGCCCAACGTATTCCGGGTGTGAAACGCTGGCAAGACGCAGCACGTCTTCATCAGCAAACGGCGTGGCCAATTTAGCCAGGGTATGGGCGCTATTACGCACGCCCATCCTCCAACGTAGATCAAGTTGGGCTTCCATTGGGGTGGAAAGCGCAGATATTGGGATAAAGACCGGCTGACCGCTCTCCAACCGCTGCTGTGCATGACAAGGATCTTCGGACCACGGCACGCCAAGCAGGCGGAAAATTTCCGCACTGGTGACGCGCGTATTATCATTCAACACGCCATGCACCACGACCGGTAACCCTACTCGAGCCAGCAACAAAGCCAGCAAGGGGGTCAAGTTAGCCTGTTTGCGCGCGCCATTGTAGCTCGGTAACACCACCGGCATCGGGCGGCCTTGAGGTTTCTGCAAGCGCATCACCCGCTGCTGCATCGCCTGATAGAAACCGAGCATTTCAGCCTCGGCCTCTCCTTTGATACGCATGGCGATCAGTATGCCGCCCAATTCCAATTCAGGAACATCTCCCGCCAGCATCGCCTGATAAAGTTGAAACGCGGTTTCCCGATCCAGATCGCGTGCATGATTCTTGCCACGACCTATTTCTTTAATAATTTTGGTGTAATCCATCATTCAGTTCCGCAGTACTCTAAATAATTCGAGTCGCATATAGGCGAGAGTCGCAAGAAGCATAGGCCACTATGTGACGAGTGCGAACGGGCGCAGCCGTCACCCAGGCAACTCGTAGTATGACGAGTATGATTCATTTCGCCATAGCATAACTTATTCACGACACCGCTCAACCTCATCGGCCAACTGCTGCTGCGCGCTGTCACCTGCCCGCAGCCCGGCGATCACACCGCTGACATCTTCAGCATTACGGTTCTGGCTCATTTTCCATTTGCCCTCTCGCCGTGTGACAACAATTTCAATCCCGACGATGCCCTTCATCTGGCCTGCAATATAGTTGGCAGGGGCATCGTCAATGCTCCAGGGTTCCGGCTGTTTACTTTCGTGTAAGTTCGTCAGCCCGCATAACAGCTGACGTAGCCAGAGCGGATCATCCGTCACCCTTGGCACACCCCACATCTGCACCGCAGCATAATTCCAGGTTGGCACCACTTTGCCGTTCTGGCGCTTACTTTCATACCAGCCCGGCGAGATATAGCCTTCCGCCCCCTGAAACACCACCAGGCACTCCTGCGCTGTTTGCAGCACCTGCCAATGAGGGTTGGCGCGTGCCACATGGGCTCTCAATGTCACCTGCCCTTGCGGATCAACATAGGCAAGAAAAGGCACCGGATCCGCCAACAGCCCCTGAGAACCGTAGCTGATTAACAGCCCCAGCGGGTTGGCATGCACTAATGCCAGTTGGGTTTCGAAATCGTCTTCACGGAATGAGGCGGGTTGATACATGGCGGATAACGTCCTTATCATCAGGAGAGTTTTTATATATGTATCACGATTTACCGCAGATACTCGAGTGAGATAATATCCATAGATATTCCAAGGAATTATGTTGCTTCTGCCAAATATGGATTGAAAAAAAATGGAAATTTATATCGGTTTAGCCGTCATTGCTGCGGTAGCGATCTGGGTAATCATCACCTATAACCGCTTTATCTCCCTGCGCCGTTTCAAAGATGAAGCCTGGAGCGGGATTGCGGTGCAACTCAAGCGCCGCCACGATCTTGCACCGAATCTGCTGAGCCTGGTTAAACGCTACGCCCAGCACGAGAAAGAGTTACTGGAAGAAATCACCCGCCAACGTAGCAACCTGGTGGGCAACACGCGCCAGACTGCCGAAAGCGAGCGACAATATTCCGGCACTCTGGGACGTATCTTTGCCCTGGCAGAAGCCTATCCAGAGCTTAAGGCCAACGAGAATTTCCTGTCTCTGCAACAATCCCTCGCGGAAATAGAAGAACAGTTGCAGATGGCGCGTCGTTATTTCAACAGTACGGTGCGCGATTTCAATATTCTGGTGGAATCTTTCCCAAGCTTACTGCTGGCCCGCGCCTTCAATTTTAGCGTGGACGCTTTTTTTGAGCTTGAGGCCCCTGAAGATGCCAAGTTACCACGGATGGAATAACCGAATGACAAGCTGGCTTAGTAGAGCATTGCGCTTTTTCTGGCTGTTTTTGGTGTTTGCTGTGGGGAGCGTTCAGGCTGCAAGCAATGATATTGACATCAGCGTCGCAGCAGCAAGTGAGAGCGAGGCACCTCCTTCCACAGGCCTCGTACGTGCTTATGAGCATATTTTATCGTTCGATGCCCGTGCGCGTTTTAATACCGACGGCAGCATGCTGATGAGCGAAAGCATCAAAGTGCTGTCTTTGGGCCAACAAATACGCCGGGGGATTTTCCGTACGCTGCCGTTAAGCTGGAACCGGCAGGACGGTAAAATTTTCAGCGTCGACTACCAGATCAAGAACGTCTTACGCGATGGCGTAGCCGAACCTTTCAGCGTAGTTAAAGAAGGAAAAACGCTCACCGTCCGCATTGGCAATGCTGAACATTTCTTGGAACCCGGCATTTACAACTATGAGATCCAGTACCAAATTCGTAACCACTTCAGCCGCTTCCCCGATTGGGATGAGCTTTACTGGAACGTGACCGGCAACGACTGGGCATATCCCATCACTAAAGCCAGCTTTCATCTGGAACTGCCCGAAGCCAGCGCATTTTTGAACAGCGCAGGCAAAGACACGCGGTTGCGATCCATTGATATCTATACCGGTATGCGGGGTGCCAAAGGGCAAAATGCTCGGATCCTGCCCGATGGCAGCGTGCGAACCGTGCAACCGCTAAAGCAGGGCGAAGGGCTGACCGTCGCCTACACCTGGCCACGCAGCATTCTTGCCAGCGCGCCAGCACCGGAAGCCGCTTCACCGTTGGTGCACTTGTTGTTACCGACCGCGAAAACCAGCGCATTATGGATACCAGCGTTTCTCCTGGTCGGTTACTACCTGCTTTGGTGGCGTAAGAATGTGACTGCCACCGGGTTGAAAATGCCGCCAATTGTGCCGCTGTACGCGCTCCCTGCCGATATGTCGCCGGGTTATCTGCGCTATATCACTCGGCGTAAGTACGATGACGTTGCTTTCAGTAGCGATCTGCTGAACCTTGTGGCTAAACGCGCGGTGGCTATTAAGGTAAAACAAACTCAAGCGAAAGGATTCTGGTTTGCCAAAGGCCGTACTGTGGAAGAACAGTGGTTATCGCTACAGTCCGATGAGAGTAGCGAGCGGTTAAATGCTAATGACAAAAAGTTGCTAAGTACGCTGTTTATCAGTAATCGCAAAAACATTAATCTCAGCAAAGCCTATCAGCGGCCAATGCAGAACGCCCGTAAGGAGTTGGAGCAACGCTGTAAAGAACAGCGGGATCTATTGTTCAGTAAATGGGCTAAACCTCTACGGCACGGCATATACCTCATGCTGCTGGTACCCGTTATCTGCGGCTCGCTATTCAACCTTGGCGTGGCAATAGTCACCATTCCAGCCTTATTGCTCTTGTTATTAGGTATGACATTACTTTCTTTACCGCTGAGATTCTTATTTAGCCCGAGGAAAATATTGAATACCTGGGGCGGTATCCCGCTGTTTCTAGCGCTGGTATTTGGGCCTTTCACCACCTTTTTTAGTGGCATTTTCATGTTTGCCATGTTGCCGTTGACGCAATTTCCTGCTGGGTACGTTGGTGCTCTGCTGGCCGCAATCCTGCTCTGCATGATCTTTTTCTGTGCAGTACCGCGTTACACGCAGCAAGGGTTGAATCATTTAGCCACGGCCCAAGGGTTGAAACTGTACCTTGGCGCGGCAGAAAAACATCGCTATCAGGCACTTTACCCGCCCGACAAACTGGTTTCCCACTTTGAACGTATGCTCCCTTATGCGTTGGCGCTCGGTGTGGGTAAAACCTGGGCGAATACCTTCGCGCAATACCTAAGCAGCACCGGGGCCATGTCGGAGGTGTTTGCCAATGCGGATTGGGATAACGTGCATCACTTCAGCCAATCCTGCCGTTCATCCTCTATGGCAACCCCCACCAGCCGTTCAGGCTCGAGTTCGAGCTCAGGTTCCAGTGGTTCGGGTTCTTCCGGCGGCGGATCGTCAGGGGGCGGTTCTGGTGGAGGTGGAGGCGGCGGCTGGTAACAATTGCGCCACGCCAAAATAAAGCGGCGTGGCGCTGAATCAATCCACTTTTACCTACAAAACGATTATTTGCGACTATCAAAAATCAGCTTGCAGGCCAGCCCGGCAAAAACGCTGCCCAACAGATAATTAGGCCAGCGGGCGCTGAATCGCTGGCCAGCAAAGCGGCTTTTCATCCTGCTTACCGCCACGATCACCGCTCCGTTGACTACCAAACCCATCAGGTTAAGAAGAGTTGCCAGAACCAGCATCTGAACTACCACCGAACCCGCCCGTGGATCGATAAACTGCGGAAACAGCGCCAGCACAAACAGCGCCATTTTTGGATTGAGGATATTGGTCAGTAGCCCTTGCTGGAAGACTCGGCTTGCTGGAATGGCTTGTAACCCAGAGGATAGCTGCAAGTTACTGCCCGAACGCAGCGTTTTCCATGCCAAATACAGCAGATAGGCCGCCCCCAACAAACGTAGCGCATCATAGGCCAACGGCACGGCAACAAACAATTGCGAAAGACCCAGCGCCGCCGCCAACGCATGGCAATAAGTCCCCAACTGAATGCCCGCCAGCGATGCAAAACCGGCCTGCCGCCCTTGGCTGAGGCTGCGAGAAGCGATCAGCAGCATATCCGGGCCAGGAGTCACCGTCAGCGCCAAACAGGCACCCGTAAACAATAGCAATGTGGGAGCGTCAATCATATTTAACCTTGGCAGATGATATAGCTGGAAAACGAAAGTCCAATATTAACCGGGCTATGTTTTTTTACCAAAGCCCCAAAGCGGCTTATTTCTACGACTCAGCTGACGGCTTATCATATTTAAGCCGCCGCGCACACCCATCCCCCAGCTGGTTCATCCCAGCAGCGGCCAGCAGAATTATTGCCGCTCCGGCAAACTGCAGCATTACCAAGTGGTGACCAAACGCCAGCCGATCCACCCCCATTGCCGCGATGGGGTAGATAAATGATAGCGAACCGGTCAGGTGGGTCGGCAGTTTCTGAATCGCCCCGTACAGCAACACATACATCAAACCGGTATGCACTATACCAAGCGTGGCCAACATCCCCCATTGAGCAGGGCTGGCCTGCGCGTGAGAATCGACAAACGGCAACAGCATCACCACTCCTACCGTAACCTGAATCAAGGCAATCAGATGTGGCGGAGTACCCTTCAGGCGTTTTGCCGTTAACGCCATCAGCGCATAGAAAAATGCTGCGCCCAGCGCCAGCAAAATTCCCCATAAATAGCTTTGCTGCCCGGCAGGTGAGTTCGGCTGCGCTGATATCACCAATATCATGCCGATAAAGGCTAACAGTAGCCAAAACAGTTTACGAATCGTCAACTTTTCACCAAGAAACAGCGCTCCAAACCCCACCAGCATAAAAGGTTGGGTGTTATACACTGCGGTAGCGATGGAAATGGAGGCATACGAATAGGCAGCAAACAGCAACAGCCAATTCAACACCAGCGCCACGCCACCAGCAATAGCCAGCAGCAAAGTAGCTCGCGTTAACCGAGCACGTTTTAATTGCCCCAGTAAAGCGCACACTATCAATAGCACCAGTGCACCAATAGCACAGCGCCAAAACACCACGTTAATCACTGGCTGGCCCAACATCAGCACAAACCAGCCAATACTGCCGGAGATCAGCATGGCAGCCACCATCTCCAACGAGCCGCGTTTTATCTCTGCATTCATCCTAAACTTCCTCCCAGGTAAACTGAGTATTAGCTTGCGGTTTTCCTACTCGGCTTTCCATGGCATAAGAGAGGCAGATATGCTTAATTACCTGTATATCGCAGGCTAAAAACCAAATTTACCTAATGGAGAGTTTATGGATGATATCGATCGTCAGATTCTGGCCATTCTGGCTGCGGATGCGCGCATCTCTCTGAAAGCCTTGAGTGCACAAGCCGGTCTTTCCTCCCCCAGCACCTCGGAACGGCTACGGCGGCTGGAAGAGAACGGTGTGATTCAGGGCTATACGCTGAACGTCAATCTACAGACACTTGGCTACGCTTTTCAGTCACTGGTACGTATCAAACCCTTACCTGGCATGTTGAAAAAAGTGGAACTGATGCTGCGAGAGATCCCAGAAGTGATCGAATGCGACAAAGTCACCGGCGAAGACTGCTTTATCGCCCGGCTGGTTTCACAATCGATGGAGAAGCTCGATCAGGTGATGGATAAGCTGGCAGAACGCGCACAGTGCAACACCTCAATCGTAAAAACCACGCCAGTAAAACGCCGCTTACCCCCCCCGATCTGATCAGCGGGTGCGGCGGCGGGCGAACGGATTTTTGCCCTTTTTCTCTTTTTTCGCTGCACTGGCGGCGGACTTCAGCGCCGCCAGATGCGCCTTATCGGCCTCCGGCACGTCGCGCTGTTCGATCGGAAATACCGGCAGCGCCGCCAGCAGCCGCGAACCGTAGCTTTTGGTCAGCAGGCGTCGATCGTAAATCACGATTTCCCCATGACATTCATTGCTGCGAATCAATCGCCCCACCTGTTGGATCAGATTAAACGACGCGCTCGGCAGGCTTTGTACTTCAAACGGATAGCGGTTAAGCGATTTAAGCCATTCCCCTTCGGTCAGGATTACCGGACTGTCGATCGGCGGGAAAGCGATCTTGTGAATATGTACC
>JBAQHZ010000474.1:0-16844 GCA_049288585.1 Chania sp.
CCTGAAGAAGGCAGGATAACCACAATTGTTTTATCGGTAAAGGCTGCGTTTTCTGAAAGTTTGACCGCAGCCGCAACAGCGGCGCCGGATGAAATCCCTGCCAGAATACCTTCTTCTTCCATCAGACGACGGGCCATGCTGATGGCTTCATCGTTGGTGATCTGCTCAACGCGATCAACTAACTCAAGATCCAGGTTGCCAGGGATAAAACCTGCGCCGATGCCCTGAATTTTGTGCGGGCCTGGTTTGATCTCTAAACCGGCCAAGGCCTGGCTGATCACCGGTGAATCTGTCGGTTCAACCGCCACGGTAGTGATGGCTTTGCCTTTGGTTTTCTTGATAAAACGGCTGACGCCGGTCAGCGTACCGCCAGTACCCACGCCCGCGATGAACACATCGACTTCACCGTCGGTATCTGCCCAGATTTCCGGGCCGGTGGTTTTTTCATGAATTTCCGGGTTAGCCGGATTGCTGAACTGCTGTAGCAGAACGTAGCGGTTCGGGTCGGTCGCCACAATCTCTTCAGCCTTGGCGATCGCCCCTTTCATGCCTTTTGCACCTTCGGTCAGCACCAGATTGGCCCCCAGCGCTTTCAACAGTTTGCGGCGTTCAATGCTCATGGTTTCCGGCATGGTCAGCGTCAGTTTGTAGCCACGCGCGGCCGCCACAAAGGCCAGCGCAATACCGGTGTTGCCGCTGGTGGGTTCCACCAGCTCTTTACCGGCGCTAAGAATGCCACGCTTTTCGGCATCCCAAATCATATTGGAACCGATGCGGCATTTGACGCTAAAGCTCGGGTTGCGAGATTCAACCTTGGCGAGAATGCGTCCATTGCCGATACGGTTCAGACGAACCAGCGGCGTATGGCCGATTGTTAATGAGTTGTCTTCATATATCTTGCTCATAGCCCGTCCTTTAACTCTATGAAAATGTAGGGAACATCGAAAGCATACGCTAACGGCCCCGGCAGGGAAGTAAGGAATTGGTATATCTATATGTTATTAGAGAATAAGTTTTATGCCCAATAACAAGGGTGCCGGAAGCACCCTCAGTTGAAGCAATATTCGATCAGGAACGAACAAATTGCGGGCGATAACGGTCCACCCACATGGCGGTGGCACCGCACACGGCTACCGGCAGGATCACCAGATTCAGGATAGGGATCATGGTAAACAGGCTGACCAGCGCACCGAATTGCAGATTGTCGGTTTTGTGCTGGCGCAGCGTGCGGCGCATGTCGGCAAAGCTGACTTTATGATTATCAAACGGATAATCGCAGTACTGAATCGCCAGCATCCAGGCGCTGAACAGGAACCACAGCACCGGTGCCAGCGTCTGGCCGATACCAGGTACGAAGTAGAGCACCAGCAGCACTAACGCACGTGGCAGGTAGTACATCAGCTTGCGCCATTCGCGCCCCATAATGCGCGGAAGATCTTTCATGGTACCCAAGATGCCGGTATCCGGCAGTGATTTACCGGTCAGGCTGCCTTCAAGCTGTTCGGCCAGCAATCCGCAAAACGGTGCTGCGATCAGGTTGGTGAGGGTACTGAACAGGTAACTGAACACCAGCAGCACCGAAATTACCGCCAGCGGCCAAAGCAAATAACTCAGCCATTGCAGCCAGTCTGGCACATGGCTCATCATGCTTGGGATCCAGTCACCCAGTTGGCTAAACAGCCACCAAAAGGCGGATCCCATCAGCAACACGTTAACGAGCAAAGGTAATACTACATAGCGTTTAATCCCTGGGCGCGAAATCAGGCGCCATCCTTCGGCGAAGTAATGCATGCCGCTGGTGGGCTTGGAAGCAGGTTGCGTATAGGACATATCTTAAGTTTATCTCTTTGTCTGAACAGGCATCTCTATCATATCGGTATGATTTTCCACTGGCTAGGGGGCGGTTGGTTGAAAAAACAGCCAAAAAATGCAGTGTAATCATCTTTATTGGCATAAAGTTCAGCACGGACTTGCACTTGTGCCTGCAGGCAAATAGAGTTAAGGAGTGAATGTTTGCCGCGGTGGCAATGTATTGGAACAACAGAGATAGCAATGATGCAGGATTTGCGTCTGATATTAATCGTTGTTGGCGCGATCGCCATAATAGCGTTGTTATTGCATGGTCTTTGGACCAGCCGCAAGGAACGCTCGTCGATTTTCCGCGATCGCCCAGCCAAGCGTTCGAAAAAAGAACGTGAACCAACTCCATTCGACGAACCTGCTGAAGGTGTGGGCGAGGTGCGTATTCGTGCCACTCATCCCCAGGACGAGCCGTCATTGGGCCATTTTGATGCTGCACGCGAAGAGCCTGCGGTTATGCCGAAGCCTGCTCCAGCCCCACGGCCCGTTCAGCCGGTAGCTCATCAACCTGCACCGCTGTCTGAGCGGCCGGATTATGATGACATCCTGCTGGATAACTACGCGCAGGACGATGAAGACGACGAACCGCAACAGCAATCTGCGCCGCGCGTTGACGACTTGCCGTCGGCACATGCACCACAACCCGCAGCCCATCATGCCGACCCTGCGAATCAGCAGCCGAAGCCGGAAGTGAAACCGGTGGAGCAGGAGCCGAGCAAGCCGGCAAAACTGAAAGAAACTGTCCTGGTGCTGCACGTAGCGGCGCATCAAGGTGGCGTGATTGGCGGCGAAATTTTGCTACAGAGCGTGCTGCAAGCTGGCTTCCAGTTTGGTGAAATGGGCATTTTCCATCGCCATATCAGCCCGGCAGGCAGTGGCCCAGTGTTGTTCAGCCTGGCCAATATGGTCAAACCAGGATCCTTTGATCCTGAAATGATGTCTGATTTCTCTACGCCGGGCGTATCGATGTTTATGATGGTGCCGTCTTACGGAGACGCCAATCAGAACTTCAAGCTGATGCTGCAATCGGCCCAGCGTATTGCCGACGATGTGGGCGGCGTGGTGTTGGACGACGAGCGTCGTATGATGACGCCGCAGAAGCTGGAAACCTACAAAGCGCGCATTCGTGAAGTGCTGGAAAACAAGAGCGCCTGATCGCCAGCAAGCCGCACTGAATAATCTGTTATCTCTAGCCCCCGCTACCCGGGGGCTTTTTATCTTCTGATGGTGAGCCATGGAATCGATCAACCAAAAAATCAATCAACTGCGAACCTCACTGCGCCATCACGAACATCAGTATCACGTGCTTGATGCGCCGGAGATCCCGGATGCGGAATATGACCGCCTGATACAGGAGCTGCGTGCTTTGGAACAGGCGCATCCCGAACTGATCACCGCTGACTCACCGACCCAGCGCGTCGGTGCTGCACCTTTGGCGGCGTTTGATCAGGTGCGCCATGAAGTGCCGATGCTCTCGCTGGATAACGTGTTTGACGAAGAGAGCTATCTGGCATTTTACAAGCGCGTGCAGGATCGCCTGAAGACCAACGAGCCGCTGACGTTCTGCTGTGAACTGAAGCTGGATGGTTTGGCGGTCAGCCTGCTGTACGAAAACGGTGAACTGGTGCGCGCCGCCACCCGTGGCGATGGTACTACCGGCGAGAACGTGACCTCCAATGTGCGCACCATCCGCGCTATTCCGCTGCGCCTGACCGGGGATAACATCCCATCTCGCTTGGAAGTACGAGGCGAAGTGTTTATGCCGCAGGCCGGTTTTGAACAGATGAACGAAGAAGCCCGGCGCAAAGATGGCAAGATATTTGCCAACCCGCGCAATGCGGCTGCGGGTTCAATCCGCCAGCTCGATCCGCGCATCACGGCTAAACGTCCTTTGACCTTCCTCTGTTACGGCGTCGGCCTGTTGGAAGGGGGCGAACTGCCGCGTAGCCACTGGCAACGCCTGATGCAGTTTAAAGCTTGGGGCCTGCCGGTGAGCGATCGTGTCAGATGCTGCACCGGCAGCGACGCAGTGCTGGCATTTTATCGCCAGGTTGAGCAAGACCGCGCTCAGCTCGGTTTTGATATCGACGGCGTGGTGGTGAAGATCGACGATATCGATCTGCAAGAAGCGCTCGGTTTTGTAGCGCGTGCGCCGCGCTGGGCAACCGCCTTCAAGTTCCCGGCACAGGAACAGATCACCATCGTGCGTGAAGTCGAGTTCCAGGTAGGGCGTACCGGGGCGATTACCCCGGTGGCGCGTCTGGAGCCGGTGCAGGTGGCCGGGGTGATCGTCAGCAACGCGACGCTGCATAATGCCGATGAGATCGAACGCTTGGGTCTGCGCATTGGCGATACGGTGATTGTGCGCCGTGCGGGGGATGTGATCCCGAAAGTGGTGGGCGTGCTGGAAGATCGTCGCCCGCAGGATGCCCGTGAGGTGGTGTTCCCGCAGCACTGCCCGGTCTGTGGCTCTGACGTGGAACGGGTGGAAGGCGAAGCCATAGCGCGTTGCACCGGTGGTCTGATCTGCGGGGCTCAGCGTAAAGAAGCGCTGAAGCACTTTGTCTCGCGCCGTGCGATGGACGTCGACGGCATGGGGGAGAAAATCATTGAGCAACTGGTGGACAAAGAGTACGTGCAAAACCCAGCCGATCTGTTCCGTCTTTCAGCCGGTATCTTGACCGGGCTGGATCGCATGGGGCCGAAGTCGGCGCAGAATCTGGTCGATGCGCTGGAAACAGCCAAGCAAACCACCTTTGCCCGTTTCCTGTATGCGCTTGGCATCCGTGAAGTGGGGGAATCTACCGCGGCGAATCTGGCCGCTCATTTTGGTTCGCTGGATAAACTGCGAGCGGCCGATCTGGACGCGCTGAAAGAAGTGCCGGATGTCGGCGAGGTAGTAGCGAAGCACGTGGTGAATTTCTTTGCTGAAGCCCATAACCAACAGGTGATCGAAGAGTTGGTCAGCCCGGAGGTGGGTATCAACTGGCCTGCGCCGATCGTGGTGGTGAAAGAAGAGATCGACAGCCCGTTTGCCGGTAAAACCGTGGTGTTGACCGGTTCTCTCAGCCAGCTTTCGCGCGATGAGGCCAAAGATCGCCTGACCGCCTTAGGGGCCAAGGTGAGCGGCAGCGTTTCCAAGAAAACCGATCTGGTGATCGCCGGTGAAGCAGCGGGTTCCAAGCTGGTTAAAGCGCAGGAACTGGGTATTGAGGTGATCGACGAAGCGGAAATGATCCGCCTGTTAGGTGCCTGATGGAAAAAGAGAACCTGATTGAAATCGCCAACACCGTGATGCCCTTTGGTAAATATCAGGGCCGGGTGTTGATCGATCTTCCAGAAGAGTACCTGCTGTGGTTTGCCCGCAAGGGCGAGTTCCCAAACGGCAAGCTGGGTATGCTGATGGAAATGACCTTGGCGATTAAGATTGAAGGGCTTGACCACCTGGTCAAGCCGCTAAAGAAAAGCTGAACGGGTGGGCGCAAGCCCACCTGATTATCCCTGGGACGTTTCCGTACTCAACACCGCCTGCTCCTCCTGCTGTTTTTTCTGATAGCGTTTTGCCAGCACCGCGCAGGCCATTAACTGTATCTGATGAAAGATCATCAATGGCAACACCATGATCCCCACGGTTGCCGCTGGGAACAGAATGTTGGCCATCGGGATACCGTTAGCCAGGCTTTTCTTCGATCCGCAGAACACAATGGTGATCTCATCGGCTTTGCTGAAACCCAGCCAGCGCGCCATGTAGGTATTCATTACCAGCACCAATGTCAGCAGCACTATGCTGACCACCACGATAAACACCAGTGAACCCGCTCCCACCTGATGCCAGATCCCGTGCGTTACCGCTTCACCAAAGGCGGTGTAAACCACCAGCAGAATCGAGGTCTGATCGGTTTTGCCAATCAGTTTGCGGTTACGTTCGACCCATTTGCCAATCAACGGGCGGGAAAGATGCCCTGCAATAAACGGCACCAGCAGTTGCAGCACAATGGTGCCAACCTGTTGCAGCCCGCCGGTATCGCTGTGCACGTTCATCAACAGGCCCACCAGCAGCGGCGAAACAAAAATCCCCAACAGGCTGGAGGCCGAAGCGCTGCATACTGCTGCGGCCACGTTTCCCCCGGCCAGCGAGGTAAAAGCAATGGCCGATTGCACCGTAGCGGGCAAGATGCACAGGTAAATAAAGCCGGTATACAGCTCAGGGCTGACATTGACGGGCGACCACCATTGAAACAGCACCCCCAGCACTGGGAAGATGATGAACGTGCTGCACATTACCCAAAGATGTAAACGCCAGTTATTGCTGCCCGCCAGGATGGCTTCGCGGGAAAGTTTGGCTCCGTGCATAAAGAACAGCAGAGCGATGGCGGCCACGGTCAGCCCGTGGAGCCAACTGACGAACTCACCGCGTGCGGGCAAGAATGAGGCTAACAGCACGGTGGCAACCAGCGTCAGGGTAAAACGATCGGGGAGAAACTTCATGGTGACTGACTCAGAAGAGAAATCGATGCGGTGATTCTCGCGCGGCACGATATAATAATAAAATTGATTTATTTAATTCATTTATGAATAAAAAACATGAATTACTCTCTCAAGCAGCTCCGAGTTTTTGTCACCATCGCGCGCCATGGCAGCTTCAGCCGTGCCGGGGAGGTTTTGGGCCTGACGCAATCGGCCGTCAGCCACAGTGTCAAAGAGTTGGAGGCCGAAGTGGGCGTGCGCCTGCTGGATCGCACTACCCGTGAAGTGGTGCTGACCGACGCCGGTTTGCGCTTGGCCAATCGCGTTGAGCGCCTGCTGGACGAATTACAGACAGCATTGCTGGATGCACGCAGCTTTGGCATGCAACGCAGCGGCACGGTGCGTGTGGCGTCCAGCCAGACCATTTCTGCCCATCTGATGCCGCAGTGTATCGCCGCTGGCGAGCAGCAGTATCCCGAGATCCGCATTGTGCTGCGCGATCAGTCGCAGCAGCAGGTGCTGAAAAGCATCCGTAACGCCGAAGTGGATTTCGGCATTGTGGTTGACCCGATTCAGGCGGTGGATCTGGATTGCGAAGCGATTCTGTATGAACCCTTTTTATTGCTGTGCCGCAACGATCATCCATTTGCCACTCAGCTCGAAGTGCAGTGGGCGGCGCTTAACGGCTGTCGGTTGGTGTTACAGGATTACGCTTCCGGCAGCCGACCCTTGATCGACAGCGCTCTGCGTCAACAGGGCGTAGAGGCGCAGGTGGTGCAGGAGATCGGCCATCCGGCGACGCTGTTCCCGATGGTAACGGCGGGTATCGGCATCAGCATTTTTCCGGCCCTGGCGCTACCGCTGCCGGAAGGGGGGCAACTCAAGGTGCGGCGGCTGATGCCGGAGATTAACCGGGCGTTGATGCTGGTGCGGCGTAAAAACCGCTCGTTGACGCCAGCGGCAGAGGTGATCTGGCAGGTAGTACGCCAGCAGGCGGAGCGGTTACAGCAGCAACGCCAGCAACAGGTTGAGTATTGAGGCGGGTTAATACATTGATTATCAAAACATCATAAAGCCCACCGCGTAGCTGACTACACTTGGTACAGACTTTGCAATTTTGCTGCAATCAATCTGCTTCAGGGGACACTATGTATCAGGCAACGCTCAGTCAGCGCAGCTACCGCTTTCGTGACTTACGCCAGTTGATGGCAAAAGCCTCACCGGCCCGTTCTGGCGACTATTTAGCCGAGTTGGCGGCTGACAGTGCCGAGGAGCGCATAGCGGCGCGCATGGCTCTAGCCGAAGTGCCGCTGAAAATTTTTTTGCAGCAGGCGTTGGTGCCGTACGAACAGGATGAAGTTACCCGGCTGATTATCGACCAGCATGATGCGTTGGCGTTTATGCCAATTTCTCATCTGACGGTCGGCGATTTCCGCGACTGGTTGCTGAGCGAACAGGCGGACAGCGCGATGCTGGCACAGGTGGCGGCGGGCATCACGCCGGAAATGGCGGCGGCGGTCAGCAAAATTATGCGCAATCAGGATCTGATTCTGGTGGCGAAAAAGTGCCGCGTCATCACCCGTTTTCGCAACACCATCGGCTTACCGGGCCATCTCAGCGTACGGCTGCAACCTAATCATCCCACCGACAGCCTGCAAGGGATTGCCGCCAGCATGCTCGATGGCTTGCTGTATGGCAGCGGCGATGCGGTGGTGGGCATCAATCCGGCCAGCGACAGCCTGCCTCTGCTGGAAAAGCTTAACTACATGCTGGACGACGTGATCCAGCGCTTTGCCATTCCCACCCAATCCTGCGTGCTGACTCATGTGACCAATACGCTACGGCTGATCGAGCGTGGTGCGCCGGTGGATCTGGTGTTTCAGTCGATCGCCGGGACCGAGGCCGCCAACAGCGGCTTTGGTATTAATCTGGCGTTGCTGGCCGAGGCTCAGCAGGCGGCGCTGAGCCTACAGCGTGGCTCCTTGGGCAATAACGTCATGTATTTCGAGACCGGGCAGGGCAGTTGCTTGTCGGCCAATGCGCATCATGGAATCGATCAACAAACCTGTGAAGCGCGCGCCTATGCCGTAGCGCGGCATTTTTCGCCGTTGTTGATTAACACCGTGGTGGGTTTTATCGGGCCGGAATATCTCTATGACGGCAAGCAAATCATCCGCGCCGGGTTGGAAGATCACTTCTGCGGCAAGCTGCTTGGCCTGCCGCTCGGGTGCGACGTGTGTTACACCAATCATGCCGAAGCGGATCAGGACGATATGGATACGCTGCTCACCTTGCTGGCCACCGCTGGCTTGACCTTCCTGATTGGCGTGCCCGGTGCTGATGACATCATGCTCAATTATCAGAGCACCTCGTTTCACGACGCGCTGTATATCCGCGAACTGCTGGGCCTGAAGCATGCGCCGGAATTTGCCGCTTGGTTGGCAGAGATGCAGATCATCGATCAGGCGGGGCGTTTGCGTGATACTGCCGCTAATCATCCGCTGTTGCTGGGATTGCAGGGAGGCAACCAATGAGCAAACTGGTTCATACCAACGGTTGGGATGCACTACGGGTATTTACCGATGCGCGCATTGCGCTGGGCCGCACCGGTGCCAGCCTGCCGACGCAGGAACTGCTGAAGTTTGGTTTGGCACATGCGCAGGCGCGTGACGCGGTGCATCAGCCTTTCAGTAGCGATCAATTAGCCGATGCCTTGCAGATCGATGGCTGGCAGACGCTGACGGTGCACAGTGCAGCAGCGGATCGCAGCATTTTTCTGCGCCGCCCGGATCTGGGGCGGAAACTGTCGCTCACCAGCCGTGAAGTATTGCAAAGTCTGGCGCTAAAACCGGCGGATCTGCTGCTGGTGATCGGCGATGGCCTCTCGTCGAAGGCGGTTCACTGCCAGGCACTGCCGTTCTTGCAAGCCTTGCGGCCTTATCTTAATCGCCTGGATATCAGCGTGGCGCCGGTGGTGTTGGCGCATCAGGCGCGGGTTGCCTTGGGGGATGATATCGGTGAATGCCTGCGGGCGAAGGCCGTTGCGATCCTCATCGGCGAGCGGCCAGGGTTGTCCTCGCCGGACAGCCTCGGTATTTACCTCACCTGGGGCCCGCATACCGGAAGGTTGGAGTCGGAGCGCAACTGCATTTCCAATATTCGCCCGGAAGGGTTGGATTATCCACAGGCGGCGTTCAAGCTGGCCTGGCTATTGGAGCAGGCGTATCAGCGGCGTTTGACCGGTATTGAGCTGAAAGACGAGAGCGATAACCCGGCGTTGCATGGGCGGATCGTTCCGCCTCATTGCCAGCTTGGTGGCTGACCAATACTCTCAGTGAGCAGGCTGATAAAGGCGTTCAGCTTGGCCGAAACTCTGGCGACCGGGCGCAACAGATAGATCCCCTGTTCCTCGCCGCGTGGGTCTGCCAGCAGGGGCAGCAAACGCCCAGCCTGAATATCCGGCCCCACCACCCAGTTGGGCAAGAAAGTGATGCCCAATCCGAGTAACGCCGCTTGCCGCTGCGCCGAGAAATCATCGCAGCGCAGCACCATCTTGTACTGATTCATCAGTGGTACACTGAGGATTTGCGCCCAGCAGGCGGGCTGCTGTTTGTGATAACGAGCGATCAACTGATGATCGCGTAACGCCAGCAGGTTGGCTGGAACCCCATAACGAGCGGTGTAGGCCGGGCTGGCACACATGATCCAACGCTGTGTGGCGATGCGGCTGGCATAGAGCGAACTGTCTTTCTGCTCGCCAATACGAATGGCGGCGTCCAGCAATTCTTGTTTCGGATCGGTCTGGCGCTCGGTGAGATCCAGCTCAACCACCAGTTGTGGATAACGCTGGGTCAATTCCGGCAACAGCGGCAGCAGATAGGTTTTGCCGAAGGTGGGTAAACAACTGATGCGCAGCACGCCTTGTGGAGTCTCGTCTTGTGCCATCAGCTCGGCTCGAATATCGATGATTTCTGCCAGCAACAGCGCAGCGCGATTTCTCAGCGTTTCACCGGCATCGGTCAACATCAGACCGCGCGTTGAACGTACAAACAGCCTGATGCCAAGTTCACTTTCCAGCGTATCGATATGCCTTACCAATGAAGAAGGCACCATACCCAGTTTGCGTGCGGCGGCGGAGAAGCTACCCAGTTGGGCAACTTCGAGAAAGATCGGCAGATGTTCGGCATAGCGTACGTCATTCATCTTTGCATTATATGCAAAAGCATTTCTTATGAATACCGGGTTCTCTGCTGGCGGTGTTAAGGTTACTCTCCCTCTGAAGTAAATAGCTGGAATCGAGCTGGTTGTATTTCTATACCCTTCATACTTCAAGTTGCGTGGGTGTTGGCTGCATCCGCTCGCACCAGTCACATAGTTATCTATGCTCCTGGCGACTCTCGGAATTGCCGCCTACAAGCAACTCGAATTATTTTGGGTATATAAGCAGAAAGAAATACCTTTATTACGTATTTTTAAGATTGCCATCATGAAATATAGCAGTGCTTTATCTATTGCATTCATTTTCGCCTCAACGCCGAATCAGCCGTTAATGTGATGTAATTCTTCAATAATGATTAGAGAATCTTCATTTTTATACGTTGCCGTTGAGCTTGGTAGATGTGCTCAATCTTTGAGTATTTGAATGCATAGCACCCCTGATGCCTTGCGGGTGGAGGAGGTTGTAATGAATGAAAATCACGGTTGTTCCTGCGCACAACACTTGGTGCAAGGTTTTGCCAAACAAGCGCTGGATTGTGGTCAAGGTGAAATTTACCAGGTCTCAGTGATGAGTGCCTTGCTCGATGGGGTTTACGAAGGCGATATCACCATGGCCGAGTTGCTCAAACACGGCAACTTTGGCCTGGGGACCTTCAACCATCTCGACGGCGAACTGATCGCCTTTGATCGGGAAGTGCATCAGTTGCTTGCCGACGGCAGCGCCCGCCGCGCCGGTTTGCAGCAAAAAACGCCGTTTGCGGTGGTCACTTTTTTCCAGCCCAGCGTTACCTTGCAGGTTGAAAAACCCATCAGCAAAGCCGAACTGCACCAGTACATCAACCAGCGGATGGTATCACCCAATCTGTTCTGTGCACTCCGGGTTGATGGTCAGTTCAGCCATGTGGAAACCCGCACCGTGCAGCGCCAGGAGCGGCCCTACAAGCCGATGCTGGAGGCGATCGACGCGCAGCCGATCTTTGCATTTCATCAGCGTAGCGGCACGTTAGTGGGGTTCCGCACGCCGGATTATCTGCAAGGCATTGGCGTTGCCGGTTACCACGAGCACTTCGTCACCGACGATCGCAACGGCGGCGGTCACGTGTTGGATTATCAGCTCGATCATGGCCGCTTGCAGTTCGGTGTGATTGCCCGTCTCAATCTGCAATTGCCGCACGATGCGGATTTTCTGCGCGCCGATCTCTGCCCAGAGGATTTGGATCGCGCCATTCGTTCTGCCGAAGGTTAATCGGCGTCGTTTTTCAGGAGGTGGATTATGGTTGGTTCAGACAATCACTGGCGGTGCGGTGCAGATTTGGTGGTTAAAAATCTGCAAGCACAGGGCGTGAAACAGGTGTTTGGTATCCCTGGGGCGAAAATCGATCGGGTATTCGATGCGTTGGAAGATGAGCCATCGATAAAAACCGTGGTGGTGCGTCACGAAGCCAACGCGGCATTTATGGCGGCGGCGGTGGGTCGCCTGACCGGCAAGGCTGGAGTGGCGCTGGTGACCTCCGGGCCGGGCAGTTCTAACCTGATTACCGGGCTGGCGACCGCAACGTCGGAAGGGGATGCGGTCGTGGCCTTTGGCGGTGCGGTGAAGCGTGCTGATAACCTGAAACAAACGCACCAGAGCATGGATACCGTCAGCATGTTGCGGCCGGTGACCAAATATTGTGCCGAAGTGCACGCCGGTTCGGCCATTTCAGAAGTGATTGCCAATGCGTTCCGCAGCGCTGAGTTTGGCCGTCCGGGGGCGGCGTTTGTCAGCTTACCGATGGACATTATCAATGAGCCGGTCACAGCACCGGTGCTGGCTGGCGGGCGGGCTCCCCGTCTGGGTGCCGCCTGTATCGAAGATATTCACATGGCGCTAAAACTGATCCAGCAGGCAAAATGCCCGGTACTGTTATTGGGGCTGCAAGCCAGCCGCCCGGAAAACAGCACTGCGGTGCGCCATTTGTTGCAGCGCACGCATATGCCGGTGGTCGGCACCTATCAGGCCGCCGGGGTGATTGATGTTAATGATTTTTCCCGCTTTGCTGGCCGTGTCGGGTTATTCAACAATCAGCCTGCCGACCAACTGCTGCAAAAGGCCGATCTGGTGGTGAGCGTGGGCTATAGCCCGATCGAATACGATCCCTGTATGTGGAACAGCCAAAGGCAGTTGAAGTTGGTGCATATCGATGTACAACCGGCAGAGATTGATACCTGCTACCGCCCGGATGTGGAGTTGGTAGGCAATATCAGCACCACTATCGATTTGCTGACCGAAGGTTTCAGCCATGCGCTCAGCGTGCCTACCGAGGTAGAGTTGATCTTGTCCGATCTCAGCTTGCAACGTGCAGAACTGGCCGAGCGCGCGGCACGCCGTGGCGGTATGCCAATTCATCCGCTGCGCATCGTTAAGGAGTTGCAGGATATTGTCAGCGATGACGTGACGCTGTGTGTGGATATGGGGAGCTTCCATATCTGGATCGCTCGCTATTTATATAGCTTCCGCGCGCGTCAGTTGCTGATCTCCAATGGCCAGCAGACCATGGGGGTTGCCCTGCCGTGGGCCATTGGTGCTGCACTGGTTCGGCCGGGAGATAAGGTGTTATCCATCTCCGGCGATGGCGGGTTTATGCAGTCGAGCATGGAGCTGGAAACGGCGGTGCGGCTGAAAGCCAATATTGTACATGTCATCTGGGTGGACAACGCTTACAACATGGTGGCAATGCAGGAGGTGAGTAAATATCAGCGTAAATCTGGCGTAGAATTTGGCCCGATTGATTTCAAAGCCTATGCAGAGGCGTGCGGTGCGGTCGGGTTTGTCGTGCAAACGGTGGAAGAGCTGCGGCCGACGCTGTGTAAGGCGATGGAAATTCAGGGGCCGGTGGTGGTGGCGATCCCGGTAGATTATGCTGACAACTACAAGCTGATGGCCCAAATGAACTTCAGCCAGATGATTTAATCCTGCCTTATTCCCTTGCCCTGCTATTAGGTGGGGCAAGCGGCCATAACTTCTGCTTTACATCCCTAACTGTTTGATTTATTGGTATCAGGGTCGTTAATTCTTTAATACCTCATGGGATGGGACAATGCAGAAAAAGATCGTAAAAATGACGCTGGGCCTGTTGGCACTGGCGGTAATGAGTAGTGTGCAGGCTAACACGCTGGTTTTCTGTTCAGAGAGTTCGCCTGAAGGCTTTAACCCACAGTTGTTTACCTCTGGCCCTACGGTAGATGCTAGTTCTGCCGCCATTTACAACCGGCTGGTGGACTTCAAAGTGGGTACTGTCGATCTGCAACCGAGCCTGGCGGAGCGCTGGGAAGTGAGCGAAGACGGTAAGAATTACACCTTCTATCTGCGCAAAGGGGTGAAATTCCAAAGCAACAAATTCTTCACGCCGACCCGTGATTTCAACGCCGACGACGTGATCTTCTCCTTTATGCGCCAGAAAGACGTTAATCACCCTTATCACAAGGTGTCCAACGGCGCTTATACCAACTTTGAGTCGATGGAGTTTGGTTCGCTGATCAATAACATCGTCAAAGTGGACGATCACACCGTGCGTTTTGAGCTTTCACGTGCTGAAGCGCCGTTTGTGGCCGATCTGGGGATGTATTTTGCCACCATCCTGTCGGCTGAATATGCCGATGTGATGCTGAAGGCCGGTACGCCGCAGCGGGTGGATAACGATCCGATCGGTACCGGGCCGTTCCAGCTTTTGCAGTATCAGAAAGACGCCAAGATCCTCTATAAAGCTTTTGATCAATACTGGGAAGGCAAGCCGAAGATCGATCGGCTGGTGTACTCCATTACGCCAGATGCGGCGGTACGTTACGCTAAACTGCAAAAGAACGAGTGCCAGGTGATGCCGTTCCCGAATCCGGCCGATCTGGTGCGCATGCGTGAAGATAAAAATATTCAGGTGATGGAGAAATCAGGCTTGAACATTGGTTTCCTGGCGTTTAACACCCAGAAGAAACCGCTGGATAACGTGAAAGTACGCCAGGCATTGGCGATGGCGGTGAACCGACCGGCAATCATCGAGGCGGTGTTCCACGGTGCAGGCCAGCAGGCGAAGAACCTGTTGCCGCCAACTCAATGGGGCAACAATGCCAGTATTGAAGAGTATGCCTACTCGCCAGAGAAGGCGAAACAGCTGCTGCAAGAGGCCGGGTTGGGGGAGGGCTTTGCCATCGATTTGTGGGCGATGCCGGTGCAGCGCCCTTATAACCCGAACGCCAAACGCATGGCCGAGATGATCCAGGCGGACTGGGCCAAGATTGGCGTTCAGGCCAAAGTTGTCACTTTCGAATGGGGTGAGTATCTGCAACGGGTGAAAAGCGGCGAACACCAGACGGCGTTGATGGGCTGGACTACCGCAAATGGTGACCCGGACAACTTCTTCGGCCCGCTGTTTACCTGCACCTCTGCCAACGGGGGTTCGAACTCGGCCAAGTGGTGCTATAAGCCGTTTGATGAGTTGATCGCTAAGGCGCGGGAAGAAAATGATCATCAAAAACGTGTGGCAATGTATGAACAGGCGCAGGTAATGATGCACGAGCAGATGCCCGCGCTGATGATCGCTCATTCCACCATTTTTGAGCCGGTGCGCAAAGAAGTGAAAGGTTACGAGATCGATCCGTTCGGCAAGCATATCTTCAAGCAGGTTTCGCTGGAGAAGTGATAGCGGTCTAAAAACCCGTTTGTCAGCAACCTCAGGGGCCCAGTCAGGGCCCCTGATTGCTTTCAAATCAATCGATATTACGTAACTGCCATTCCCCGGCGAGAATAGGGGCGAGCAAAAAGAAAGGCATCAGTTCGCGCCACTCGTGGTTTTTCACCACCGTTGCGTATTGGCATAACCGGTTACCCTGTTCATCCAGCACTTCCCACGATTGTATTTCACCCTCCAGCTTCTGGCTGGCGATGCCTGCTAACTGATAACTGGCGTTACTGCCCACATGGAATTTGTCTGTTTGCCAGCGAATCGGCGCATGTGATGGGAAAGGTTGAGCCTGGTGGAAACCGAAAAAATCGTCATGGCTTAGCAAGCTCTGCCTGACGGTGGGCCAAAGATGCTGGCGCAGGAAATACTGATCGACAAAGCGGCGATGGTTGTCCTGCTGGCTCAGATATTCACGGGTCTGGTTGATGATTGAGGGCAGATTAGGATTGTGACAGCCGCCCCACATCCCTGCCAGCAACAGTTCGGTATGGGTAAAGTAATCCCGCATGTGGTGATACCAGCAATCGCTTTGCAACCAGGCTTCTACCGCGGCCTGTTCCCGCTCAGAGAGTAGTGAATCCGCATCGCGAATGAGATAGCGTTTAACAGTTGGGTCATCCAGCACCAGAAAGCGCCACATCAACGGTGGGATATTCTGATGCAGTTCACCTTCCACTTTGATCACCTTGGCCCCAGCCTCGCGTAGACGTTGCTGCACATCCTGTGGCACGCTATCGTCCAGATAGAAACGGCAATGCCAGTGTGGAAACAAGGCTTTACTTACCTTGGCGTTCATCACGGCACTTTCGCAGTAACGCACCAGTGAACCAAACAAGGTAAACGCGATAGCGTTTTCTTCTGGGTTATGTGGGTTAAATGCCGGGGGCTGGGGGGCGGGCAGCGGGTAAGCTTGGTTGCTACCGAATTTCCGGTCACCCTGTTCCAGTGACATCAAACCGAAGCGTCGCACCTCATCCGGGCGGTTCAACCAGCCACAAACCTCCGCCAAACCATCGATCATGGTAGCAGGGAGCTGTTCCAGTGGTTGGCTTTGCAACAGTTTTTTATAGGTTTTATAGGCTTTCTCATAGTCCTTCGTACGCATTAAGCACAGGGCATAACTGGCTAGCACGTCGGTGTTGCGTGGTACCAAGCGCAGCGTAGCTTCAGCGATCGCTTTGCCAGCTGCATAATCATTGAGAGCGATAGCCTCACGATACTGCTGCGCAAGTGCGTTGAGACGCTGTTCCTGCAAGGCATGGGGAGGAGAGGTTGGGTTGTTTTTCTGAAAAGGACGCATAAATAAGCTTGCCTCAAACTGATACATGATCTGAATGTGGGGACCTGCGCTGGGCGATCCTTGCCCCCATTGAACCGTTTACCAACAAAGCAAACGGCACTCTTTCCATACCGTTGAAAAAGAGCGAGTTAATTAAGAATATCTAAGAATATCAATGCCGGAAAACCACCAGGCTTTTAATCTATTATTCAGCTAATAATTATACCAGTCATACTTCAAGTTGCTTGGGTGTTGGCTGCCTTTACTCACCCCAGTCACTCACCTGAGTAAGCTCCTGGGGC
>JBAQHZ010000475.1:0-6095 GCA_049288585.1 Chania sp.
GGTTACCGCACCGTCAGGTAGGTGTGGTGCTGGGGACAGCCAAATATTACCGTACCGGCGTGATCAATCAGTATTACCGTTACCGCATTCAGGGGGCGCTTAACGCCTATAACAGCGGCAAGGTGAAATACCTGCTGTTGAGCGGTGATAACGCCCAGCAAAGTTACAATGAACCCATGACCATGCGCCGCGATCTGATCGCCGCTGGCGTTGCACCAAGTGATATCGTGCTCGACTACGCCGGTTTCCGCACCCTCGACTCCATCGTGCGCACGCGCAAGGTGTTTGACACCAACGACTTCATCATCATCACCCAGCGCTTCCACTGCGAACGTGCGCTGTTTATCGCGCTGCATATGGGCATTCAGGCGCAGTGCTATGCGGTGCCGTCGCCAAAAGACATGATGACAGTGCGAGCCCGTGAGATCTTTGCCCGCTTGGGCGCGTTAACCGACCTGTATATTCTCAAGCGCGAGCCGCGTTTCCTCGGCCCGTTACTGCCCATATCTTCTATGCACGACGTGCCGGAAGACGCACAGGGCTACCCGGCGGTATCGCCAGAGCAACTGGTGGAGCTGGAACATAAGCTGGCGGCAGAAAAGCGCAAAGCAGCGCCAAAACCCTAGTCAGGCTGCCAAACCACCGCCCCCTTTGTAAGGCGTTTTACCGGCAATCTTGGCGATCTCCGCGCCCAAGGTAGCAAAAGGCGCGCTGCGGCAGGCATAAATCAGGCCACCAGCCTGAGCACACACAGCTTTTACCGTATCCGTCAGCGGATCGATAATTTCAGCCACAATCTCATTCGCCTCAACCCAATCACCGGGCTGACGTAACAGCAGCAGAATGCCGCTAGCAGGGGCACGCACGATCTCACCGGCAGAAAACGGCAACATCAGTACTTCTCGTTCAGGGACTACCGGTGGCTCCCCGGCAATCGCCCCGCAATATTGCAGATAACGGTAAAGACGCTCGGCATCATTACTGGCCAACGCGTGGCTGACATCCTGCTGCCCGCGCAACTCAAGGGTGACGGCCATACAGCCCAGCTCAAACTGGCTCCATTCGCTATGGCTGGCGGCCAGCCGGTGCCAAGGCAAACCACAGGCTTCATCAAACGAACCGCCGCCGCTGTCCTGCGACAGCAGCACGGCACCGATATCCATAAAACGCGCCAGAATCTCGGCCTGCTGGCGGTAGGCCGGGTCGGCATACATATGCAACATCGCCCGATCGTCACAGTGCAGATCCAGCACCAAATCGGCATCACACGCCAGCAACAGTAACTGCTGGCGTAGCGCGGCCACTTCGGTACCAGCCGACATCGCGCTGAGCGCCGCAGTCATGGCGCTGCGCACCTTTTGCTGATAATCGCTGGCATCGGTGAAGCTTTGCGGCAGCAATGAGTCACGCACCCACTGCGCCAGATCGGGAAAATCTCGGTTAAAGTTACCACCATGGACCAAGTCGAAACGACCAACGCCGCCATTAAGCAGCACCTGCGCCAGCCCAAGAGGATTGGCCACCGGAACCAGGATAATCTCACTGTGGATTTCCCCATGCCGCTCCGCCTGGCACAGTAACCGTTTAAGGTAGTGCAGCACCAACATCCCTGGCAATTCATCGGCATGCAAACTCGCTTGCAGGTAAATTTTCTTGCCCACGCCAGGCTGGCCGAAATGAAAACTGGTTAATCGGCGCTGTCCGCCCAGCGCGTGTTCAGGTAGGTTATGGTGATTGATTTTCATTGGACGTCCCATCTATGGAAAAGAAAACGCGGCTTGACCGAATTGATAAAAAGATCCTTGAAATACTGCGCCAGGATGGCCGCATTTCCTATCGTAAGCTGTCCGAGCTGGTTAACCTGACGCCCCGCCCCTGCCTGGAGAGAGTCCGGATCCTCGAACGTGCCGGTATTATTCGCGGTTACAGCACCCTGATTGAGTTGCCGGAACCGGAGCATGCGTTTGTGGTACAGGCGCAGATTGCCCTCGCCGATCACGGCCAGTCACAATCGGCGTTTGAGCAGGAAATGCGCCAAGCGCCGGAGGTACTGGACTGCTGGCTGGTCAGCGGCAGCTTCGATTTTCTGGTGCGTATCGGCTGCCAAAGCATGGAACATTACCGGCAGTTGGCCGACACCTGGCTAACCAGCAAAAAATTCCGCGTCGACAAAATCATGACGCTGACCGAATTGCAGACCATCAAACGCTCCTGAATCAACTCCGGCGGGTAAACGCCAGCCAGCGCCGCTCCGCACGGGAAAACAGGAAAATCAGCGCAAAGGTGCATACCAAATACAGCGCTGCCGCCAGTAAAAAGGGAATAAAGGGTGAATAGGTCGCGGCATAAAAGGAGCGCGCCACGCCGGTGATATCCAACAGCGTGACGGTGCTGGCCAACGAAGTGGCATGCAGCAAAAACACCATCTCATTGTTTAACGCCGGAATACCGCGCCGTAAGGTGGCGGGCAGCACCAACCGGCGGATGATCTGCGCACGGCTCATGCCAAAGGCCTCACCGGCCACCCACTCTTGGCGCGGGAAAGTGACCATCATCCCGGCCAGCAGTTCCGCCACATAGGCGCTGGTATTCAGCACCAGCGCCAACGTGGCACAGAAGGTGGCATCGCGGAACAGCAGCCAGAAGGGCTGATCGTTTTGCCAGCCCAGTTGCACCACGTCGAACTGCGACAGGCCGTAGTAAATCAGCATCAGTTGCAGATAGAGCGGCGTACTGCGAAAGAAGTAACTCACGCTGCGGATCAGCATCGCCAGCGGGCGCGGGCCGTAAACCTGACCAACCGCCATTATTACCGCCAACATCAAGCCGGGCACCACCGAGAGCAAGAACAGCTTGGCGGTCACGGCCAGCCCGGTGACATCATTGCCGTCGCTCCACAGAAAAGTGGGAACCGTATCCAGTATCGTTTGCAGATTCATCAGTATGTATCTCTGGCCGTTGAGGAATACAGCGCATAGCGCCGCGCCAGGCGGCTGAACATCCAGCCGGAAAGCGCAGTAATCACCATATAGATCAGCGAGATCAGGAAATAGAACAGGAAGGGTTTCTGCGTGGCGCGCCCGGCCTGCTCTGCCAGCCACACCATATCCTCCAGCCCCAGGATCGACACCAGCGCCGAAGCCTTCATCAACCCCAGCCAGTTATTGTTGATGCCAGGAATAGCAAAGCTCAACATCTGCGGCAGCATCACGCGGCGGAACACCTGCCCTGGGCGCATACCGTAGGCCACGGCCGCCTCCAGTTGGCCCTGATCCACCGTCTGAAAAGCGCCACGAAAGGTCTCGGTATAATAAGCGCCGAACACAAAGCCAATCGCCAATACGCCAGAAAGAAAGGTATTGAAGTGCACCGGGCCAATACCCAGCAGGCCGAGGAAACCGTTCACCAGCATCTCGCCACCAAAGAACAGCAACAGCATGATCACCAGCTCAGGAATACCGCGCACCAGCGTGGTATAGCCGGTCGACAGCCAGCGCAACCAAGGCGGGCCGAACAGCTTGATGACCGCATTGATCAGGCCAAGGATCAGCGCCAGCACCAGAGCCAACAGCATCACGCACAGCGACAGCCCAGCGCCTTGCAACAGCAGCGGCAAATAGTCGATTACCATCCCGAATCTCCGTTAACTCAGTAGCCCTGATTATTCGCCGTAAATATCAAAGCTGAAATATTTCTTCTGGATGGCGTCGTAAGTCCCATCGGCGCGGATGGCCTTGATCGCCTCATTGAGCGCATCGCGCAGCGCCGGGTTGGCTTTCGCCACGGCGATACCCACTTCCGAAGAGATGGTCTGATCGCGGATCACCGGGCCAGCAAAGGCAAAGTTCTTGCCGCGCGGGGTATCAATAAAGCTGTTGCCCGCCTGGATGTTGTCTTGCAGCGACGCATCAATACGCCCGGACATCAGATCCAGATAAACATTGTCCTGATTGGCATAGGAGACAATTTTCACCCCTTTCCCAGCCCACTGTTTTTTTGCGTAAGCTTCATGCACCGATCCAGTCTGCACGCCCACCGTTTTGCCTTTCAGGCTTTGCACATCGGGCTGAAGCGGGCTGCCCTTACGCGCTACCAGTTGGGCTGCGCTGCGATAATAGCGGTCGGTAAAGTCGACCTCTTTTTGGCGATCTTCGGTGATATTGAGCGAAGCGATAATCGCATTGAACTTACCGGCATTAAGCGCCGCAATCATGCTCTCAAACGGCTGTTTGACGAACACGCACTTCGCTTTCAACTGCGTACATAGTGCATTGGCGATATCAATATCAAAACCGGTGATCTCACCGCTGGGGGAAAGAACGTCGAACGGCGGATAACCACCATCCACGCCAAAGCTGATGGTGTCAAATGCCTTGGCGGAGAGCGGCGCGCACAGCACCGCACTGGTCAGCAGAACCTTAAATAACTTTTTCATGATCTCATCCCCGTTGACTCAAACTTAGAAACGCAGTGACAGGCAGGTTAACCCACCGTCCATTTTTTTGAATTCGCTGGTATCCAGCGGGACAATCGGCATGCCCAATTTTTCTAATTGCGCCAAGGTGTAAGGGTAACCCTGCGGCGTCAGCAAGGTATCGTTGATCCACAGCGTGTTGCCTGCATAGGACTCCTCTTCCGGGATCACCACAATATTGAAAGCGGCAAAGGCCGGATGCTGTCGGTACTCTTCGGTCAGCAGCAGCGTATTGCGGCCAACGTAGTTGACGATCGATTTCAGGTGCAGCCCGGCGCTCACTTCAATGGCAGTAACCCGGTAACCATGTGGTTCCACCGCAGCGGCAAACTCACGGATCCCCGCCTCATCAGTGCGGGCGGTCAAACCAATAAAAAACTGACGATTGACCAGCAACACGTCGCCACCGTCAAGGTGCCCGCGGTTGCTCATCTGCACCAGCGGCCTAAAGCCCGCTAATACTGGCGCAATGGTCGCCACTTCGCCCTGGCGGCTGGGCGCGCCTGGATGGGTAATCACCGCCAATTCGGGCATCACCACCGCGGTATCTTCAACAAAGTGCGCATCGGGGAATGCCGGAGCGGCAGGCAATACCGTCACCTTCAGGCCGAGTTGCAGTAGCGCATTCACATACGCCAGGAACTGGCGGCTGCTTTCAGCCACATCGGGTGCCCCCAACTGGGCAGTGGTCTGGCCGGCACCACAGGTATCGGCAGGCAATCGGGCAATGGCTTGAGTAAAGTGCATAGCGATTCTCTTGGTTGAAAAGTACAGAGGGTGTCTCTTTGATTATTAAACGGATTCCGCCGCCAAGCGGGTCGAATCATTGGCTGGCACAACACATTTGCGCTGTATCTTGCCGCGTTTTCGGCCCATCAGGCTGTAGTAGCCAAGGGAAGCCAAAGCAGTCAAATAGTTGGGGGGTGATATACAGCGAGGGTAAACCGAAAGGGAACCGCATCCTTCTGGCTGAAGGATGCGGTAAATAGAGATTATTTTTTCTTGGCGTATTTCAGTGAATCCAGCGCAACCGCAAAGATGATGATGCCTCCCTTAATGATATACTGCCAGTAGGGGTTAACCCCGATGTAGGTAAGACCGTAGTTGATCACGGTGAAGATGATCACCCCAGTCACCACCCCCAGCACCGTTCCTACCCCACCGGCAAACGATACCCCGCCCACCACGCAGGCGGCAATCGCATCCAGCTCATACATAAAGCCGAGGTTGTTGGTGGCACTGCCGATACGGCCAGCCTCCAGCAAGCCGCCGAAAGCATAGAACACCCCGGACAGCGCATAGATCATAATCAGGTTCAGCGGGACGTTAACGCCGGAGACTTTGGCCGCTTCCGGGTTGCCGCCGATGGCGAAGATGTTTTTGCCAAAGCGGGTTTTATTCCACAGGATCCAGACAAAGATAATCGCAATAATGGCGTAGAAGGTAATGTACGACAGCTTGAAGTCACCAAAGCGCAGGAACCCCTGAGCAAACGTGGAGAATTTCGGATCAAAGCCCGCTACCGGTGAAGCCCCCACAGAATCGTAATACAGCGAGTTGATGCCGTAGACGATAATCATGGTACCCAAGGTGGTAATAAACGGCGTCACGTTGAGGTAGG
>JBAQHZ010000476.1:0-1688 GCA_049288585.1 Chania sp.
CCCGCTCCTCTCTCTAAAGAGAGAACAAAACATTAGCCCATACGGTAGTTTGGTGACTCTTTGGTAATGGTCACGTCATGCACGTGGCTTTCTTGAATACCGGCGCTGCTGATACGCACAAATTCAGCCTTGGTACGCAGTTCATCGATCGTGCCACAGCCGGTCAGGCCCATGCAGGAGCGCAGGCCGCCCATCTGCTGGTGCACAATGGCTTTCAGCATGCCTTTGTACGCCACGCGGCCTTCAATACCTTCGGGCACCAGTTTATCAGCGGCGTTATCGGTCTGGAAGTAACGGTCTGAAGAGCCTTTAGACATCGCGCCCAGGGAGCCCATGCCACGATAAGATTTGAACGAACGGCCCTGATACAGCTCGATTTCGCCCGGAGATTCTTCCGTTCCTGCCAGCATCGAACCCACCATGACGCAGGATGCACCAGCAGCAATCGCTTTGGCGATATCACCCGAGAAGCGGATGCCACCATCGGCAATCACCGGGATCCCGGTGCCTTCCAGCGCTTCTACCGCATCGGCAATCGCGGTGATTTGCGGTACGCCAACGCCGGTTACGATACGGGTGGTGCAGATAGAACCTGGGCCGATACCTACTTTCACTGCACTGACACCGGCTTCCATCAAGGCTTTAGCACCAGATGCGGTCGCCACGTTGCCGCCAAGGATTTGCAGATCCGGGTATTTAGCACGAGTTTCACGGATGCGCTGTAATACACCTTCGGAATGGCCGTGCGAGGAGTCGATCAGCAGCACGTCAACACCGGCCGCCACCAGCGCATCAACGCGCTCTTCGTTACCGGCACCTGCGCCCACCGCTGCACCAACGCGCAGGCGACCGTGTTCGTCTTTACAGGCGTTAGGTTTACGTTCAGCTTTCTGAAAATCTTTTACCGTGATCATGCCGATCAGATGGAAACTATCATCCACCACCAGCGCTTTCTCAACGCGTTTTTCGTGCATTTTTTGCAGCACAACTTCACGCGCTTCGCCTTCCTTGACGGTAACCAGACGCTCTTTCGGCGTCATCACCGCAGTGACCGGCTGGTTCAGATCGGTGACAAACCGCACGTCACGACCGGTAATGATCCCCACCAGTTCGTTGTCTTCAGCCACCACCGGGTAACCGGCAAAACCGTTACGGGCGGTCAGCTCTTTGACTTCGGCCAGCGTGGTGCAAGGCGTAACGGTTTGTGGGTCCGTGACCACGCCGCTTTCATGTTTTTTCACGCGGCGGACTTCTTCCGCCTGGCGCTCGATAGACATATTTTTGTGAATGAAGCCCAGACCGCCTTCCTGCGCCAGCGCAATGGCCAGGCCGGATTCGGTTACGGTATCCATGGCTGCGGACAGCATAGGGATATTCAGGCGGATAGATTTGGTCAGTTGGGTGCCAAGATCTGCGGTATTAGGCAGAACTGTGGAGTGGGCTGGAACCAGGAGAACGTCGTCAAACGTTAGAGCTTCTTTAGCGATACGTAGCATGGGCAATATCTCACCAAGGTGGATGCGGAAAGGATAAAATATTGCCGTGGCATTCTACAGGGCGTAATCGATTGCCTCCAGCACTTTCTCACAAAAACTCTTGATTACTTGTTCCGGCGCTGTAGTATCGACCAATTAAGTGCTTGTTTTGAAATTTGATCTGGGTCACATGTCGCTACCTACTTCACCGTC
>JBAQHZ010000477.1:0-9528 GCA_049288585.1 Chania sp.
GTACTGGAGTTTGTGCGTATGTTCCGCCGTAAAAACAAGCTGCAGCGTGAGATTACCGACAACGAAAAGAAAGTTCGTGACAACCAGAAGCGTGTGCTGCTGCTCGACAACCTGAGTGAGTACATCAAACCAGGTATGAGCATTGAAGATATTCAGGGCATTATTGCCAACATGCGCAGTGATTATGAAGATCGTGTTGACGACTACATCATCAAAAATGCTGACCTGTCTAAAGAGCGCCGTGATTTGTCCAAAAAGCTGAAAGCCATGGGCGAAGTGAAGTAAATTTTCTACTGGCAGGGCTGGCACTTTCCAGCCCTGCATGTTCCTGCTGAATCCTCTTACGCTGCCTGCATTTCTGCTACAAAACCCATTCTGAATTATCGTGTTACGCATTGATTTTTTTAAGCTGGCATAGCAAATCAGCCTGGACCCGCTACGCTTAGAGTATCGTCTTGCAGCAAGCCTTCAGGTGATTGTTTTGACGCAGTGCGGTGGCTTAATCCATGTTGCCGCTGTTTTTGAACAATGAAGTGTAAATCAGTCTGATATTCATAATTTTCATGAATAATAAAAATGGTAATTTACTCATAGATGAGCCACTAATTTAGCTATGTTGCGATGACGTAGCCCGGTAAAGGGTAACAGGTTCTTTTTATGACAGAACAACAGCTCAGCGCATTGCTCAATCTGGACGACACTGTTCATCCCCCTCGCGTGTTGGCACGCGGTGATTGGGTGCTTGCACACTACCGCCTGCTGGAGCCTGGCGTCAGACAATTGCAGACTCGGTTGCCCGATAATGCGGCGTTTGATCTCAGCCAGTTGGGCGTTCTTGATACCGCCGGGGCCACATTGCTGGTCAACCTGCTTGGCATCGAGCGGATACTCAACCTCAGCCAGACTGCGCCTTCGCTGCCTGCTGAACGCCGCGTTCTGCTGGAAACCGTCGGCCGTTCTCTGCAAGGGTTTGAGCTACCAAAGCCAGAAACACCACCGAGTTTACTGGTTGAACTGTTGGCCAATATTGGCCAATCCATTGCCAGTTTCTGGCAAAACTTCATCGATCTGCTGGGGTTCATTGGCCTGACTCTGCAAGCGCTGTTTGGCAGCCTGCTGCGCCCTTCACGCTGGCGGCTCACCTCACTGGTGGCTAATATTCAGCAAATCGGCCTCAACGCGGTGCCCATCATTATGCTGCTGACCTTCCTGGTTGGCGCGGTTATCGCCTTCCTGGGCTCAACGGTGTTGGCTACCTTTGGTGCCGGTATTTTTACCGTCCATCTGGTGGTGTTTTCCTTCCTGCGTGAATTTGCCGTGTTGCTTACCGCAATATTAATGGCGGGCCGAACCGCCAGTGCGTTTACCGCTCAGATTGGCCTGATGAAAGCCAATGAAGAAATCGACGCAATCCAGGCTCTGGGGCTGAATCCGGTGGAAATGCTGGTGCTGCCACGCGTATTGGCGTTGCTGATTGCGCTGCCGATGCTGACCTTTGTCGGCATGATCAGCGGGATCTTTGGTGGCGCGATGGTATGTGTGCTAACGCTGGATATCTCGCCTACCATGTTCTTGACCATCATGCAGGGTAGCGGCGGATTGCAGCATTTCCTGGTAGGGATGAGCAAAGCGCCAGTCTTTGCCTTCCTGATTGCTATTGTCGGGTGCCTGGAAGGGTTCAAAGTCAGTGGCAGCGCCGCCTCGGTAGGGGCGCACACCACCTCCAGCGTAGTACATTCAATCTTTGTGGTGATCCTGCTTGATGCCGTCGCCGCACTGTTTTTCATGGAGATGGGATGGTGAACCAAGCAGCCCCTGAAGCCATTATTCGCATTCGTAAATTGCGTAACTGTTTTGGCAAGCAGTGTGTTCATGAGGATCTGGATCTTGATGTCCGTCGTGGTGAAATCCTGGGCGTTGTCGGCGGCTCTGGCACCGGTAAATCCGTGCTGCTGCGCAGCATCGTTGGGCTACGTCGCCCAACGGCGGGGCAGATCCATGTTTTTGGCGAAGATTTGATGGCGCTTTCTGGCCTACACCGTTCCACGCTGGAAAGGCGATTTGGCGTGCTGTTCCAGCGCGGAGCGCTGTTCAGTTCGCTGACCGTCACCGAAAACGTGGCATTGCCGCTGATTGAATACGCCGGATTACAACGCAGCGATGCGGAACAACTGGCTCAGGTAAAACTGGCGCTGGCCGGTCTGCCAGCCACCGCGGGCAATAAATACCCGGCATCACTTTCTGGGGGCATGGTGAAACGTGCCGCACTGGCCAGAGCCTTGGCGCTGGATCCGGAGATTCTGTTTCTGGATGAACCCACCGCCGGGCTGGATCCGATCGGTGCGGCGGCCTTTGACAGCCTGATCCGTACGCTGCGCGATGCGCTGGGGCTGACGGTGTTCCTGGTCACCCACGATCTGGACACCCTCTATACTATCTGTGACCGGGTTGCCGTGCTTTCGCAGAAAAAGGTGCTGGTGGTTGATTCGCTAGACGTCGTGGCCGCCACCGATGATGCCTGGATCCAAGAGTACTTCCATGGCCCGCGAGGGCGGGCTGCGCAACAGGCCGTAACGAACATTCGAGAGAGGCAATAAGAAATGGAAACCCGTGCTCACCATGTACTCATTGGTCTGTTTACTCTCATTATTTTCAGCGCCGTGCTGTTGTTCAGCCTGTGGTTGACCAAGGCCGGCAGCGATCGTCAGTTCAAACTGTACGATATTGTGTTCAACGAAGCCGTCAGTGGCCTTTCACAGGGCAGCACGGTGAATTACAGCGGGATCCGCGTGGGGGAAGTGGTTCAACTGCGGTTGGACAAAGATGTGCCGAGCAAAGTCTGGGCACGTATCCGGGTAGCGGCTTCGGCACCTATTCGCCAGGATACGCAGGCTCGGCTGGCCGTTGCGGGTATTACCGGAACGTCCAATATCCAACTTAGCAGCGGCACCGAGGCCAGCCCGCTGCTGGAAGGCCAGAATGGTGAGATTCCGGTGATTATTGCCACCCCATCACCGCTGAGCCAATTGCTCACTAACGGTGAAGATGTGGTCACCAATATTAATGAAGTGTTGGTGCGCTTGAATCAGGTACTGACTCCGGATAACCAGCAGCGTTTGGTCAACACGCTGGATAATCTGGAGAAGATCACCGGCACCGTAGCCGGAGAACGTGAAGATATTCGTACGGTAATACAGCAGTTGGCGCTGCTCACCAAACAGGGCAATGACACGCTGGTGCAAACCAATCGCTTGGTGCGCAATGCTAACGGCCTGCTGGACGGGCAGGGCAAGCTGCTGGTGAGTAACGCGGCCAAAACCATGGCATCGTTGGAGCAAACCAGCGCTCTGCTTAACAAGTTAATCAGTGAAAACCAAAGCTCGCTGAGTAATGGGATGCAGGGATTCAACGATCTCGGTCCGGCGGTTGATGAATTGCGCAGAACGCTGGTGGCATTGCGCAGTGCCATGAATCGTTTGGAAGAAAACCCGTCAGCCTTGCTTAGAGGCCGTGAACGTACCAAGGAGTTTAGACCACAATGACTGACTTCAGCCTTATCTATACCCGCTACCGCCGCAACCTCTTACGGCTGTTAGCTCTGATACTGTTCCTGCCGCTGGCGGCCTGCACTATTTTGCCGGAAAGCCCGGTGTTGCAGGTTTATCTGTTGCCCGCTCAGCCTGCTAGCGCTTCTGGCAGCGGGCAGGCGTCTGGTCAATCGTTGCGTATCGTCCAGCCGACCACCAACCAATTTCTGAATAGCTCACGCATTGCCGTTCAGCCTCAGGGGGCCGAGATCACTTCTTTCTCTGGTTCGCGCTGGAGCGATCCGGCACCGCTATTGCTGCGTAATCGCCTGATTCAGGAGTTCCGTACCGATGGGCGCTTCCTGTCGGTGAGCAGTGATGAAGACAACGTGCAGGCCTATATTGAACTGAACGGTGAGCTGTTGTCATTCCAGGGCGTGTACATTGGTGATAGCGGTGAAGTGGTGATCCGTTTCGATGCGCGTTTGGTACGCACGTCCGATCGCCGGGTGATCGCCAGCCGCAGCTTTGAGGTTCGGCAGCCAGTAAGCGGCAGATCGATGGATAAGGTGGTGCAGGCATTCGGTTTGGCCAGCGACAAACTGGCGGCCCAGATGCTGAGTTGGACGAATCAGCAGACGGTAAACTTTCCTGTAAGATAACGTTTTATGAAGCGGTTTGAATAAAATGCCCGGTAGATGTTTATCGGGCTTTTTTATGCCTAAGGCCTGGTTTTTATCAAGCCGATAAGCAAGTGTTTATGAGGGTAACGAGTTCCTACGCCCACTATTTAACCTCTATTCATTATTTTTATATATCTAACAAGGTGTTACCTTAATGGCTTCGATTTCCCCATTATGAGGTATGCACCATGCTTACAGTCGGCTACAAAAAAGTCATTGTTATGCTCTTGTTTACAGTCATGGGGAGTGCCCATGCCGTAGACGAGCTGAATAGCACTCGTAGCGGTTTTGGCCAAGCCATGGCGGCGCGGGATGTAGAAGGTATCGCACAGTTTTTTGATGAAAAAGGCATTCTGGTCAAGCAGGACGGTTCTCTGGCTAAAGGACGAACCGAGATCAAAGAGGGATTCCGCGAGATACTGGCAGATAAAAATATGCGTGTCCGGAGCGTTCCTGATTCATCCACTACCGTACAGAATGGCGATATCATTTTAAGAAGCGGCCGCTGGCAGCTAATCGATATTAATGGAAAGGTGCACGAAGAGTGGTTTGCCAGCGAAGTATTTCGTAAAAATGCGCAGGGTAAATGGGTTTATTTAATCGATAGCCCTTATAACAAACTACCTGATTAATTCCCTCCAGAAATGCCAACACACCCTGACAGGGTGCGTTGGCTGATGTGAAAATTCAGACGTATAAGCTACTTATTGACCGGCAGTGTGACCTCGGGCAGCTTAAAGCCATAGCGGCTCAATGGCGTGAGCGTGACTGACGTCGGTGCTCCAGCGATGGTCAGCCGTTTGGTTTCGCCCGCCAGTAGATAGTAATGTTCCAGTGGAATGACCTTCTTACTGGGTAATAGGGTGAGCTGTGGCGCCAACCGGATAACATGCTTGCCTGGGTTAGCCATCACAAGTTGTTGCCCTTCAACACTGAACTTCAGGTCTTCCCAAGGCGTTTTGGTCTGAGCAACAGAACTCGGTTGCACGATAAACCCGATATCCTGGCGGATAGGCATTTTGGCGCTGTTATCTGCCGCCTGGTTGACCCCCTCAAACGAGGCTTTCAACAGCACCTCATGGGTAAGTGGCGCACCTTTTTTCAGCACAAAATTGACTTGCTGGCTTTGATCGGCATCGATGCGGGTGATCGGCGGCGAAATCAGGATCTGTTTGCTAAGATTACCGCCATCCAGATCAATCAGCTTGGTCACCAGTAATAATGGCGCTGAAGAGGTATTCTGAATGTTGAAACTGACTCGGCCTTCGCTTTCATTCAGGATAATGCCGGTGCTTTCCAGCTTGAATGAAGCCTGTACAGGAGTAACCAGCAGCAGTGAAACCAACAATCCGAGCCCGAGCAGGATGGATAACAGGAGCGGATGGTGTGCATTTTTTCTGCTCGTTATAGACATAGTAAACCTCACGATGTGTAAAACAGAACTCGTTTTAAGTGTAATCCCTAATAATAAGAAAAACAGGGACGGGAATAATTAGCGACAAATCGCTTCAGAGACTTCGTATAACGCGTTGGCGTCGAACTGGGTTGGGGCTTGATAATCGACCTGGCATTCACTCTGGTTCATTACTTTGACGCGCAAAGGTTGGCCGATATCGTCATTGATCAGCATCACGTTCCCATCGCCGATCACGGTGCCCATAAATTTGCCGTTACCATTCAATACCGTTGCGCCAACAGGGAGCGCGGTACCCGTGGTATCGCGGATGGTCAGCAGTAACTGGCGTGTTTCGGTTACCGTAAAGCTCTTGCTGGCAACCGAACCGCGCGCCAGTGCAAAATCGGCGGTGGTGCTGTTCAGCCGGATATTCAGTGGCAATGTTTTGGTATCAATCTGCGCGGTTGCTGTCGTATAAGGTTGCAGCGCAGGCAGAATGGCCTTGCCGGAGCGATTGGTCAGGGTCGCACCGCTGCCAGGAGCCTGCACGCGCAGATTGCCTTGCTTGGGAATGTCGACAATCGCAAACGTATCTCCTATCGCTTGTGACGATGTCGCCACGTTGCCGTTGGCGTAGGCCATGGCACCACTGGCTGACAGCGAAACGGAGCGGCTCTGGTTGGACGACTGTGATATCCCGGTGGCTAATTGAGCGTAAGGCGTACGCAAGTTAGCACTACCGCTGACGCGTTGCTGATTTTCTGAACCTGTTACACCCACCGAATAGCCACGGTTTTCCCCCCAGCGGCCTTGATAGGTGGAGCCCATAGACAGGGTATTATCCACTTGCTGTATCCGACTGTTCAGTGTCCCCTGGCCCAGTGGCAACGACAGGCTTGCATACGCCGACTGGCCGAAAGCGGAGGATTGCAGACTGAGACTCAGAGTCGCGTTGCCCCAACGCTGGCTGCTGGATAACGTATGGGCAATATCACTGTCGCCATTGCGATAATACTGATTATGCGAAGCCACATAGGAGAACGCCCCCCAGCGTGGATGTGCCCAGGTAATGGCAGCACTGGTGGCATTACGCAATGACTGGGCGGCAGGATCCTGACGATAGGCGAAGCCACTGAGTGCGTCATCCGCGGTCAGATAATCCTCTGAACGGTAAAGTGTGGACAGGGAGGTAGAGACATTTACCCCCAAATGGGCTTGAGCCTGCAGATCCAACTGATAACCTTGCCGGTTATCTTTACCCCGGGCATAGCCGACCCCGCCACCCACCCAGCCGCGTTCCGTTCCAGCGTAGCTGCTTTTCATCACCAGGTTTTGGTATTCAGACGACAGCAACCCACCGGTTGTCGCCCGCTGGCGGCTGGCGGGGCTGAAAGCCAGTTCACCCGTAAGCAAAAGTGGGGCATCCGTGGACATATCTGCCGTCGCGTTAGGGTTGCGATAACGCCCGAGCCCCAGTTGGTAGCTGCTGGCTTCCTGATAGGCATTGATGTCTAATGCATTAGTCACGGAAAAACGCTGCCTGCGACCATCTTCTTCGATGATCTCGACGTCTGCCGGGATGCCATTGGAAAAGTTGCTGATGTTACTCAGCGAGAACGGCCCTGGAGCGACAACGGTACGGTAAATGGTGCGTCCACGTTGGCGGATTTCAACGGTGGCATTAGTGTTAGCGACGCCTTTGATCGGCACGATCAGCTGTGAGGTGCTGAACTGCGCGCTGTCGGAATAGAGTTGTGCCCCGACGATGGGCAGGCCGGAGAAAGTGTCGCTGCTACTACCAAACTGGCCGAGTTGCAGTACGGATTTGAGTGATTCGACTGCACGTGAGGCGGAGGTTTCCTCAGACGTGTAACGGTTTCCACTCAGGCCGCTGGAGACGCTGCTGCGATTGCGTACCACCCAATTACTGACGTTGAGCCCAGGTTCAAAGAGCCCCTGAAAGAAGCGTAGATCGTTATTGTTACCGGAAATCTGCTGACCAAACAGGTTGTAGTTGAGTAGCAGAGCGTGCCCACCGCGCTGGAAATCATCCTGTTCTGGATCAAAGGCCTCTTCGGGCAGCATCAATTCAAGGCGAAATTGCCCTGGGTAGGGTTTAACAAGGGCGGTAGGCCATAGTGTGCTCAGTGCTTCGCAGTCTGAGGCGAGCTTGGGCTGGCGCAGTTGCAGGGCAACCAACAGCGCATTATCAACGCAAAGTTGGCCGTCAGCGTTAAAGCGGGCATCGACAGTGTGCGTACGAGCTGCATTGACTTGGATGTTGACGGTATTGGTGCCTGGCAGGAAGCGT
Organism: Chania sp.; assembly: GCA_049288585.1. Taxonomy (GTDB): domain Bacteria; phylum Pseudomonadota; class Gammaproteobacteria; order Enterobacterales; family Enterobacteriaceae; genus Chania. The sequence goes on from JBAQHZ010000477.1 coordinate 7,918, forward strand.
GCTTCTTTACCAAAGAATTCGGCAACATCGGCCGTATAGCCGAGATTTTGCAGAGTTTTAAGGTCAAATTCCGGACCTTTTTCATTCGCAGCCGTGGTCATGCTGGGTATTAGCATGAGTGCTGATACCAGCGAATGAAATGGGACACGCAACGTTGTCATTCTGGCACTCCAATCAATCCGTAATCATTACCATTAGGTAAAATGTAAAAATAAAGGAAATAGATAAATAGCGGGCATAGCATGCTATGCCCGAATAAAGAGAATTATTAATGGTAATTAAATAGCAAATGCGAAACTGAGGGTCATTGAGCCATCAATCTTGGTATTATCAGTAATAGCGCCATTCATAATCTCTGAACTAGCGAGGTCAGGATAAATAGAAATATCTGCCCGGAATACTTTACCAGCTTGCAACTGGTTATTAGCCGTTGCCCAACTGACTTGATTTCCCTTGGAGAGATAGGTACTCGCTGCTTGTAGTGTACATTGCCCAGGAATACCCTTACACAGAGCTACTCGTACACCATCAACGGTCGAAGTATTTACTATATGAGGTTGGAATGCGCCGATTTTGCCGGTTCCATTGACAAAACCCAAGCCATAGTGATTAGTCACGCCAGCCCCAGGAGTTGTAATGACCACAGAATCACTGCGATTGTCTGTAGGAGTGATAGTTAAATATGTCTGACTATCGCAGGTGACCACCCAGCTTTTCATCAAGGGGGGAAGCGAAGTTTTCGCTGCTGGTTGAACCAAGGCTGATGACACTTTACCCAGATCATACACACCGTTATCCGGTACAGAGATACTGCAGGTAGGTACATTGATTTTACCTGCGACTTTCAGTTCAGCAACAGGTGCAACAGCTTGCGCACCTATTGAAACTAAAAATAGGGATGAAGAAAACAATAAATACTTATTCATAGTTAACGCCGTATTGATAAAAATAAAGTTATGGCAAAAATATCAGAAAGTTTATCCAGGTTAGTGGGTAACTTCAGATAGGATTAACTTGCATAATGATAGTTCAGGTCATGAGTATGCCCGCCATAAGCGGGCAACTCTGGCTGGATTAGATGCCGTAGGCAAAGTTCAGCGTCATCGAACCGTCGATGTTGGTGTCATCGGTAATCGGGCCGTTCATGGTGGCAGAGCTTGCCAGAACCGGGCTAACTGTTATGTCCGCGACGAAGATCTTACCGCTTTTTTGCGTATTGGCCGTTGCTGTAGCCCAACCGGAACGCTGACCGGTAGTGATATTAGCCGTAGCCGCCGGGGTAAAGGTGGATGAGGCAGAAGTGAACAGGCTGGAAGCCACGCCATCTACTGTGGCATTTTCCATCTGTGCGGTGTAGTAACCGATTTTCCCGGTATTGTTAACCATCCCCATGCCGAAATTGGTGGTAGCGACTGCGCTGGCAGAGGCTGCACGGTTATCTACCGGTGCAAAGTTCAGGTAGGTTTCTGCATCGCAGGTAACCGTCCAGGTTTTGGTCATCGGAGTCAGCGCGGTAGTTGCCGCTGGCTTGATCATGGTGGCAGACAGTTTGCCAAAGTCATAGATGCCATCATCAGGGCCAGCCACAGTACAGGTTGGGACGGTCAGCTC
>JBAQHZ010000478.1:0-10038 GCA_049288585.1 Chania sp.
CACTTGTACCCCCAGTTGCAGCGAAACCGAAGATTTCTGCAAATCAACCATCACATCATTCAGGCTGATGCCCGGTACACCCAATGCAAAACCCTGCGCCTGTTGGCGTGCGCTCTGCTGGGTGTCACTAATTTTGCTAATCGCAGCCTTCAGTTCACTGGCAAAGCGGGTACCCTGCACCGAGTTACCCGGTGCCACGCCGCCAGCATGTATTGCCGTAGCCTGCAACTGCTGCACAACCCCTTCAACACTCTGAATTGTCATAGAGACCTCAATGCGCCGCGCATTTTCCGCTGTTGTAAAGCCTAACACTGCTTATTCCGCTTAAAGCGCTTAATTGGCAGCAAAAAACCCGGCTTATCGCGCCATCAATATTGGCCTTAAGGGCAAATAATGGCGTGCCTAAAGAAGGGAGGACGCCCTTTTATCAGCCCGTAAAGCTATCTGTCTCAGGGAGCCTGCTTTGTCACCACACAACGCTAACCCTCATACTGAGAACCTGTCAGCATGAGTGCCTCAAACAGCACCAGCGCAGCCCAGAGTCATGGTTTTCCAGCCATGTGGCACCGCCTGCGTGCCAGCTCGAAAATTCCACTGCTGATCGCCGCTTCAGCGGCAATCGCCACCGTGGTCGCACTGCTGTTATGGGTGAAAAGTGCAGATTTCCGGGTGCTGTACAGCAATCTTAGCGATCGCGACGGCGGAGCCATCGTCACGCAACTGGCGCAGATGAATATTCCATATCGCTTTACCGAGAACGGCTCTGCGCTGATGATCCCGGCAGAAAAGGTACACGAAACCCGGTTACGGCTGGCACAGCAAGGGTTGCCCAAAGGCGGTGCCGTCGGGTTCGAACTGCTCGATCAGGAAAAATTTGGCATCAGCCAGTTCAGCGAGCAGATCAACTATCAGCGTGCGCTGGAGGGCGAACTGTCGCGTACCATAGAATCACTGGGGCCGGTACAAAATGCCCGCGTGCATCTGGCGCTACCAAAGCCTTCGCTGTTTGTCCGTGAACAAAAACCGCCTTCAGCCTCGGTCACCCTAACCCTGCAATCTGGCCGTGCGCTGGACGATGGCCAAATCAATGCCATCGTCCATATGGTAGCCAGCAGCATCGCGGGCTTGCCCCCTGCCAACGTGACCGTCGTCGATCAGGCTGGCCGCCTGTTGACCCAGCCCGACGGCAGCGGGCGCGATCTCAATGCGGCACAGCTGAAGTATGCCAACGACGTGGAAAACCGCTACCAACGCCGCATCGAAGCCATCATTGCGCCCATTGTCGGCAGTGCCAACGTGCGCGCCCAGGTCACCGCGCAGATTGACTTTGCCACCCGCGAGCAAACCGATGAACAGTATCAGCCTAACCAGAGTCCTGATAAGTCAGCGATACGCTCAAAGCAGCTCAGCCAGAGCGAACAGCTTGCTGGACAAGCGATCGGCGGCGTGCCGGGTGCCCTCTCCAATCAACCCAGCGCCCCCGCTAGCGCACCGATCGAAAAACCCAAACCCGCGAAAGCAGCGAAGACGCCAGCCAACGCCAATACCTCCACGGCAAATGCCAACAGCAGCCAGCCGCAGAATACCCACCGTGATGAAACCACCAACTATGAGCTGGATCGCACCATCCGCCATACCCAGCAAAAAGCCGGGGTGGTAGAGCGTTTGTCGGTCGCCGTAGTGATCAATACGCTGGGCACCGATCAAGACGGTAAACCGGTGCTCATGAGCAAAGAGCAGTTGGCCCAGGTGGAATCGCTGGTGCGCGAAGCAATGGGCTATTCCAGCAGCCGTGGCGATACCCTGAACGTGGTAAATACGCCGTTCAACGATGTGGAACCCGCTCGCAGCGAATTGCCGTTCTGGCAGTCGCAGGCATTTATTGAGCAGGTATTTAAGGTGGGCCGCTATCTGCTGGTGCTGCTGGTGGCCTGGCTGCTGTGGCGCAAGCTGGTACGCCCGCAGTTGCAAGGCCGCCCGATAGCCCTTGCCGCCGCCAATGTGCCCACAGCCGATATCAACAAGCCCAACCACGAAGAGTTGGCGCTGCGTAAAAAATCCCAGCAGCGCGTCAATGCCGAAGTCCAGGGCCAACGGATCCGCGATCTGGCCGATAAAGATCCGCGCGTGATCGCTCTGGTGATCCGCCAATGGATGAGTAACGAGCTATGAGCCTGTCAGGGACTGAAAAGAGCGCCATCCTGCTGATGACGTTAGGTGAAGATCGCGCGGCCGAGGTATTCAAACATCTCTCCTCGCGTGAAGTGCAGCAACTGAGCGGCACCATGGCCAGCATGCGCCAGGTATCACACAAACAGTTGGGGGAACTCCTCACCGAGTTTGAAGATGACGCCGACCAGTTTGCGGCACTCAGCGTCAACGCCAACGACTACCTGCGTTCAGTGCTGATTAAGGCTCTGGGGGAAGAACGTGCCGCCAGCCTGCTGGAAGACATCCTCGAATCGCGTGAAACCACCTCCGGCATGGAAACGCTCAACTTTATGGAGCCGCAGAGTGCCGCCGATCTGATCCGCGATGAACATCCGCAGATTATCGCCACCATTCTGGTGCACCTGAAGCGCGCTCAGGCGGCAGACATTCTGGCGCAGTTCGACGAGCGCCAGCGTAATGACGTGATGCTGCGTATCGCCACCTTCGGCGGGGTACAACCGGCCGCGCTGGCGGAGTTGACCGAAGTGCTAAACAACCTGCTCGATGGGCAAAATCTCAAGCGCAGCAAAATGGGTGGAGTACGCACCGCCGCCGAGATTATCAACCTGATGAAAACCCATCAGGAAGAGGCGGTGATGGGGGCCATGCGCGAATACGACGGCGAACTGGCGCAGAAAATTATCGACGAGATGTTCCTGTTCGAAAATCTGGTGGACGTGGACGATCGCAGCATCCAGCGCCTGTTGCAGGAAGTGGAAGGCGAATCGCTGCTGATCGCCCTGAAAGGTGCCGAACAGCCGCTGCGCGAAAAATTCCTCAAGAACATGTCGCAACGCGCCGCCGAGATCCTGCGCGACGACTTGGCCAACCGTGGCCCGGTGCGCATGTCGCAGGTGGAGAACGAACAGAAAGCCATCCTGCTCGTGGTGCGTCGCCTGGCGGAAACCGGCGAAATGATTGTCGGCGGCGGCGAGGACACCTATGTCTGAACACCTCAATACCCTGCCCTGGCAGCGCTGGTCGCCCAAGGATCTGGCCGCGCCCACGCCGTTAACGGTGGCAGAACCGCCGCCAGAGATTGAACTCATCCCACAGGGGAACGCTGCCGATGAGCAGCAACGGCTGGAACTGCTGCGCCAGCAAGCGCAACAGCAGGGTTATACCGAAGGCCAGCAGCAAGGTTACGCCGCCGGTTTTCAAACCGGGCTGGAGGAAGGGCGTCAGCAAGGCATTGTCGAAGGCCAGCAGCAGCAACAGCCGCTGACGGAACAGTGGCAACAGATGGTCAGCGAGTTTCAGCACACGCTGGATGCACTCGACAGCATGATTGCCTCGCGCCTGATGCAACTGGCCTTGACCGCCGCCAAACAGGTGATCGGTCAGCCCCCGGTCTGCGACGGCACCGCCCTGCTCAGCCAGATCCAGCAGTTGATTCAGCAGGAACCGATGTTCAGCGGTAAACCGCAGCTACGCGTGCACCCGGATGATTACCCACGGGTGGAACAGCAGCTTGGCGTTACGCTCAGCCTGCATGGCTGGCGGCTGCTGGCCGATGGCCAACTGCACCCCGGCGGCTGCAAAGTCAGCGCCGACGAAGGCGATCTGGATGCCAGCCTGGCAACGCGCTGGCATGAGCTTTGCCGCCTGGCAGCGCCGGGAGAGGTATGATGACGGTGCGACTGGGTCGCTGGCTGAACGCGCTGGATGCATTGGAAAAACGCATTGCCCGTGCCCCTGCGGTACGCCGCTACGGCCGGCTGGTGCGCGCCACCGGGCTGGTGCTGGAGGCCACCGGGCTGCAACTGCCGCTCGGAGCGACCTGCCTGATCGAACGCCACGATGCCGGTGCCATACAGGAAGTGGAAAGTGAAGTGGTCGGGTTCAACGGCCAGCGGCTGTTCCTGATGCCGCTGGAAGAGGTGGACGGCATCGTCCCTGGCGCTCGAGTCTATGCGCGCATCGCCCCGGAAGGGCAAAGCGCCAGCAAGCAACTGCCCCTCGGCCCTGCGCTGCTTGGCCGGGTGCTGGACGGCAGCGCCAAGCCGCTCGATGGCCTGCCCGCCCCGGAAACCGGCTACCGGGCAGCATTGATCACCGCCCCCTTCAACCCACTGCAACGCACCCCGATTGAGCAGGTGCTCGACGTCGGCGTGCGTACCATCAACGGTTTGCTGACCGTCGGGCGCGGCCAACGTATGGGCCTGTTCGCCGGTTCCGGCGTCGGTAAAAGCGTGTTGCTCGGCATGATGGCGCGCTATACCCAGGCCGACGTGATTGTCGTCGGGCTGATCGGTGAACGTGGCCGTGAGGTAAAGGATTTTATCGAAAACATTCTGGGTGCCGAAGGCCGTGCCCGCTCGGTGGTGATCGCCGCCCCGGCGGATGTCTCGCCGCTGCTGCGCATGCAGGGCGCAGCTTATGCTACCCGCATCGCCGAAGACTTCCGCGATCGCGGCCAGCACGTGCTGCTGATTATGGACTCGCTCACCCGTTACGCCATGGCGCAGCGCGAGATCGCACTGGCGATCGGTGAGCCACCGGCCACCAAAGGCTATCCCCCATCGGTGTTTGCCAAATTGCCCGCGTTGGTGGAGCGCGCCGGTAACGGCATCAGCGGCGGCGGATCGATTACCGCTTTCTATACGGTGCTGACCGAGGGGGACGATCAGCAGGATCCGATCGCCGATTCGGCGCGCGCCATTCTTGATGGCCACGTGGTGTTAGCAAGGCGCTTGGCCGAGGCCGGGCACTATCCGGCCATTGATATCGAAGCCTCGATCAGCCGGGCAATGACCGCGTTGATTGATGAAGAACACTACCGCCGAGTACGGCAATTCAAGCAGATGCTGGCCAGCTACCAGCGTAACCGCGATCTGATCAGCGTGGGGGCCTATGCCGCAGGCAGCGATCCGCTGTTGGACCGCGCCATCACGCTGTATCCGCAGATGGAAGCCTATCTGCAACAGGGCATCTTCGAACGCAGCGGATACGACGAGGCCTGCCAGCAATTACGGCAACTGATCCTGTAACCAAGGGGCATGAGCGCAATGAAAACACCATCACCTCTGATTATTCTGCGCGATCTGGCGCAGGACGCGGTGGAACAGGCCGCGCAGCAGCTCGGCCAGGCACGCCAGGCGCAGCAGGCCGCAGAACAGCAGCTCAGCCTGCTGCTTAACTATCAGGATGAGTATCGCCACAAGCTGAATAGCACCCTGTGCGATGGCATGGGTTCTGCCAGTTGGCAGAACTACCAGCAATTTATCGGCACGCTTGAACAGGCGATCGTTCAGCACCGCCATCATGTGTTGCAGTGGAACGAAAAAGTCACTCACGCCGCCAAGCACTGGCAGGACAAACAGCAACGGCTGAACGCCTTCGACGCCCTGCATACCCGCGCCTTGAGTGCCGAACAGGTGTTGGAGAATAAACGGGATCAGAAACTGATGGATGAATTCGCGCAGCGCAGTGCATACAGGAACCTAGCCCAATGAATCTCACTCTTCCGGTTGGCCTGCTGGCGGCTGGCGATAATCTGGCGCTAGGTGAAACCGCTCTGCCGCTGAGCGATGCCGAACTGTCTTCGGCCTTTGCCCAACTGCTGAGTGAACGCTTTTCGCCCGAGGGGAAACCGAACGGCAAGCTGATGGCGGCACAGTTACAGGCTGCGGTTCCTGACGCGCCAGCGTTGAGCCGTAGTCAGCTTAACCCACTGTTGGAACAAGCTGGCTTGCTGAGCAGCGCAGAACCCCAAGCGGTGTTGATTGACACCAGTCCCCGGCTTGATGAACAACAGCAAAAGTCTGATGAAGCGCCATTACCACCAGCCGCCACGCTACAGGCGCTGTTCGCCATATTGCCCGCCCTCCCACCGCCACAACCAAGCGGTTCAGCGATTATTGGTGAACAAAGCCAGCCTGAAGCCACGGAGTTGTTAAGCACGGTCAATGATAAGCCAACCGGACCTGTGCCAAATCAGGCCCAGCAGAAAGCGCCAACAGCCGTTGCCGATAAAACCCCGCTGGCGGTAAAAGCCGCTCCGACCCCATTCGCGCCCGATAGCCAGGCTGACCAACCACCCACTCTGCCCAAACTCGCCGCCGAACCTGCCCAGCCCTCAGCGGCGATCGCTTATGCCCCCACACCGGCGGTTGCCAGCCCGGTAGCCGCAACCACACCGCCAACACCTCAGTTGCATGCACCACTCGGCAGCGCGGAATGGCAACAGGCGCTAAGCCAACAGGTGCTGTTGTTCCAGCGCAACGGCCAGCAAAATGCCAAACTGCGCCTGCATCCGCAGGAGTTGGGCGCGCTACAGATCAGGCTGACGCTCGACGACAACCAGGTGCAGTTACATATTACCTCGGCACAGGGTCAGGTACGTTCGGCGGTGGAAGCCGCATTGCCGCAGTTGCGCCAGGCGCTGGCGGAAAACGGCATCAACCTTGGCCAGAGCAGCGTTGGCGGCGAATCGCTGCCATCACCGCAGCAAAACTCACACAGCGGCGGGCAGCCTGCGTATCGCCAGCAGCACGGCCGCGCGGAAAGCCATATGCAAAACCTTGATACTCCAGCAGCCTTACAGGCAATGGCCCGGTCGGCAGAAGGCGTTGATATTTTCGCCTAAACGCTCAATCTGGCGCGCTTTTCTCCACCTATTCTGGCTATTGACCAGCAGGATAAACGAGATAATCCGCTTATATGTCATACGTGAGTTTTTTGCACACGCCGCCCTAATGGATACTACATCATGTCTGAAAATCCCCTGCCGACAGCACTAAAAAAGCGCCCCTTCCGGTTGATCCTGTTTGTGCTGATCGCCCTTGGTGCCTGCGGGGCCGCTGGCTACGGTTGGTGGCTGATGCAACCACCGAAAGACAGCAAGTCTGCCGCAGCGGCGCAAAAGCTGCCACCACTCGCGCCAGTGTTTATGCCGCTCGACACCTTTACCGTCAACCTGGTCACGCCGGATAACAACCCAGACCGCGTGCTGTATATCGGCCTGACGCTGCGCTTACCCGATGAGGCCACCCGCCGCCAGTTAAACGATTTCCTGCCGGAAGTGCGCAGCCGCTTGCTGATGCTGCTGTCGCGGCAGGAAGCTGGCCAACTGGCCAGTGAACAGGGGAAACATCAGTTGGTGGTGCAGATCAAAGAAGCCCTCGGTACACCGCTGGTCAAAGGGCAGCCTAAACAGGTGATCAGCGATGTACTATTCACTGCCTTCATACTGCGGTAATCCTCCATGGGCGACAGTCTTCTTTCACAAGCAGAGATCGACGCCTTGCTCAACGGTGAAGCCGAGGGGGATCAACCCGCTGCGATCATTGGCAGCGAGAATGAGATCAAACTTTACGACCCGAATACCCAGCGCCGCGTGGTGCGTGAACGGCTACAGGCGTTAGAGATTATCAATGAACGCTTTGCCCGGCAGTTTCGCATGGGGCTCTTCAACCTGCTGCGCCGCAGCCCGGATATCACCGTCGGCGCGATCAAGATCCAACCGTACCATGAGTTTGCCCGCAATCTGCCGGTGCCGACCAACCTGAATCTGGTGCATCTGAATCCGCTGCGCGGCACGGCGCTGTTCGTATTTGCTCCGAGCCTGGTATTTATCGCCGTCGATAATCTGTTCGGTGGCGATGGCCGTTTCCCCACCAAGGTGGAAGGGCGGGAGTTCACCCCCACCGAACAGCGGGTGATCAAACGCATGCTGCGCCTGGCGCTGGAGGCCTATGGCGATGCCTGGAGCGCCATCTACAAACTCAACGTGGAGTACGTACGCGCCGAAATGCAGGTTAAGTTCACCAATATCACCACCTCGCCGAACGACATCGTGGTCACCACGCCGTTCCAGGTAGAGATCGGCGCGCTGAGCGGTGAGTTCAATATCTGCATCCCGTTCGCCATGATCGAGCCGCTGCGGGAACTGCTGACTAATCCACCGCTGGAAAATTCACGCCAGGAAGACAGCCATTGGCGGGAAACGCTGGTGAAACAGGTTCAGCACTCGGAGCTGGAGTTGATTGCCAACTTTGTCGACATCCCGATGCGCCTGTCAAAAGTGCTGAAACTACAGCCAGGCGATGTATTACCCATTGATAAACCCGAGCGTCTGATCGCCCACGTCGACGGCGTGCCGGTGTTAACCAGCCAATACGGCACCCTGAACGGGCAGTACGCCCTGCGCGTTGAACATCTGATTAACCCTATTTTGAATGCTCTGAATGAGGAACAGTCCAATGAGTGATCCTAAGCCACCGTCTGGCGAACAGCCGGGATCCGTAGACGATCTGTGGGCTGATGCGTTTAACGAGCAACAGGCCGCCGAACCCGCCACGGCAACCACCGAAGGCGTGTTCACGTCGCTGGAAGCACAGGACGCGCTCGGCAACCTGCAAGATATCGAGCTGATTCTGGATATTCCGGTCAAGCTGACCGTCGAGTTGGGCCGCACCAAAATGACCATCAAAGAGCTGCTGCGCCTGTCGCAGGGTTCCGTAGTGGCGCTGGACGGTTTGGCCGGAGAACCGCTGGATATCCTGATCAACGGCTATCTGATCGCTCAAGGTGAAGTGGTGGTGGTGGCCGATAAGTTCGGCGTGCGTATTACCGACATCATTACCCCTTCCGAGCGCATGCGCCGCCTGAGCCGCTGATGAACGCCCACGCCGCCGTACCCGCCCAGAGCATTCAGCAGCAGCCGATCACCGCGCTGCCCACCGGCTCAACGCTGATGCAGGTTAGCAGCGCGCTCGGCGCGATCCTGCTGCTGATTGTGCTCGCAGGCTGGCTGTTCCGCCGCCTGGGGTTTGCGCCCCAGGCTCACGGAAGTAAATTGCTCAACCTAAAGGCCAGTTGCCAAGTGGGGCAACGTGAACGGGTAGTCATCGTTGAGATCGATAACACCTGGCTGGTGCTGGGGGTCACCGCCCAACAGATCACCCCGCTGCATACCCTACCGGCTCCGCAGAAAGACAGCGCGGCAGAAGCAGACACGCCACCGGCGGATTTCCGCCAGCTAATGCACAACGTGCTGAAGCGCCGGGGGAAAGTGCAATGAATCCCCGTTCGCTGCTTGCCGCTACCCTGTTGTTGCTTAGCCCAGCGGCGTTGGCCCAGCTACCCGGCCTGATCAGCCAGCCTTTAGCCAACGGCGGACAAAGCTGGTCCTTGCCGGTGCAAACGCTGGTGTTGCTGACCTCACTCAGCTTCCTGCCCGCCACGCTGCTGATGATGACCAGCTTCACCCGCATCATCATCGTGCTGGGCCTGCTGCGTAACGCGCTGGGCACCCCTTCGGCACCGCCGAATCAGGTGATGTTGGGGCTGGCGCTGTTTCTGACCTTCTTTATCATGTCGCCGGTATTCGATCAGGTGTATCAGAACGCTTATCTGCCATTCAGCCAGGATAAAATCAGCATGGAGGTGGCGTTCGAGCAAGGTTCGCAGCCATTGCGTGAGTTTATGCTGCGCCAGACGCGGGAAACCGATCTGGCCCTGTACGCCAAACTCGCCAACCTGCCGCCGCTGGCCGGGCCGGAAGCAGTGCCGATGCGCATTCTGCTGCCCGCCTACGTCACCAGCGAGTTGAAAACCGCCTTTCAGATCGGTTTTACCGTATTTATTCCGTTTCTGATTATCGATCTGGTGGTCGCCAGCGTGCTGATGGCGCTGGGGATGATGATGGTACCCCCCGCAACGATCTCATTACCTTTCAAGCTGATGCTGTTTGTGCTGGTGGATGGCTGGCAGTTGCTGCTTGGGTCGCTGGCGCAGAGTTTTTATAGCTAGGCCTGATGGGGAATGCCAACCCGTTAAGACTAACCAATCCCCTCTCCTTGGGGAGGGTTAGGGTGAGGGGCG
>JBAQHZ010000479.1:0-16393 GCA_049288585.1 Chania sp.
TTGCGCTTAAGTGAACGGCATTGCCGCCGCAGCGGGTTTTTTGGTAGGCAGCTCAGCGTAATTACGCGTAAACCGGCAGACGCGCACAGATATCGAGCACTTTTTTCTTGGTGCGCTCGATGGTGGCTTCGTCGTTGATATTGTCCAGCACGTCACAGATCCAGCCAGCCAGCTCACGCACATCAGCTTCCTGGAAGCCGCGGCGGGTTACCGCTGGCGTACCAATACGGATACCGGAAGTCACAAACGGGCTCTTAGGATCGTTGGGTACACTGTTCTTGTTAACGGTGATATTGGCACGGCCCAGCGCGGCATCGGCTTCTTTACCGGTCAGGTTTTTATCCACCAGATCCAGCAGGAACAGGTGGTTATGGGTACCACCGGAAACCACTTTGTAGCCACGGGCCAGGAATACTTCTACCATCGCTTTAGCGTTGCTCGCCACTTTCTGCTGGTACACCTTGAACTCAGGCTCCATCGCTTCTTTCAGCGCTACCGCTTTACCGGCAATCACGTGCATCAGCGGGCCGCCTTGGCCGCCAGGGAATACGGCAGAGTTCAGCTTCTTGTAAAACTCCTCATCACCGCCCTTCGCCAGGATCAGGCCGCCACGCGGGCCCGCCAGGGTTTTATGGGTCGTGGTGGTCACAACGTGCGCGTGAGGAACCGGGTTAGGGTAGACATCGGCCGCGATCAGGCCAGCCACGTGCGCCATATCCACAAACAGGTAAGCACCGATGCTGTCGGCGATTTCACGCATTTTTGCCCAGTCAACAATGCCGGAGAACGCGGAGAAGCCCCCGATGATCATTTTTGGCTTGTGAGTCTGCGCCTGCTTTGCCAGATCGTCATAGTCGATCTGACCTTTTTCGTCGATACCGTAAGGCACCACGTTATACAGTTTGCCGGACAGGTTAACCGGTGAACCGTGAGTCAGGTGGCCACCGTGCGCTAGGTTCATCCCCAGAATGGTGTCGCCCGGTTGCAGCAGCGCGGTGTAAACCGCAAAGTTCGCCTGCGAACCGGAGTGCGGCTGAACGTTGGCATAATCTGCGCCGAACAGCGCTTTGGCACGATCAATAGCCAATTGCTCAACGATATCCACGTATTCGCAACCGCCGTAATAGCGCTTGCCCGGATAGCCTTCTGCGTATTTGTTGGTCAGTTGAGACCCCTGAGCCTGCATAACGCGCGGGCTGGTGTAGTTCTCAGACGCAATCAGTTCAATATGCTCTTCCTGACGCACCACTTCTTGCTCCATGGCTGCCCACAGTTCGGCATCATAATCAGCAATGTTCATTTCACGCTTTAACATCCGGCATCTCCTGACTTAAATCACCAAATAACTACCCGTTTGGGTTCTGGGCAACAGTGTAAACTGTTTCCCCCCACCGAGGATAGGTCTTGACAGAGGTTTTTACGCAAACGATTGGCTTTAGACAGAGCAAGGCTTTGAGCCACTAAATAGCCCTTTATTGGCAACGGACTTTTACTCATAATGATTGTGCGGTTTTTTCATGTTTGGTGAATCGCCGACATACACGGGTATTTACAAGTTTAATTGAAGTCAATAAGATGCATTTTAAATGCATCATTAAAATCACCCCCAAGGAGCGCTTCCATGCTGGATAGCCAAACCATCGCCACCGTAAAATCCACTATCCCTCTACTCGTAGCAACCGGCCCGAAACTGACTGCCCATTTTTACGATCGTATGTTCGCCCATCATCCTGAATTGAAAGATATTTTCAATATGAGCAATCAGCGAAATGGCGATCAACGCCAGGCTTTGTTTGATGCTATCTGCGCTTACGCCAGCAACCTGGAAAATCTGGCGGTGTTGCTGCCAGCGGTGGAGCGCATTGCGCAGAAACATGCCAGCTTCAATATTCAGCCGGATCAGTATCAGATTGTCGGCAGCCATCTGCTGGCGACGCTGGATGAAATGCTCAACCCAGGCCAGGAAGTGCTGGACGCATGGGGCAAAGCCTATGGCGTGTTGGCAAACGTTTTTATCCAGCGCGAAGGCCAGATCTACCAGGAAAGTGAAAAAAGCGACGGCGGCTGGCGCGACCTGCGTGCATTCCGCATCGTTAAAAAACAGCCAGAAAGCGAAGTGATTTGCAGCTTCATGTTGGCACCGGTAGACGGTGACAAGGTGGCAGATTTCAAACCGGGCCAGTATCTGGCGGTATATATCAACGACAGCAGCCTAGAAAATCAGGAAATACGCCAGTATTCACTGACCACTGCGCCGAACGGCGAATATTACCGCATCGCGGTAAAACGTGAAGATCTGGGTACGGTTTCCAACTTCCTGCACCAGCAGGCCAAAGAAGGCGACATCATTCATATCGCACCGCCATACGGTGATTTCTTCCTGGACGTTGAGCCTACCACGCCGGTAGCGCTGATTTCCGCAGGCGTTGGCCAGACGCCGATGTTGGGCATGCTCAATAGCCTGCACAAAAATCAGCATCAGGGTGAGATTCATTGGCTACATGCGGCAGAGAACGGCGCGGTTCATGCCTTCGCCAGTGAAGTAGCGGAGATCGCCGAGCGCATGCCAAACCTGAGCCGCCATGTCTGGTACCGGGAACCTGGTGCAGATGATGTGGCAGAGCGTGATTACCACCGCCGTGGCCTGATGGATCTCAGTCCGTTGCGCCCCACTTTGGAAAATCCGCAGATGCATTACTACTTCTGCGGCCCGGTGCCGTTTATGCAGTTTATTGCCCAGCAGTTGCTGGCGATGGGCGTGGCAGCGGAGCGTATCCACTACGAATGCTTTGGCCCACATAAGGTGCTGTAAGAAGGATGTCAGGGTGCGATATAAACCGCACCCTGTTGTTTTACTGCGCTTTCAATAAACGGGCCGCCTTCACCTGATCAACCGTGACTGGCGCAGCCTGATTTCCCCAACTGCCACGGATGTAACTCATCAACTCCGCTGCATCCGAATCGGTCAGCGCCCAACCATAGCCCGGCATGATCACGGTGGTCCCCTGCTGGGTGATTGGGGTATGCGCTCCTTCCAGTACCACTCGCAGCGCAGTCAGCGGATTCTCTGCCGTCACCGTCAAATTACCTGCCAAGGCGGGAATCACGTAATCGCTGCCTCGCCCCGCGTCACCATGGCAGGTTGAGCAATAGTTCGCGTAAGTCTGCCTGCCAGCTTCCAGGGTGCTAATCGCGGCAAACGGCACCTTAGCCGTTTTCGGCTTCGCCTCCGTCAAACTATGCAGATATTGCGCAATGCTGTTCAGATCGGCATCGCTGAGATACTGGGTACTGTGAACCACCACGTCACTCATTGGCCCGGCCACCGCCGCATGCTGGCTGCGCCCGGTTTTCAGTAGATCGACCACCTCATCCTGCTTTAACCCACGGATGCTCGGCGCATACCAGCCGTCCAGTTCTGCTCCGCTTAAGAACTCCGGCGCTTTGCTGTCTAACCCTTTTTCCTGCATCGCCCAACCGCGTGGCGTGTGGCAACTGCCACAATGGCCAAGCCCTTGCACCAGATACGCACCGCGATTCCACTCGGCGCTTTGCTTGCTATCCGGTTGATAGATTTGATCCTCATGGAATAGGCTGTTCCATACCGCCAACGGCCAACGCATGGAGAGCGGCCAACTGATGTTGCTTTCCTGATTCGCAACAGGCTGTGCCGCAACCTCATGCATCAGATAGTCATACAGGGCACGCATATCCTCTGTGCTAATTTTGGCGTAAGAGGTATAAGGCATCGCCGGATACAAACGATGGCCATCTTTGGCAATGCCTTGGCGCATCGCGCGGTCGAACTCTGCAAAGCTATAAGCGCCGATGCCATGCACCGCATCCGGCGTGATGTTGGTGGCATAGATATCCCCCAACGGGGTTGGGAACTTCATCCCTCCCGCCAAGGTTTCGCCACCTGGCATGGTGTGGCAAGCACTACAGTCACCCGCTTTGGCAACGTATTCCCCCGCAGATGTAGCCTGCACCGAGCCTGCGGCCAACAGCAGCATCAGATACAGTGGACGCAGGCTCATGCGCCCTCCTTAGCGGCAACGTTGCCGTAGGCCAGTTCATTCACTGCGCGCCAAGCCTGATCGATGGCCGAGTTGGCATAAGGGCTCCAGTCGGAGTCTGAGTTAGCGATCGCGATTTTGCCGATTGGTTGCCGTGCCGTGGCAATAATTTTCTTTGATTCATCTTCATCATCGAACATCCCATTAAGGAAGTACGAATAGCCGTGTGACCAGCGGTTAACGGTGATCGCCTGAATATCGCGCTGATGATCAAATCCGGCTGCGCCCAGCATGCCCTGCAATTGTTCACGGATCATCTGTTCATGCACCTCAAAGGGAGTTCCCAACAGCAAGGCTCGCCCTTTGCGTGATTGTTCACGCGGGCTGAGGCCGCTGCCAGCCAAGGTAGGAACATACACCATATGCAGGCCAATCGGCTGATTCGGATCGCGTGGATGCTGATAGCCGCCCATATTCACCGGATAGTCGAGCTTGACCCGGCTGTATGGCGCGGTGGGCGAATACACTTCATGCACGCCCAGCTTGATAAACGGCTGCCAGTTACGGATCACCACCTTGCTGTAGACCAACGGCGATTTCACGTTCTGCTTCAGCGCTTCCTGCTGCGCCTGGGGTATTTCCGGCACCAGATAAGGGATCATCATATTATAACCGGCCATCACCACCTGCCCGGCGCGCACCTTGGAAATATTCGCCCCGTTGATGTAAGACACCTCCACCTTATCACCCACGTTAGCCACATGCAGCCCGGTGCTGCTCAGCCGCAGTTTCACCGGCGATTCAGGGCGATCGAGTTGGCTGTAATCAAACTGCGCCATCACGATATCGTTCATGTCGTTGCCCGGTGCAACCGCCGGGATCAGGTGGCGCACCATCAGGCGCGCCAGCGAGGCATTGCCATCGGGGAAATGGAACACGTAAGGATCGTCGAGATCCGCCTGCGACTCTTCATCCAGCGGCGGCAGGTTCATGCCGTTCAGGCCCGGCAAGTCACTAATCCGCGCGTCGCTACAGGAGGTGGCGTCAATGCCAACCGCCTGGAAATCATTGGTGGTCTGTTGGAAGTAGCGGATTGCCATCTCGCTCAGCCCCACTTTCTCACGCAGGAATTGGCTGTAACTGTGTTTATCCAGCCAGGCGACCTTTTCTTCCTGGCTCATGCCCGGCAAGTAATCCTTGTCGATGGTATGTAAGGCAATCAACGCTTGGCGATCGCTTTCCAGCAGCGGGAAATCACCGATAAAAGCTTGGTAGGAACGGCCGTTGAGGCGATCGCGCGGGATATCATCCGCCACCACCCGGCCCGGATCGCCACTCACCACCTTATCGACGCCAAAGTTTTTGCGATCGAAGTAAACACCACGGCTCAGATTCAGATCTGGATAGAAAGTTTTATCGAATGACTTTTCCAGATTATCGATGCTGACACCCAGTTTTTGCAGCAACCCCAGCGCCACTGGGCTGAAGTTGGAGCGTGGCGACTGTAGCGATTCGCTGCCGCCGTAGCCAAGGATCATGCCGTTTTCGCTGCTGAACTCATTACGCTTGGCGTGCCCGCCAAAGTCATCGTGGTTATCAATCAGCAAAATGCGCTGTTGCCCGCCTTTCATCTGCTGCCAGAAACAGGCGGCGGCCAGGCCGCTGATACCGGCACCGACTACGACCAGATCGTACTCCTCCTCAACCGGCACCGATCCAAAGTCAAACGCTTTACCGTCGCGCCCCAGTTGATGGGCGCGCTCGAATGAGCCGGGATGATTGCCCCGCAAGCCGGTTAAGGCTGGCGGGTAATAGAGGGTTTTATTGGCGGTTTGCGGCGATGCACGCAGAATTTGCATCGGCGTTAAACCGGCAGCGATGGTAATCGCCACTCCATTAAGAAAATCACGACGAGTGATAGCCATTAATGACATCCTTCAGTTTTTATCAGCCTGAAAACCGCGTTATTTTGCAGATAAAATCCAATTTATACCCTAAATAATTCGAGTTGCAGGACAAGAACGCAACGCGTTTTTGAACAGCACTTGTGCTGGCCCCGAAGGGGTGAGGCCCAGCATGGGCCGAGTAACGAGGCAACGCAGCGAATCCCCAGGAGCTTACATAAGTAAGTGACTGGGGTGAGTGACAAATCTGCCGGGAGCAGATTTGAACGCTGCTTGCAGCGGTCCCGCAGGGGCGAGGCCCACGGATGGGCCGAGTAACAAAGCCAACGCACCTGCAACTTGAAGTATGAAGGGTATATCAATGCTTAAACATCACGTGGCGGATAGCGGTATAATCCTCCAGCCCATACATCGACATATCCTTGCCATAGCCAGACAGCTTCTGACCACCGTGCGGCATTTCACTGACCAGCATAAAGTGCGTGTTCACCCAGGTACAGCCGTACTGTAGGCGTGCGCTCAGGCGGTGCGCGCGGCCAACGTCACGCGTCCACAACGAAGAAGCCAGACCATAGTTTGAATCATTCGCCCAGGCCAACACCTGCGCTTCATCATCAAACTGCGTCACCGTCACCACCGGGCCAAACACTTCGCGCTGCACGATTTCATCTTCCTGGCGTGCCCCGGCCAGCAGCGTTGGCTGGAAATAGAACCCTGGGCCATTCACCTTCTCACCGCCGGTCACCACCTGCACATGCGGTAAGGCTTTAGCCCGCTCAACAAAGCCAACCACCCGTTCCAGATGCTGTGCCGTAATCAACGGCCCCAGTTCGGTGCTGCTGTCTTCCGGTGGCCCGATCTTCAGGCTGGCGACCGCTTCACCCAGTGCTTGCACCAAGCGTGGATAAATGCCTTTTTGCGCATAGATACGGCAGGCGGCGGTACAATCCTGCCCGGCATTGTAAAAACCAAAGGTGCGAATACCCTCCACCACCTGCTCCAGATCGGCATCATCAAACACCAACACCGGGGCTTTGCCGCCCAGTTCCATATGCGTGCGTTTAATGCCCGGCGCGGTGTGGGCAATGATATGTTCCCCGGTAGCAATAGAGCCGGTAAGCGATACCATACGTACCTTAGCGTGGCCCGTCAGCACGTCGCCCACGCTGGCTCCGCGACCAAACAGCACGTTCAGCACGCCCGGCGGAAAAATACCTGCCGCCAGCTCTGCCAGTTTGAACGTGGTCAAAGGCGTTTGTTCGGAAGGTTTAATCACCACGCAATTTCCCGCAGCCAGTGCCGGCGCCAGCTTCCAGGCCGCCATCATCAGCGGGTAGTTCCAAGGGGCGATCGAAGCCACCACGCCTAACGGATCGCGGCGGATCATCGAGGTGTGCCCGGCCAGATATTCACCAGCGGCCAATCCGCTTAGGCAGCGGCTGGCACCGGCAAAAAAGCGGAACACATCGGCAACAGCAGGCAGTTCGTCATTCAACACGCAGTGATAAGGTTTGCCGCAGTTGAGGGACTCTAATTTGGCAAAAGTTTCTGCATGCTCGTCAATCACATCAGCCAGTTTTAGCAAATGTTCAGCCCGCTCTTTCGGCGTGGTTTGCCCCCATTGAGTAAACGCGGCATCTGCCGACAATACGGCCTGATCCACCTGTTGTGTGCTGGCTTCTGCTACCAGCACGATGACTTCTCCCGTCGCCGGGTTAACTACCGGCAGCTTCTCACCTTGGCCTGCAACCAGTTGGCCGTTAATCAGCAGTTGGCTTTGCATAAGGTTTTCCTTTAAGAAAATGGACATAAGAGTTCAAGCTACTTGCCGCTACCTGCGACGCTTTCCCCACCTTTAGTCAGGTAGTACGCCCCCAGAATCGGGATCATGGTCAGCACCATCACCGACAGCGCCACCACGTTAGTGATCGGCACATCACGCGGCCGCCCCAGCTGGTTAAGCAACCACAGCGGCAGCGTGCGCTCATGCCCGGCGGTAAAAGTCGTGACGATGATTTCGTCGAATGACAGGGCAAACGCCAGCATGCCACCCGCTAACAGCGCCGAGCCCAGGTTAGGCAAAATCACGTAGCGGAAGGTTTGCCAGCCGTCCGCCCCCAGATCCATCGAGGCTTCGATCAAACTGTGCGAGGTACGGCGGAAACGGGCGATCACGTTGTTGAACACGATCACCACGCAGAAGGTGGCGTGGCCGATCACAATGGTCATGATCCCTGGTTCGATATTCAGCGCCTTGAAGGCCGCCAGCAGCGCGATGCCGGTGACGATCCCCGGCAAAGCGATCGGTAACAACAGCAGCAGAGAAATACTTTCTTTACCGAAGAAGTCCCGGCGGTACAACGCCGCAGCGGCCAAGGTGCCCAGCACCAGCGCAATGGCCGTTGCCAGGCAGGCGATCTGCACCGAAAGCAGCACCGCATCGATAATATCCTGCCGCCCGGCGGCCACGCTGAACCAGCGCAGCGTCAGGCCCTGCGGCGGGAAGCTGAATGCCGCTTCCTCGGTGTTGAAAGCGTAGATGGCGATAATCGCCAGCGGGAAGTGCAGGAAGATCAGGCCGCCCCAGGCCGCCAATTTCAGCCCTAACGGCGCGCGTTCAGAGTGCATCGAAAGCCCCCAAGCGTTTGACAATGGAAAGGTAAATGGCAATCAGCACAATCGGCACCAGGGTAAAGGCCGCCGCCATCGGCATATTGCCGATCGCCCCTTGCTGGGCGTACACCATGCTGCCGATAAAATAACCCGGCGGGCCCACCAGCTGCGGCACGATAAAATCCCCCAGCGTCAGCGAGAAGGTGAAGATCGAACCAGCGGCAATCCCCGGCACCGCCAGCGGCAGGATCACATAGCGGAACGTCTGCGCCGGGCGCGCACCGAGATCCGCAGAAGCGTGCAGCAGCGAAGGGGGCAAACGCTCCAAGGCAGCCTGGATCGGCAGGATCATGAACGGCAGCCAGATATAGACAAACACCAGGAACCGCCCCAGACCGGAGGTGGACAGCGTATTGCCCCCCACGCCGGGAATGCTCAGGATCCCCGCCAACAACGGCTCCAACCCCATATGTTGCAGGAACCACTGCGCCACGCCGTCTTTAGCCAGCAACAGCGTCCAGGCATAGGCTTTGACGATATAGCTGGCCCACATTGGCATCATTACGGCGATATAAAAGAACGCCTTCACTTTGCCGCTGGTATAGCGCGCCATGTAATAAGCCATCGGGAACGCCAGTACCGCACTGGCCAGCGACACCAGCACCGCCATGGTGAGCGTGCGTACGATGATGTCGTAGTTGGCGGGGTTAAACAGCGCGCGCAGGTTGGCGAAGGTCAGATCCGGCGTCACCGTCATGGTGAAATCATCGAAGGTGTAAAACCCTTGCCATAGCAGCGTCAGCAGTGACCCCAGATACACCGCGCCAAACCACAGCAACGGCGGCACCAGCAGCAACAACAGATACAGCGTCGGCTTGCGGTACAGATAGGTGGAGAGCGCGCGGATTTTGCCGCCCTGTGAAACCGGATTCTCGATGCTCATCTCCATCTCACCTCTCCTCCAGCAGCGGCACCATCGCCTCGAGCGCCCAACACGCTGTCACCGGCTGGCCGATCAGGCGCTGCTGTTCGGCAGTCTGCCATTGCGGGTTGGCTTGGCTGACCAGCAATTTCTCCCCGCTGCTCAGGGCGATTTCGTAACGGGTGGCTGCCCCCTGATAATGGATATCCTGCAAAGTGCCCTGCACCTGAATTTCCCCCTGCGCAGCCGCGCTGTGATCCAGCAGGCGAATGTGTTCCGGGCGAATCGAGAAGGTGGCACTCTGCCCCAATAACCGCTGCGCCAGATCGCTACGCACCACGTTGGAGGTGCCAACAAACTCGGCGACGAACGGCGTTCTTGGCCGCATATACAGTTCACGCGGTGAGTCCACCTGTTCGATGCGGCCGTTGTTGAATACCGCAACGCGATCCGACATCGATAGCGCTTCGCTTTGATCGTGGGTGACAAAAATAAAGGTGATCCCCAGTTGGCGTTGCAGCTTTTTCAGTTCCCCCTGCATCTGCTCACGCAATTTCAGATCCAACGCACCCAAAGGTTCGTCCAGCAGCAACACGCGCGGGCGATTGACCAGCGCTCGCGCCAATGCCACCCGCTGACGTTGGCCACCAGAAAGATGCGCTGGCTTGCGTTCGGCAGCAAAACCCAGCGCTACGCTTTCCAGCGCCTGCTGCGCCCGTGCCAGCCGCTCACGCTTGGCTACGCCTTTCACCATCAGCCCATAAGCCACGTTTTCCAGCACGGACATATGTGGAAACAGCGCATAATCCTGGAATACGGTATTTACATCGCGCTGGTACGGCGGCAGGTTGGCGGCCTCTTGCCCGTGAATGCGGATCGAACCGGAGCTGAGTTGCTCAAAACCGGCGATCAGCCGCAGGCAGGTGGTTTTACCCGAACCGGAAGGCCCAAGCATGGAGAAAAACTCTCCATCCTGAATGTCGACAGAAACCCGGTCAACGGCGCGAACATCGCCGAAAATGCGCGAAACGTCGATAAACTGTACGGCAATGGTCATGATGCACGCTCCACGTTGATACTCCTAGCTCATTAAAGTTGATTCAGTAGGCGTAGCGAGCGCAGGCAGGTTGGGTGCGGACAGCGCGCAGGCCCCGGAGCGTACACGTAGTACGTGAGGAGGCCGAGCACTGCCCAATCCCAAGATGCCAAGCGCAGTAGCCTAATGAGTTAACTTTTATCTGCCGCCCATAATGGCGATATAGTCCTGCGTCCAACGGCTATAGGGCACAAACTTGCCGCCCTCTGATTGCGGTGTTTTCCAGAAGGCAATCTTGTCGAACTGGCCAAAGCCATTGGTTTCACAGCCTTTATCACCAAGCAGGGTACTGGCTTTACAGCCTGCCGGCACCGCTGGCAGTGAACCGAACCAGGCGGCAACATCCCCCTGCACTTTTGGCTCCAACGACCAATTCATCCACTGGTAGGCACAGCTTGGATGCTTGGCCTCTGCGTGCAGCATGGTGGTATCCGCCCAACCGGTGACGCCCTCTTTCGGGAATACGGTAGCAATCGGCTGGCCCTCACCTTTCAGAGCATTAGCCTGATATGGCCAAGCGCCAGAGGCCACGACCCCTTCGTTTTTGAAATCGCTCATCTGCACCGAGGTGTCGTGCCAATAACGGTGGATCAGCGCGTGCTGGCTACGCAGCAGCGTGAGCGCCGCCTGATATTGATCTTCATTCAGTTGGTAGGGATCGGTAATGCCTAGTTGCGGCTGAGTCGCTTTCAGGTACAACGCCGCATCGGCGATGTAGATCGGGCCATCATAGGCCTGCACCCGCCCCTGGTTGGTTTTGCCATCCGGCAGATTTTGCTGTTGGAATACCACCGCCCAGCTGTCTGGCGGCGTCGGGAAGGTTTTGCTGTTGTACATCAGCAGGTTTGGCCCCCACTGGTACGGTGTGCCATAGGTTTTGCCCGCCACCGTATACCAAGGCCCATTCAGCAGACGTGGGTCGATATTCTTCCAGTTAGGGATTAAGGCTGGATTGATCGGTTGCACGCGCTTGCCGTAGATCAGGCGCAGTGAGGCATCGCCGGAGGCGGTCACCAGATCATAGCCGCCCTTGGCCATCAGGCTGACCATCTCATCGGAGGTGGCGGCGGTTTTCACGTTCACCGCACAGCCGGTTTGTTTCTCGAACTGGGTTACCCAATCGTAATTTTTGTCCGACTGGCCGCGTTCGATATAACCGGGCCAGGCAATGATATCCAGCCGCCCTTCGCCTTTGCCAAGCGGCCGATCGGCGGCCTGCGCCAGGCCGCAAACAACGGTGAGACAGAGCGCGGAAAGTGTGGTGACTGCGGTTGTTTTTCCCATCGTAATTACCCCTGTGTTGCGTATCTGAATGTGGCTGATTTTTATAATGTGACTGGCTAGAAAGTGGATTTGAATTTCGCCATCACATGCCTGACAACGCTGTAATCCTGTAAAGAATCGCTGGAGAGATCTTTACCGTAGCCGGAGCGCTTTAGGCCGCCATGGGGCATCTCGCTCGCCAAGGTAAAGTGGGTGTTGATCCAGGTGCTGCCGTACTGCAAATGCGCGGCGATGTGCAGCGCGCGATCGATGTTCTGCGTCCAGACCGAAGAGGCCAGACCGTATTCGGAGTCGTTCGCCCAACTCACCGCCTGTTCCAGCGTTTCGAAGCGCGTTACGCTGACCACCGGGCCAAACACTTCTCGCTGGACGATTTCGTCAGTTTGCAGGCAACCTGCCAGCAAGGTGGGTTGATAGTAGAAACCGGGGCCAGAATGGGCGGCTGCACCGGTAATCAGTTCGATATGGGGCTGGCTGAGTGCGCGTTCGACAAAGCTGGCTACGCGATCGCGCTGGCGGCTGCTGATCAGCGGGCCGATTTCATTGTCTTCATCGCGTTTGCGGGCAAAACGCAGGCTGGCAACCGCTTCCCCCAAGGCATCTACCAGTTTCTGGTAAATACCCGCCTGCGCATAGATCCGGCAGGCTGCGGTGCAATCCTGCCCGGCGTTGTAATAGCCAAAGGTACGGATGCTGCTGACCACCTCATCCAGATCGGCATCATCACAGACGATCACTGGGGCTTTACCGCCCAATTCCAGATGAGTGCGTTTTACGCTTTTCACCGCGGCTTGCAGGATTTTCTGGCCGGTGACGATATCGCCGGTGACGGAAACCAGCCGTACCTGCGGGTGACTCACCAGATGGCTGCCCACTCCTTCGCCACCGCCATAAACAATGTTCAGCACGCCCGGCGGCAGGATCTCCTGCAACGCAGGGACCAGCGCCAACATCGTCAGCGGCGTATGTTCAGAAGGTTTAAACACCAGGGTATTGCCTGCGGCCAGCGCCGGGGCTATCTTCCAGGCGGCCATCATCAGCGGGTAATTCCAGGGTGCGATAGAAGCCACCACGCCGACCGGATCACGGCGGACCATTGAGGTGTGGCCTGCAATATATTCGCCGGCCAGTTGCCCTTGCTGAGTACGTACTGCCCCGGCGAAGAAACGGAATACATCGACAGCCGCGGGCAGATCGTCCTTCAACGCCTGATGGAAGGGTTTACCGCAGTTGAGCGCTTCGAGCCGCGCCAAATGCTCAGCTTGCTGCTCAATGGCATCGGCGATACGCAGTAAAATAGCCGCGCGAAAAGCGGGCGTGGTGCGTGACCAGTGGGAAAAAGCCTGCTGTGCAGCAGCAACAGCGTGATTAACCTGGGTAACCGAAGCCTCGGCGATAGAAACCAGCGTTTCGCCGTTGGCAGGGTTAATAATCTGCTCAGAATGGCCTTCGCCTTCCACCGACTGGCCGTTAATAAACTGCTGACAGGACAAACCTGAAACGAGGTGCACATCTGCCATTGCGTATCGCCTTGTGACAAAAACGTTAACCAAATGTGATTATTTGGTTTTTATCAGACTAGGCGAGCGCACTGTGGACAACAAATACTAAATACCGAAGGCAGCGTTCGATTAAATCGAATGCTCACTTCAGGCCAACTGCATTCATCTTGCCGTTCTCACGTGCAATGGTGAGGAATGGCGTGACCAGTTCCGGCCGGGCGCTGCCACGCCGCCACGCCAGGCCGATATCCAACGGCTCCAGCAGATCAACCAGCTTGCGTGCTTCGATCATATTGCCCTCCAGCGACCAGGCGCGGTAAGCCATATCCGGCAGAATGGCAATCCCCATCCCTGCGGCCACCAGGCTACGCACCGCTTCGGTGGAAGCCGTCTTCATGGCTATATCTGGTTTTAATCCGGCACGCGCCCAGATGCGCTGCGCATGCACATCCATTTCATCCACGTTCAGTTGGATCAGCGGTTGTTTAGCCACATCGGCTAAACCGATGCTTTCGTGCTCCAGCAAAGGATGCAGCGGCGGCAACCATAGGCGATACGGCGAATGCATCAGCACTTCGGTTTGCAATGCATCGCGGTCTTCGATGTTCGACAGGATCAGCACCCCGATATCTATTTCACCGCTCACCAGCAAGTGTTCGATATAGGGCCGTTCGTCCTCAACCACTTGAATCGTCACGTTGGGATAGGCTGATTTAAAACGCTTGAGCAATTCCACCAGAAAATAGCCCGCCACCAGGCTGGTAACGCCGATGGTCAGCTTGCCGTTCAGGCTTTCTGTGCCCAGTTGCAGGCTGCGCTTGGCGTTATCAACCGTGGCGAGGATCAGATAGGACTGGCGCAAAAACTGATGGCCTTGATGCGTGAGGTTCATCCCTTTGGCGTGGCGCTCGAACAGCCTGACGCCAATCTCGGTTTCCAACTGTTGGATCGCCAAGGTTAACGAAGATTGCGAAACAAACACCGCCTGCGCGGCAGCAGAGATTGAACCCGTTTCTGCCACGGCAATAAAATGGCGGATTTGGCGTAACGTCATCATGGCAAAAAACCTCAGTCAAAACGGTTGTTTTGAGTGTAGGTGTTTGCCAGTCTTTAATTGCTGCTTTGGCTCAAACTATAGCTTGCCCACAAGGATCATTTTTGCCGCATCGCGCGCTACCAGCCCTGTTGATGCGCATATCAACGATTTGCTCTTTAGCTCAGGAATTAATAGCTTGGTAGGTGTAGGTTAGCTGGAATACACAGCAGTACTCACGACAGTGGAAACGCTCCTGATCTTTAGGGCCCTGGATTCGACGCTGACAGTTCGGTGACGTAATAACACTCAGTTAACCAATATCGTCAAGACACCTGAGCCACTAAAACTCCCGGCAAGATTAGACGCGTTGGGATGATAAATCGAACGAATATTGATAGCCTGAGTTCCACTGATATTGAGCGTTTTATTGTATTGATTGGTTGAACTACCGACATCAAACACCAGTTCGCAACTCCCTCCGCTACCGCATTGGGTATAGTTGGCGGTCATACTCGCCACAGGATTGCTTCCTGTCAACTTGAGGCTCACACTTGGGTTTGATGTATTACATGTAATATTTAATGAATAATTACCACTTGGATAGGAAGATACTCCCGTAGTTAAATTTACTATGCCATGAGACAAATTAATAGGGTCGGCGTTGTAACTACACAGAGAAGAAACGGTAATATCGTAATTCAATTTAATCAATGAAACATCTTGAACAGCAGTGTACCAAGTGCTACCCAAAACCCCACTATTAAGGCAGGTTTTACAATAGTTCTCATAAACAGCAAAAACCATATTAATACCTCCTTGATAACGACCTGGTATAGCTTTATTCCGTACTACTGAATAAGGAATAGTGATTGATGCTGAAGGTATCGCCACAGGACCATTAGATACAGAATTTATTTTTTGACAATTAATACTAGGGCCATTGGTATTGTTGGTTGAAACATATGCTGCGAAATTTGTTGCCGGTGCTCCCGCGCCGCCCATGCCACTGCCTGACACACCAGTGGGTGCAGATAGATTAAATGTTAATCCTTCGGGTGTAGTAGCAGTTGCAGGGTATGAAAAATATAGCACTCTGTTTACATTAGTAAATGAACCTAATGAACTAGACAGACAACTAACACCTGCCAACACGCCATTTATGTTACCGGGGAAAGAAAATTTGAAACCACCTGAGCTGTTATAATCCGTTACCGTTACCGCTGGTGATGTGGCTTGCAATTGCGTACTTGATATCCACAAAAACTCAATATTATCATACGCTGCACTTACACTGGTATATAAAAAAAAGATCATGCCGCATATGGCTTTTATAAACTTTACAGTTATCATATAATTACCTTATCTTTTTCAAGGTGGACATCTTGTCTTCATCCAAGATTTTACCTCTATCTGCTTACTTGCTGCCTATATTGAGAGTGACTCAGAACATATACATTAAAAACACTTCAATGTGCACATGTGCTACATACTCACCATGCTGAATTTAAATGAACTTACATATCCCCCCAAGCCTTTCGATGGGTTACTGGATATATGCATACATCAGGCACCAAGGCTCACTGATAAACTATTGCCATACTTGCACCAGCACTAAAACTCCCTGTAGACAGCTGCAACTCACTTGTTTTATAAGGTACCGCAGTAAAAGTAAAATTACTACTAGTACTGTTTATATTGGTTAAGCCTTTGGTTATAGGGTAACCATTACCCGATCCATTGAGCAAAAGAGCATCACCGCTGTTCACTGAACTGCCCATATAGAGTGCGATGCCAAAATTGCCAATCCCGTCACTACTGGGTCGCAATACATTACCAGGGGCCCCAACTAATTGAGTTCCAACCACATGAACATAAGGTGTGCCTTGGTAGTAGCCGCAATTTACCGTGACCGTAGTTGATTTGGCCCCTTGAATGCCATCCACATTTAGGATAGAGATTGTACCAAAATCAACCGTAATATCATTGCCACCATTAATATTGCAAGGCGGTATTAAAACTG
>JBAQHZ010000480.1:0-20152 GCA_049288585.1 Chania sp.
ATTGCCGTCCATTATTGTTCCATCGGATTATGATCTTTTACGGCAATTCCCATTACACCTGACTTACAGAGACGAACACGTTGTGTATAAGAGACAGCCCCAAAGGAGAGGGAACTGGTTAGCCTTAACTGACCGGCATTCCACCTCAGGGTGGCTCTTCTCTTTCTGCCTATCGCCCACTAAAAATAGACGCGAGACGCTATTGACCCGCGCCTGCTGGACAGATAGTTTCTTTTCCTACCAGAGGATTTGCATGGCCGTGAGCTGTCGCAAACAATGCATTAACTCAAAGGTTCAGGGATGTGGACAATCAAACGGAACTAACACCGCAAGTCAAGGCTCGCACTACCAAAGGGCTGTTTATTCCCCGCTATCTGCTGCCGGTGTATGCGTTGCTGTTTATCGCGTTCGGCTGGTTTGCCGGGGAGCGCTGGCACAATGATCCGGCGCTGGATCATCCAGTGGCGATGCTCGCTAAGGCCGTGCCCTCGGCCATAGCGCAACCCCATCCCGCACCGATTAAACCCAGTGCCGCAACGGTAACCGAGAAAAATACGGCAGAACCGCAGAAGAGCAGCGTTCGGGTTCCTCCACCCGAGGTGTTGGCCAGTGAGGAACTGCCCGCGCTGCATTACAGCGCACACGTTTACGCTTCAGAAGATGACAAACGCAGCATTACGCTGAACGGGCAGCGCTATCATGAAGGCGATAGCCCAGCCCCTAACCTGATCATTGAACAGATTCAGCAGGATGTGACGATTTTCAATTTCAACGGAGAGGTCTTCACGCTTGACGCACTGGAGGATTGGCCCGGCGGCAAAGTCGATGTGGCAAACCCCAGCGAACAATGAAACCGGCACACTCAGCACAGAAGATTCAGACGATTAGGTTAGCCTTCTGCGCGCAGTTGGTCAGTGAAAGGTGCCAACAGGCTGTTAAAGCTACTGCATTTCGTCTGTTCTGGCGTACTGTCTCTGGTCAGGCTCTGATAAATCGCTGCGCTGCGCTGAGGCAAAGCCGCATAGTCTGACGGATTCCATCCGCGCTGTTTTGCCACCTTGTTAGCCACCTTTTCGATGACCGCATCTTCCGGCAAGTCACTGCGGTTGCATTTGTATTTGAGGTATTTAGTGCCAGCGACCACCGAAGCAAGCTGTTCGACCTGATCATTGAGGGGCACCGGTTTATTCTGGCTAGCAGAGCGTGGCTGCTGACAGCCTGCCACACCCAAAAGAAACAGCATAGGTACAACGCGTACAATCAGAGATAACCGCATGATAAGAATCATCTTATTTTAATTGACCGGGTTCCATACCCAAAATAATTCGAGTTGCTTGTAGGCGGCCACTGAGTGAAGCCCTAGGAGCATAGATAAACTATGTGACTAGGGTGAACGAAGGCAGCCAACACCCAAGCAACTTGAAGTATGACGGGTATATTCTACCAAATCCCCCTTCACTGTCACTTATCTCGGGGAAAAAGTTTTCTTTTATACCTTTGTGCATCCTCATGATGTTTCTGCTGAAGCTAGCTGAACGCCTACTCAGCACTGCATTGTTTCTGCTGAATCTCCCCCAAAAAAACCACGGATGTTAACAACGCACCCGAGAAAACTGTTCAAAACTCATCGCAAAGCTGAATCGATTCAATTTGAATAATAACCCCCTATAGGGGTTGGCACTAAAAAGTAAAAAATCAATATAAATAGATTTTTATCAATACAACCCTAACGGCAACGGTTGGGGATATATTTCATGGGGGCACGCCGTCAGTACCGATCTGGTGCACTGGGAAGAATTGCCTATCGCATTAGAAGCGAAAGAAGATGCTGACGGAAAAATACCCGAAATGTATTTCTCCGGTAGCGCCGTGGTTGATACCCATAATACCAGCGGTTTCGGTGAACCCGGCAAACCTGCCATGGTCGCGATGTTTACCAACTATTACCCCTCCACCACCACGCTGGCAAACGACAAGGCCATTGAAGCAGGAACACAGGCACAATCCATTGCTTACAGCCTGGATAAAGGACGAACCTGGAAACTGTATGCCAATAATCCGGTTCGACCTCTGCCACCTGCGGGCTACGAAGATCAATTCAAAGAGTTCCGCGATCCGAAAGTGTTCTGGTATGAGCCTGAAATGAAATGGGTGATGGTGGCGGTACTGGCTACCCAGCATAAGGCCGTGCTGTATTCCTCACCAAACTTGCGGGACTGGACATTCATGAGCGAATTCGGGCCCGCCAATGCCAGCGCTGGTGTATGGGAATGCCCCGATCTGTTCGAATTACCGGTCGATGGTCATCCCGAGAACAAAAAATGGGTGCTGATCATCAACCTTAACCCTGGCGGTCCGGTGGGTGGTTCGGGTTCACAATACTTTGTGGGTAATTTCAATGGCACTACGTTTGAAGCCGATCAAACCAGCCTGTTTGGCAGCGAACCGCCTGCTGGAACGGCCATTGAGAACTTTGAAGGTAACTATAGCAGCGTAGGTTGGACAGCCACTGGCGATCTGGTGGGTGCCTATCTGTCGCCGGGGAACAATTCCGGTCAAGCCGGCGTGAGCCTATTCCAAGGGGCACAGCTACTGAATACCTTAGTCAGTGGCGATGGCGCAACGGGCATCGTGATCTCCCCCTCCGTTCAAGATCACCGACAAGTATATCAACCTGATGGTCGGCGGCGGGAACCCCCCTCACGACCCTGCCAGTACCCTGGAAAGAGAGGTGCCAGCAGGGACATTGCTGTTTCCTGGCGCTGATTTTGAAGGGGCCGATAACGTCACTTACAGCGAACTGGGCTGGACGGCTGAAGGTGACTTTACCAATCAGCCGGTTTCCACCGGTACGATCCTCGATCAACAGGCCGTCTCCGGTTTCCTAGGTTCACAACTGGTCAACAGCTTCTTTGGCAAGTTGATCAATAGAGACGATGGCGATACGGCTATCGGTAGTCTAACCTCCCCGGCGTTTACCATTAACAAGCCTTACATCAACTTTCTGGTAGGCGGTGGCAATAACCCTTATGGCAAAGAAAACGCCACCGCCGTCGTGCTGCTGGTGAATGGCGAAGTCAAACGCAGTGCCACCGGCAAGAGCAGCGAAAGCCTCAACTGGACTCACTGGGATATCTCTGAGTTTCAAGGGCAGCAGGCCAAAATCGTCATCATTGATGAAAACAGCGGCGGCTGGGGGCATATTCTGCTGGATGAAATTATTCAGTCTGACCAGCCGAAGCAAACCGCCAATTGGGCAGATTTCGGTTCCGATTTCTATGCCGCCGTTTCCTGGAACGGGGTGCCTGACGGCAAACGTTACTGGCTGGCCTGGATGAGTAACTGGAGTTATGCGGGCAGCGTTCCCACCACCCTATGGCGCGGTGGTCAAACCTTCGCCAGAGAGCTGAAACTGCAGACCATAGGCGACCAAATCAGGCTCACCCAGGTCCCCGTTGAACAAATGATCCAGCTACGCGACAAACCGCTGTATGAACTTAAAGAGGCAACGCTGCTCGCCCCTGGGGAACAACCGCTGACTGACGCTGGCGTTGACGGGCAGGTCTATGAGATAGAGGCCAGCATCAAACCTGAAAATGCCACCGAAGTCGGTTTCAAACTGCGCTCGGGTAATAACGGTGAAGTCACCCTGGTCGGTTACGATGCGCTGGCAGGGGAAGTCTATCTCGATCGTTCAAAATCCGGAGACAGTTCGTTTGACGCCAGCTTTGCCGCTAGACACCGAGCACCGTTACCGTTACTGGATGGCAAAATGTTGAAATTACGCATTCTTGTCGATACGTCATCGGTGACCGTTTTCTCCGGTGATGGCGAAGTGGTGTTGACCGATCTAATCTTCCCCGATCCTGCCAGCACAGGTATCGAAATGTATAGCCCGCAAGCGTGGCTTCCATAACGATATGGCCGTTGAAATCGATTTGGGCTGATAAGTAAACGCATCAGGCTGTATCCTTTTTCTGGATACAGCCTGATTGATGTCAGAATGCTCTATTTTTACTAGCAACAACTTCAGCGTAGCAACAGAGTGTTATCGTTTTCCATCCCTGAACAAAATTCGACTCTATGCTCACGTAACGTGGTGCAGCGCACGAAGAACATACGATGGATGCCCGAGATATAGGAACGCACCTGATTGCTGCGCACCACCAGCAGGTATTCATCGCCCTGACATTCCGCCTTCCGCTGTTCCACGTAGGCCAGTAGATCTCTATTCATACTGGGACCGGGAACACCCGACGTTGTGGATGTTGATAAAAACACCTTGCAACTGCCTGCGCTGCCAAGAAAAATCTCCTGTCGAGCCAGAGAATTAGTGGTGTACATGGTGATACCGATCCCCAGCACAAAAACAAATACGGCAAGCGCAACTACAATTCCCCAACCATGGCGCCACTTGCTGGCGGCGGGTGCGGCTGCTTCGGTGGTCGGTTGTTCTATCTCTGTCTCATCATCAACCTCAGCGTTTGCTTCCACAACCTCGTCCATATCCAGTTCGTTTTCCGTTGCTGCATAAGGGACTTCTGCCAACACCGGTGGCGCATAGCTTTGAGTAAAAGTCTCATCGTCCCCTTCATTGGATTCAATCAGGATCTCCTGTCGCAGCATAAACCCCAGCTTAGGTACGGTAGCAATCACCTCATCATCAATTCCCATCACCTTGATTACCCGACGCAATTTACTGACGCACTGGTTGAGGTTGTTGTTGCTGGAGATCATGCCGTAATCGTCCCACACTTTCTTGAATATCACTTCACGGTTGACCGGCTCACCATGGTGAGCTATCAACAGCAGTAATAAACGTATGGTTGGGTTTGATATCGGGATAGAGTCATCCGATAAATCACTGGGGCCCAACGTTCCTGCATCCGCATCAAAAAGAACACGATCGTTAAATTTATATTTCATGTTATTTACGATTTCTCTTAGGGAGATAACTCAATTCTGGCAGGAATTGCTAATAAATCATCATTGAGTAACTAAAAAAAACAAACACACCAAACGGTTTTCCTAACCAACTCCCAGCGCCAATCACTGGCATTGTTAACGCCAACCGGTCACAATGCCGCTCAACTCACTTTCAAGCAGGAAATACGATGCCTTGCCATTACCCCGCCCACTCCATTTTCGACAGCGAAAGCGATACCTGGCAGATTACCTTTCGTGATTTCCCGCTACAGCAGGCCGCCTGCTACAAGCGTGACGATGTCGAACTAGAGGCGCAGGAAAGCCTGCTGACTGCGATCGCCATTGAGATGGAAGAAGGCCGTCAGGTGCCGTCCCCTTCTACATTACAGGCTGAAGAGCTCGCTATTCATCTGCCAGTGTTGGTCAAGCTGAAGCTGGAACTGCATAACCGAATGCTAAGTGTAGGCACATCAAAAGCGATGCTGGCACGCCAGATGGGGTTTAACGGCGCGCAGGTTGACCGGTTGCTGGATGTCGCCTATGCCTCGAAAGTTGAAGCGATCGAGCAGGCATTGTTCCTGTTGGGTTATGAAGTGCATACATCCGTAGTGGAAATCCATAGGCCATAGAAAAGAGGCGCTGATTGTGCAATCTGCGCCCCTGGGGTATTTATGCGATCGGCGTTATTTGCCCGGCATCATCCGGCGCAGCGTATCATCGCCACGCAGATAATGGTGATAGAGCGCCGCCAGCGCATGGGCACCAATAATGAAATAACCGGTATTAGCCAAGGTTTCGTGAATATCTTTCACCAGGCTGCGCATCCCAGGATCTGGCGTTATCCACTGCGGCACCTGCCAGCCCAGCAGCATCCACTCTTTTCCACCATAGGCCAACGTCAGCATACCCAGGATCGGCAAGGATAAAAACAGCAGATACAGCAGCCAGTGGAAAACCTTCGACCCAAATGCCTGCCATACTTCTAACGCTGGTGTAATCGGTGGCGTAGCATGACGCTGGCGCAAACAGAGCCGGAAAAACATCAGTACAAAAACCGACAGGCCAAAATTGAAGTGCAAATTTTTAACCAGATCGATGTAGTCATCAGGGACTGAATCTTTCAGTAACATGGCGCTGTAAGTCAGAATAACCATCAACAACGTCAACCAGTGCAGAATAATTTGTGATTTAGCAAAGCGCGCGCCCATAACTTCTCCCAATAGGTAAATGGTACAGGCTAAACATAGTCGGGAAATGATGAAGAAAACCTTAATAACCGAAAAAACCGGGGATTTCCCCGGTTTATAACGATTACTTGGTTTTCGGCGGGGCCATCAGACCATCGGCACGGAACATCGCTTTGATGCCACGCACCGCCTGACGAATACGATCCTGATTCTCAATCAGTGCAAAACGCACATGAGTATCACCATAATCGCCAAAACCGATTCCTGGCGACACGCACACTTTAGCTTCAGCTAACAGGCGCTTGGCGAACTCCAGCGAGCCTAAATGCGCATAGGCTTCTGGAATTTTTGCCCAGACGTACATCGATGCCTTAGGGTTCTCTACCATCCAGCCCGCTTCATGCAGCCCTTTCACCAGCACATTACGGCGCTGGCGATACTGCTCGGCAATGTCGCGAACACACTGCTGATCGCCTTCCAACGCTGCAATGGCCGCCACCTGCAACGGGGTGAAGGTGCCGTAGTCGTGGTAACTTTTGATGCGGGCCAGCGCGTTGACCAGTTCAGGGTTACCCACCATAAAACCGATGCGCCAGCCCGCCATATTGTAACTCTTCGACAGGGTAAAGAACTCGACCGCGATGTCTTTCGCCCCCGGCACCTGCATGATCGATGGCGCTTTCCAGCCGTCATACACGATGTCGGCATAGGCCAGATCGTGGATCACCAGAACATCGTACTGTTTTGCCAGTGCCACCACCCGCTCGAAGAAATCCAGCTCCACGCACTGCGCGGTAGGGTTGGATGGGAAGCCGAGGATCATCATTTTTGGCCGCGGAATGGTTTCACGGATAGCGCGTTCCAGTTCACCAAAGAAATCGCTGCCATCCACCAGCGGCACTGAACGCACCTGCGCACCGGCAATCACCGCGCCGTAAATGTGAATCGGATAGCTTGGGTTCGGCACCAGCACGGTATCGCCATGATCGAGCGTCGCCAGCATCAGGTGCGCCAGCCCTTCTTTCGAACCGATAGTGACAATGGCTTCGCTTTCCGGGTCAATATCCACCTGATAGCGTTCCTGATACCAGTTGGAGATCGCACGGCGCAGACGCGGAATACCGCGCGAGGTGGAGTAACCATGCGTATCGTCACGCTGCGCCACGGTGCAGAGTTTTTCCACAATGTGCGGCGGCGTTGGGCCATCGGGGTTGCCCATGCTGAAATCGATAATATCCTCACCGCGACGGCGGGCAGCCATCTTCAGCTCAGAAGTGATATTAAAAACGTAAGGGGGAAGACGTTCGATGCGCGTAAAACGGCGCGGACTGTTATCAGCCATAGATTCCTCGAAGAGACGTTAGCGCCCGGACCGTCCGAGCGACGCTGACCACTTTGTGGCCGGATATCGAACATAACGCAGCACTGGCAGGCTGTCGAGCCCCCAGATAACAATTTTTTTACCGACTCAGCGCTGCAAACTCCGCCGCCAACAACCCCAGTTGCCAGTCATTACACCACTGCCCTGCCAGGCGATAGTTATCCCGCAGCGTGCCTTCCAGCCTGAAACCACAGCTTTCCAGCAGACGACGCGAGGCGATATTCCCTTCGGTCACCGTGGCATTTATTTTATGAAAACCACAGGCGCTGAAGGCAAAATCCAACACTGCCAGCAATGATTCTTTGCCATACCCTTTTCCCTGCCCTTCCGGCAGGCTGCCAAAACCCACTTCTGCCTGTTGAAAAGGCAACCACTCCGGGCGAAAACCGGTGATCCCCAGCGCTTTGCCACTCGCTTTCTCACGGATCACCAAGCATAGCCAGCGTTCGCTGTGTTTATCCCATGCGGGTAAGCGCATTTCAAAACGTGCGCGGATCTCACTTTCCGCCATGGGATCGGCGATATACCGAATCACCTGGGGTTCCTGATACAAACGCCGGAACAATGGCCAATCATCCGCCGTGATCGATTGCAGGATTAAGCGCGATGTTTCCAATTTCATTCACTATTTCTCCGATAAACGAAAAAGAGGATGTTACGAATGAAAGATATCTCTTTATTTTCCTCTATTAAATCCAGATAATCATTTACGTCACTACAACAAAACAGCAACGCTGCTACCGGTATCCTACAACGATCTATCGCCGCCCGCAGGTGGCACAAGGAGAACACTATGGCTTCATTATTTATCGAAGATATTCCTGCCGCCATTAAAGCCGTCAAACAACAACTGCGCCAGGCGCTGCCAAACTACCGTGAGGTGTTTCTGGCTTTGGAAGACAATATCCGCCAGCAGGTTGAGTGCATCCGGCAAGAACTGGCTGCGGGGCAGAATCCGGTACCGCAGATCGACGCAGAGGATATTTTGCAGCAACGCGTCAGCGAACAGCAAAAAGCGCTGATCAAACAACGCGGCGCATGTGCCATTCGCGGCGTATTCCCACGCAGTAAAGCCGAAGCCTGGAATCAGGAGATCGGTAACTATCTTGATCGCAATAACTTCGTTGAACGCCTGAAGAATGCCGCCGAAGATAACTATTTCGGCAAACTGGCCGCCAGCAAGCCGCAGATCTATGGCATTTACTGGTCGCAACCGCAGGTAGAAGCAAGGCAGAATCAACGCATGCACGCGGTACAGGTGTTTCTGAACAGCCTGTGGGAAACCGAGAGCAATGGCAAACAGCATTTTGACCCGACGCGGGTGACCACCTACGCCGATCGCACCCGCCGCCGCCCGCCGAACTCCTCTTCTCTGGGCCTGTCGCCACACGTGGACAGCGGTACCATCGAACGCTGGCTGGATGAGAACTTCCGCTACGTTTACCGCCACGTTTTTTCTGGTGACTGGCAGCGCTATGATCCCTTTGCCGCCGACGGCCGTACCGAAGTGCGCGAGATCGCGTCACCGGCAGTCTGCTCAATGTTCCGTACTTTCCAAGGGTGGACGGCGCTGACGCCGCAGCGTACCAACGCGGGCACGCTGAATCTGGTGCCGATTGCCAATGCCATGGCCTATGTGTTACTGCGCGCGTTGCAGGACGATGTGGCTGATGACGATTTATGCGATGCAGCTCCTGGCCGGGCGCTGTCGATCTCAGAGAAATGGCATCCTCTTTTGCTGCAAGGGATTTCCCCTATTCCCGATCTGGAGCCGGGGGATACGGTATTCTGGCACTGCGATGTAGTCCACGCGGTAGAAAATGAGCACAACGGTGAATTTGACAGTAACGTGATGTACATTGCCGCCGCACCGGGTTGCGACAAAAATGATGCCTATCTGCAACGCCAGTTACCGAGCTTCCTGTCGGGCAAAACGCCGCCAGATTTCGCCCCGGATAATTTTGAAGTGGATTTCACCGGCCGCGCAACCGTCGATCTGTTGACGCCGCTCGGCAAAGCGCAGCTCGGCATTAAATAATTCCCACGCGAATACGCAGGCGCCACAGTGATTACTGTGGCGCCTGCGTAGAGATTACCAACGTTGCCCAGGAGGGCCAGGGCGATAATAGCCAGGCGGTGGTGGCGGTGGCATACGGTAATGACGCGGACGATCGCGCCATTCACGCGGTGGAGGGCCGTAATACATGACCCGTGGTGGGCCATAATAATAATCCCGTGGACGATAATGTTTATGCCACTCGCGCGGTTCACGCCAGCGGCCACCGTCCCAATAGTAACCACGATTATCACGATCGCCGAGTTGCAATGACAGGCCGGGAACGTTCACGCCGATGGAAATATCCGCATAGCTCACTGCCGGTAATGACAGTGGCAATAACGCTGCCAGCAACAACAGTACTTTCTTCATTTGGTAACTCCCCCAGAGCGGAACCGGTCTTTTCTCCGGTAACAGTAGAGCCACACCGGTTGCCACTCTATAGGATAATTACCCAATTACGCTGTTCAGACACATCCTTCACAATTCCCACACATTTAGAAAGAGTCTTAAACAGATATAATCGATTGATATATACTGATAATTCAACAAGCCAATTCGGTAGCCCATGCAAAAGCCCATCTCAGTACAAACCGCGAATCCTCATCGCAGGCCACGGCATGAGGTAACTTACAGGTGCATCCCCATCGTCTGACGCAAGTGGGCTCCAGCCCCCAGCAGGCCCGGTTGGGCATGAGTAATCATAAACACCGGGATTGGATGCACGTAGTCTTTGAAACGGCCCTTGTCTTCAAAGGCTGCGCGGAACCCGGAAGCTTTAAAGAACTCCATAAAGCGCGGCACGATGCCCCCGGCAATATACACGCCACCGAAGGTGCCCAGATTCAACGCCAGATTGCCGCCAAAACGCCCCATGATCACGCAGAACAGCGAAAGTGCGCGGCGGCAGTCGGTACAGCTATCCGCTAACGCACGCTCGGTAATATCTTTAGGCGCTAATTTCTCTGGCAAGCGGCGATCCGCTTTCACAATGGCGCGATACAGGTTCACTAACCCAGGGCCAGACAGCACGCGCTCGGCGGAAACGTGCCCCACTTCGGCACGCAACACTTCCAGAATGATGTCCTCTTCTTCGCTGTTTGGCGCAAAGTCCACGTGGCCCCCTTCCCCCGGCAGGCTCACCCAACGGCGGTTAACGTGCACCAGATGCGCTACGCCCAGGCCAGTACCGGCGCCATAAACCGCGATCGGCTTATCTTTTTGCGCTTTGCCGCCGCCAAACTGCAACACATCGGCGTCGGACAGCATCGGAATGGCCATGGATACGGCGGTAAAATCGTTAATCACTTCCAGGTGGTTGAACCCCAGATTGGCCTTCATCTCTTTGATGGAAAAAGCCCAGGTATGATTGGTCATCGCTACCCAGTCTTCCGTCACCGGGCAGGCAATGGCGATGCAGGCATCCTGAACCTCCAGCTTATGGTCGGCCAGGTATTGGCGAATCACCGCTTCCAGGCTGTCAAACTCCAGACCTGAATAGGTTTTCGCTTGGGTGATCTCACCCGTCTCAACCGTGCAGAGCGCCAGACGTGCGTTAGTGCCGCCAACGTCACCTACGAGGGCATAGGTCATCAGTGTTTTCTCCGTAAAATGAGCAATAAGAAACTGGCTACACTGTAAAATCACTACGCCGAAACAACAATCGCCATTCTGTTACCCACTGTTCAATAGCGATCTGGATCACAAAAATCGTTTCAGCCTGCGCCGATTCCGCATTAAGCAAGCGCATATTCCGCTGCTGCGCGCGCATGGATGGCAGTGGTGTCGAACACCGGCACGGCAGCATCCTGCGCGCCCACCAACAAACTGATTTCAGTGCAGCCAAAAATAATGCCCTGCGCCCCCTGTTGCTCGAGGTTACTGATAATCCGGCGATACTCATCGCGGGAGGCATCGCAGATTTTCCCCAGGCACAGCTCTTCATAAATGATGCGATGCACGATCTGGCGATCGGCCTCCGTTGGCGTTACCACGTCAATATCAAACTTATCCTGCAAACGCCCACGGTAAAAATCCTGCTCCATGGTAAAACGCGTGCCCAGTAGCCCAACGCGGTGGATATTTTGCTGGCGCACCTGCAAGGCCGTGGCGTCGGCAATGTGGATCAACGGCAAACCGCTGGCCTGTTCCACCGCATCGGCCACCTTGTGCATAGTGTTAGTGCAAATCACGATCGCTTCGGCACCCGCAGCACGCAACGACGCGGCAGCACCCGCCAGCAGGCGGCCAGCTCCCTCCCAGTCGCCCTGATGCTGTAAGCGTTCAATCTCTTGAAAATCGACGCTATAGAGCACAATTTTGGCTGAATGCAGGCCGCCGAGTTGCGCCTTCACCTGTTCGTTGATCATCCGGTAATAGGGTATGGTGGATTCCCAGCTCATACCGCCCAGTAAGCCCAGCACTTTCATCATGGTCTCCTTGTTATTTTGCCCGCGAACAGCTCGCCAAACGCGGCTCAAACCAGCGCTGACGCAGGGTATCGTATGCCCAGTTGTAACACAGGGTATAGGGCAGGAAGAACAGGAAGAAACCGATCTCCAGCATAAAGGCTTGGGCCAGTGGCATATTCATTACCAACGCAACCAGCGGCAAACCAATCACGATAAACCCGCCCTCAAAGCCCAGGGTATGAAAAATACGCACCTTCAGGTTACGCACCACGCGGCTCACCGGCCAAAACCGATCAAACAGCGTGTTATAAGCCATGTTCCACAACATGGCGACGGTTGACAGTATGATCGCCAAGGTGCCCATCTGTAGTATTGGGCGATCAAGCAACCACGCCCCTATCGGCGCGCTGAGCAGGATCGCTATAGCCTCGAACCCTACGGCATGGACGATACGTTCAACCAACGACTTATTTTGCAACTGCATACTCACCTGCTTTCTGACTGTTTTTGGAAAAGCTGGGTGATTATCATCGTTTATTTGCGTAGATTAAAAATAGGTTCCATCGATAAAGTAGATACATTATGCGTTATTCTCCCGAAGCCTTGCAGGCGTTTGTTGAAGCAGCCGCGTTGGGATCGTTTTCTGCCGCCGCGCGCAAGCTGCGTAAAAGCCAGTCCACCATCAGCACCGCGATCGCCAATCTGGAAGCGGATCTTGGGCTGACGCTGTTCAACCGCGAGGCGCGCCAACCGGTGCTTACCCCTGCGGGCCGCAAAGTGCTTGGCCACGTGCAGGAGATCCTGAGCGCCAGCGAGCGCCTTGAGGCACTGAGCATCCGATTGGGCGATCGGGTTGAACCGCGTTTAACCATCGTCTTCTCCGATACCTATCAGCCTAATCATCACGATAACCTGCTGAAACACTTCGAGCAGCGCTATCAGGATATTGAGCTGGAATGCATGATCGCCGAAGACGCTGACGTGCTGGATCTGTTGCAGATTGGCCGCGCACATCTGGGCATGCTGGCGGTGCAACCCAGTTATCCGCCCGATATCGCCGTCGCCAGGCTACCGGAACAAACTGAAATGGGGCTGTTTGTCGCCTATGAACACCCGCTGGCGCACATCCCAACGCTTACGCAGGCGCATCTGGCCAGCAGCCGTCAACTCTATCTCAATACCTATACCGGCAGCGATGCCACCAAACCGCAAGGGCCGGTCTGGTCGGCCCCCAGCTATCTGATGCTGTTGGAAATGGCGGAACAGGGGTTTGGCTGGGCGATACTGCCGCACTGGCTGGTCAAACAGTATGGGCAAGAACGTCTGACAGAATTGAAAATACGCGGCTGGCCCAAGTTGATTTCGGTGGATGCGGTGTGGTCAAAACTTACCCCGCCGGGGCCGGCGGGGTTTTGGTTGTTGGATCGCCTGTTGGAAAATGCCGCAGATCAGGCCGCGGCGTTGCGCGATTGAATGGCACGAGAAATGGTATCCAGCAATTCGGGAATATCCATCTTCGGCAGCATCACTTCAATAAACACCAGTTGTTCACGGCCATTCACTTCACCCAGTGCCTGACGCAGTTGTTCAGGCTCACTCACGTGCAGGCATTTCACCTGATGCCCCAGCGACAGCGCCTGCGGTAACAGCGTCCAATCCCACTGGGCAATGTCGTTGTAGCGCTGTTCCGGGCCATGAATGGCTCGCTCCACGGTATAGCCATTGTTATTGAGCAGAAAGACTACCGGCTTTTGGCCATCGCGCAGCATCGATCCCAGCTCCTGAATCGTCAGTTGGGCTGCACCATCACCAATCAGCAACAGCACACGGCGATCCGGCTCGGCGGTTTGCACGCCAAACGCCGCTGGCAACGTAAAACCGATCGATCCCCACAGAGATTGAACGATAAACCGGCAGCCTCGCGGCAGATTCAGCGACGCAGCACCAAAGCATGAAGTCCCTTGATCGGCAATCAGGATATCCCCCGGTTGCAGGAAGTTCTGCATTTGCTGCCAAAAGCCGTGTTGATCCAAACCACTGCCGTTCGGATCCGGCAATAAAGGGCGTTTGATGGCGGGCAGTTGCCACTGCTTGGCTAACGACAGCGTTAATTGATGGAGGGCTTTGACCGCGTCGCGCATCGGGATCTGACTGAACACCTGCTGCCCCACCCGCGCTTCAAAGGGTTGGATATCGATACATTTCTCATTGGGCAAATTGTGGCTAAACCCTGCCGTGATGGTATCGGTAAACCGTACGCCAACGTTAATCACCACGTCAGCACCTTCAATTAACTGTTTCACCTGTGGATCGCTGGCGGCCCCGGCATAGGTGCCAGTAAAGCAGGCATGGGTTTCATCCAGCACGCTCTTGCCTAACAGCAAGGTTGAATGGGGAATATTCACCTCATTCATCCACTGTTCCAGCACCGTTTCTGCCCCGAAGCGCTCGGCAAGGAAATCCGCCAGCAGGGAAACCCGCTGTGCCGCCTGTAGTTTTTCCTGCGCAGCGGTGATAAATGCCTGCAACGAAGCATCAGAAAGATTGGGCTGGCGCAGCATCAGCGGGGCCGGGCGCGAAGTCAGCGGCGCTTCGGCTACATCGCTCGGCAATAGCAGGTACACCGGGCGACGTTCAAATAGCGCAGTGGTCAACAGACGATCGATTTCCGCTTCGGCATTGCTGGCGGTCAGGTTGGCCTGTGCGACGGTCACCTCTTTAGCCATACGGGCAAAATGGCCGAAATCGCCATCCCCCAGCGAATGATGCAGCAGATCCCCAGCGCTCTGCGCACGCAGAGCCGGAGAGCCCACCACATGGATCACCGGCAAATATTCGGCGTAGCTGCCAGCGATACCGTTGATCGCACTCAGTTCGCCCACGCCAAAGGTGGTCAGCAACGCCGCCGCCGGTTTGCAACGGGCATAACCATCGGCAGCATAGGCGGCATTCAATTCGTTGGCGCACCCCACCCAGGTGATCTGCGGGTGATCGATAACATGATCGAGAAATTGCAGGTTGTAATCCCCTGGCACACCGAAGAAATGCCGGATACCAATCTGTGCTAAACGATCGAGGAGGTAATCAGCCACCGTATAGTTTTTGCTCATGGTCATCACCTGCGAGAAGGTGGGAATGTTAATTTTAAGTATTAGAGATGTTGCGCAAATTTCGAACTTTAGCGCTAAAAGGCCACTGGCAACCTGGCTTTACATCGGTGCACAGGCCCCCAGATTGGCATAGGGATTAATTTGCGTGATCGGACGCGCTGACTGTTTGCATGGAAACGCATACATTGAAACTCGTTTTCACTTTTGCCGATGAGGATCTGTATGGTTTATCAAGCTGACTCTGCGCGCTACCAGAATATGGAATACCGCCGCTGTGGCCGCAGCGGGTTAAAACTCCCCGCCGTTTCACTTGGCCTATGGCACAACTTTGGTGATAGCACGCTGTATGACAATGCGCGCAGCCTGGCGTGCCACGCCTTCGACCTCGGCATTAGCCATTTTGATCTGGCCAATAACTACGGCCCGCCGCCGGGATCTGCCGAAGAGAATTTCGGCCGTATTCTGCATAACGATCTCAAGCCTTATCGCGATGAGCTGATTATCTCTTCCAAGGCCGGTTACACTATGTGGCAAGGCCCTTACGGTGATTGGGGATCGAAAAAGTATCTGGTCGCCAGCCTGAACCAAAGCTTGAAGCGGATGGAACTCGATTACGTGGATATCTTCTATCACCACCGCCCCGATCCAGAGACGCCGCTGGAAGAAACCATGGCCGCGCTGGATTTGCTGGTGCGTCAGGGTAAAGCGCTGTATGTCGGGCTGTCGAACTACCCGGCCGATCTGGCGCGGCGGGCGTTTACCATTCTGCAACAACTCGGCACGCCGTGCGTGATTCACCAACCGAAATACTCAATGTTTGAACGTTGGGTAGAGCCCGAACTGCTGGATACGCTGGAAGAGTATGGCGTGGGTTCTATCGCCTTTTCACCGCTGGCTGGAGGCGTGCTGACCGATCGTTACCTGCACGGTATTCCGCAGGATTCGCGTGCAGCCAGCAGTAGCCGGTTCCTGAAGCCCGAACAGCTTACCGAAGAGAAACTGCAGAAAGTTCGCCGCTTGAACACGCTGGCAGAGCGGCGCGGGCAGAAACTGTCACAAATGGCACTGGCTTGGGTACTGCGCAACGATCGTGTCACTTCCGTATTGATTGGTGCCAGTAAAACCAGCCAGCTGGAAGATGCGGTGGGTATGCTGGCCAACCGCGTATTTACCGCTGAGGAAATCGCCGAGATCGACAGCATTTTGATGTAATCGCTTACAAAAACCGGTATTACACCTGATGCCGGTTTTTATCTTTTGGGGGTTAAATGACGCTGCTAATCAATAAATAGCCGTTTAAGCTGACCACCACCAGCACAATCAATTTGCCAGTATTCTGAATCGTGCGGCTATTAACCATATCACCCATCAGTGTGCGGTTACCGGTAAACACCAGCAGCGGAACCAGCGCCAGAGCAATCCCAAAACTGAGCAATACCTGGCTCAGCACCAGAATGCGCGTGGCATCCATCCCCAGCATAATCACGATGAATGACGGCAGCATGGTGACAACCCGGCGTACCCACAGCGGGATGTAAAAACGCACAAAACCCTGCATCACCACTTGGCCCGCCAGCGTGCCCACCACCGTTGAAGACAAACCGGCAGCCACCAGGCTCAGGCCGAAGATGGTTGCCGCGGCATTACCCAGCAAAGGTTGCAGTGTCAGATAGGCCTGATCGAGATCGGCAATACCGCTATGACCATTGAAGTGGAATGCCGCGGCGGCGGTCGCCATCATCGCC
Organism: Chania sp.; assembly: GCA_049288585.1. GTDB lineage: Bacteria > Pseudomonadota > Gammaproteobacteria > Enterobacterales > Enterobacteriaceae > Chania. The sequence continues at coordinate 16,817 of JBAQHZ010000480.1, forward strand.
AGATTGACAAACCCGGCAATGGTCATGGCGATCGCCACGTCGATTTTGGTTGAGGCATAACGTTCGGCTCGCGAATGCTCACCTGCGGTTTGAGTCAGCGAGGAGTGCAGGTAAATCACGTGCGGCATGATGGTTGCCCCCAGCACACCGGCAGCCAGAAAGACCGCATCACCGTTTGGCAAATCTGGGATCGCCATCCCTCTCAACAACCCACTCAGTTGCGGCTGCGAAAACACCAGTTCAACAATGTAGGCTGCCGCCACAAACAGCAGTAAACCACCGATCACCAATTCCAGTGGCTTTTGCCCGCGTTTTTGCAGCATCAAAATGAGAAAAGTAGCTATACCGGTGAGGATCGCGCCTTCCAGCAGCGTAACCCCCAGCAGCAATTTGAAGCCGATCGCCGCACCAACAAACTCGGCCAGATCGGTTGCCATAGCGATAATCTCTGCCTGCACCCAATACGCCCAGACTACCGGGCGCGGGAAGCGATCGCGGATATGTTCAGCGAGGTTTTTACCCGTCGCGATGCCCAGCTTGGCAGAAAGCAGTTGGATTAACATCGCCATGATATTGGCCCAGACCACCACCCACAATAAGGTATAGCCGAAAGAGGCACCGGATTGGATATTGGTAGCAAAGTTGCCGGGATCGATATAGCCGATGGCCGCAATAAACGCCGGGCCCATCAGAGAAAGTTTGATCTTTCTGGATGGGCGGCTGGAGGTATTGTCAACCACGCGACTGTTCAGCATATCGTGAAACCCTTACTAATTTTACGCCTACCTTTATCTTACTTAAATGATAATGATTATCAAGTGCATTTGTGACAGTAATACTTATTTCAGCGATAGCGGATGACGAAGGTTTTATCGAACAGATCGCATCAAATCTTGCCGTCTCTTTTTACTCGGCATCATGGCATTTGAGCGGAAAATGCTTAATAGCCAAATTAGCACAAAAATGCTACAAACGCGCAGATTTATTAACATTCTCAACTTTGCTACTTTGCCGAAATTACTTGGAATTTTCGTTGCGATGATTTTCCACATTTGTAATAGATATCTCGTTTTTAAATGTGACGTTACATAAAATGACAAACGAAATTCAGCCTGCCTCAAATTTGGAGCACACATGTCCCCTATTGCGCACTTTGCGTTAGCGTTGGTGGTGGTTGCGATCCTGGCACTGTTAGTGTGTCGCGATCGTAAAAGCATCCGCATTCGCTATGTTATTCAACTATTGGTTATTGAAGTATTGCTGGCTTACTTTTTCCTGCATTCGGAAGCCGGTTTGGGCTTTGTAAAAGGATTCGCAGCGCTGTTTGACAAGCTGCTCGGGTTTGCAGGTCAAGGGACTGATTTTGTGTTCGGCGGTATGGGTGACAAAGGTTTAGCGTTCTTCTTCCTGAAAGTATTGTGCCCAATCGTGTTTATCTCTGCGCTGATCGGTATTCTGCAATACATTAAAGTGCTGCCGTTTATCATCCGTATTATCGGTACCGTGCTGTCGAAAGTGAACGGTATGGGTAAGCTGGAGTCTTTCAACGCCGTCAGTTCGCTGATCCTCGGCCAGTCTGAAAACTTCATCGCCTATAAAGATATTCTGGGCAAGATGTCGGAAAAACGCATGTACACAATGGCGGCTACCGCCATGTCGACGGTTTCCATGTCGATAGTTGGCGCTTACATGACCATGTTGGATGCGAAATATGTGGTGGCCGCATTGGTACTGAACATGTTCAGCACCTTTATCGTGCTTTCCTTGGTCAACCCTTATGACACCAGCAATGAAGAAGAACTGCATCTGGGCAACCTGCACGAAGGCCAGAGCTTCTTTGAAATGCTGGGTGAATACATTCTGGCAGGTTTCAAAGTGGCTATTATTGTTGCGGCCATGTTGATTGGTTTTATTGCCTTGATCGCCGCACTTAACGGCCTGTTCAGCGCCATCTTTGGCCTGAGCTTCCAGGAGATTCTCGGTTACTTCTTCTATCCATTCGCCTGGATTATGGGGATCCCGCAACACGAAGCCTTACAAGTGGGCAGTATCATGGCAACCAAGCTGGTTTCTAACGAATTTGTGGCCATGATGGAACTGCAAAAAATGTCTGGCGAGCTGTCACCACGCAGCATGGGTATTCTGTCCGTGTTCCTGGTGTCTTTCGCCAATTTCTCTTCCATCGGTATCGTCGCTGGGGCAATCAAGGGGTTGAACGAACATCAGGGCAACGTGGTGTCGCGCTTTGGCCTGAAACTGGTTTACGGCTCTACTCTGGTCAGCATTCTGTCTGCTTCCATCGCCGGGCTGGTGTTGGGTTGATGGTGTAACAACGGGTTATCAACCTTAAAACGCCCGGTGAACCTCATCGGGCGTTTTGCATTTATTACTACCCGAAATTATCGTTGCCATTCCAGGATCCGATTAAAGAGCAGGCTGGCAATATTCTGCCGTTGGGACAATGCGGCATGCACGTAAATCACCTTTTCCTTATCGTTAATGCTATAGAGCACGCGATATCCATCAGTTGTATTGCATTCCCGATACTTAGCGCACCCCAATGTCAGAAGCTCAGCACAAATTGGGCTTCCTTGTGGAAAAACGCCTGTTTTCTCTTCAAACTCATCCAGTATTTTTCCAATAACAGGCCTGGGTTCGATCTGATGCGAGCGTAGAAAATACCCGATAGTTTGCATCGTCATTTTCGCCGTCTCTGAATAAATAAAAACCGACGCACTTGCAACCATCAGAGTGAATCCAGAATCTGTTCACGCGAGAAGGTCCGCCCTAACTCGATATCTTTTTCTGATAACGTCATCAGCTTGAGCAGAGCGATACTTTCATCTCTACGCATGTGATCTTCATAGGATTCGATGACATAAGCAGGAAGACCGTTTTGCGTCACGATCAAAGGTTCAGATAGATCGAGTTTGGCCGCATTCTGCTTTAAATAGCTGATAGTCTCAGTTTTCATGGCATTTCCTTTAATCAATGAGCACCGTTCATCAGACTAAATATAGTCTATAAAAAAACCGATAACAATGATTGATCAGAGAAGCAAACACTAGAAAGCAAAAAGCCGACCCAAAAGGTCGGCTTTTTAAATGGTGGTGGAGCTAGACGGGATCGAACCGTCGACCTCTTGCATGCCATGCAAGCGCTCTCCCAGCTGAGCTATAGCCCCACAAAAGTGGTACGCATTGACCGGCGTTACGGTGTCTATCATCAACCTTTTTAATAATAAAAGGTTGGTGGAGCTAGACGGGATCGAACCGTCGACCTCTTGCATGCCATGCAAGCGCTCTCCCAGCTGAGCTATAGCCCCAATCCACAATC
>JBAQHZ010000481.1:0-4495 GCA_049288585.1 Chania sp.
CCAAAACACTGAAAACCGGCCTGGAAACCCTAGGCATCGAAACCGTCGAACGCATGTAAGCCAGATGCAGAATGCAAAAAAGGTCGCTTTTCGTTAGCGACCTTTTTTATTTACGACCCGAGAGGGAGAATTACGCCACCCGGCGGACAAAATCTCGCGGCCGGAAACCCAGTACCCCCAGCACCGCAAAATAGGTTACTACGCCTGCCATTACCACCACTGCCAACCGCAGCAACCGAGCCAACATATTGCCCTGATCCCAGGCGGGCATCAGCCACATAATCCCCAGCAACACCACGGACATCGCCAGCACCGCTACCACCAGCTTGATCAGGAACATCGCCCAACCCGGCTGCGGCTGGAAGATTTTCTGCTTGCGCAGTTGCCAATACAGCAGCGAGGCGTTCAGGCAGGCACCCAGGCCGATCGACAGTGAAAGCCCGGCGTGCTTCAGCGGCCCAATAAACATCAGGTTCATCACCTGCGTCATAATCAGAGTAATGATGGCAATCTTGACCGGGGTTTTGATGTCCTGGCGGGAGTAGAAACCCGGTGCCAACACTTTCACCACGATCAACCCCATCAGGCCAACGGAATAGGCTACCAACGCCCGTTGCGTCATCGCTGCGTCGAAGGCGGTGAATTTACCGTACTGGAACAGAGAAACGGTCAATGGCTTGGCCAAAATCCCAAGCGCAATCGCACTCGGCAGCGCCAAAACAAAACAAAGACGCAGGCCCCAATCCATCAGGCGGTTGTATTCATCCTGATTACCGCTGGAGAAGCTTTTCGCCAGTGAAGGCAGCAGGATGGTTCCCAACGCCACGCCCAGCACACCGGAAGGAAACTCCATCAGACGATCGGCATAATACATCCATGACACCGAGCCAGACACCAGGAATGAGGCAAAAATGGTATTGATAATCAGCGAGATCTGGCTGACCGACACCCCGAGGATCGCCGGGCCCATCTGGCGCATGACTCGCCAAACCCCTGCGTCACCCAGCTTCAGGCGCGGCAGCACCAGCATGCCGATCTTTTTAAGGTGTGGTAACTGATAACCCAGTTGCAGCACGCCGCCGACCACCACCGCCCAGGCCAATGCCAGCACTGGCGGATGGAAATAAGGTGCGGCAAACAGCGCAAAACCGATCATGCTGACGTTCAGCAGCGTCGGCGCAAAGGCTGGAATAGAGAAACGGTTCCAGGTGTTGAGGATCGCACCCACCAGCGAAGCCAACGAGATCAACAGAATATAGGGGAACGTAATACGCAGCAGCGCTGAGGTCAAAGCGAACTTATCCGGCGTATCGGTAAAGCCCGGCGCAGTGATGTAGATCACCCACGGCGCGGCCAACATCCCAAGCACCGTCACCACCGCCAACACCAGCGTCAGCAAGCCGGACACATAAGCCACAAAGGTGCGCGTCGCCTCTTCCCCCTGCTGGCTTTTGTACTCGGCCAAAATAGGCACAAACGCCTGAGAAAATGCCCCTTCGGCGAAAATGCGCCGTAGCAGGTTCGGCAACTTGAACGCCACAAAGAAGGCATCCGTGGCCATCCCAGCCCCAAAAACGCGTGCCACTATGGCATCACGCACAAAGCCCAGCACCCGCGAGAACATGGTCATCGAGCTAACGGCTGCCAGTGATTTCAGTAGATTCATGTGGTTTTTCTGATGAGTACGATGTGTAAATATCAACGCCTGCAACAGCAGGCGTCAGTTGAATCGCGATATCCCCTTATTACTTGAAGCTGCAGGGGGGTTGGCTGCCTTCACTCACCCGAATCACTTACTTAAGTAAGCTCATCGGGGTTCTCTCAGTTGCCGCCTACCTGCAACTCCAAGTACGTTGGGTATAGTCTACGGATCCACAGAAATAATAGCTACCGCCATAGGTTACAGGGGGTTATTCGACATCACGCAGCATTTGTTCGATCAGGCGCTGCGCGTAGATCGCCTGCTCACCCGCAGTTTCTGGGGTAGTCTGATTGCTGACCGACTGAATAAAGTGCTGCACGGCACCGGTAAAACCGCGCTGAGCGAGCGTGGTCTGCCAACCCGCCGCCGGTTGCTCAACCACGCCCTGCGGATCCTCACGCAGCCACTGGCGCATATCGTTCACCTGATAAACCGCCCCGTCGCTCACCGCATGCACGCTTTCGCGCTGGCTACCGGCACGGCGGTGCATACTGGTGGTGACCAGCGTTTCCCCGCAGGCAAAGTGATGTTCGGCATAAAGCATGGCACCGGCTTCGTTGGCACGCAGGCTGCCGCTCAGTAGATTCCCCGTACCGCCACTCAACCACAGCGCCGTATCCACCACGTGCAGATAATCATCCAGCAGGGTAAAACGCAGATCCTGTGGCCCGACGCTGTCCGCACGGTGTTTGTCCATGCGGATCGAGGCTGGCAGATGCATTTGCTGTTTCAGTTGGCAATACAGCGGCGCAAAACGCCGATTAAAACCGACCATCAAAGCTTTGCCACGTTTGTCAGCCAGTGCGATTAGCTGTTCCGCCTGTTCCAGCGTTTCTGCCAGCGGTTTATCCACATAGACATGCACGCCAAGTTCAAGTAGCTCAGTCACCACGGCAAAATGGCTGGCGGTGCTGCTGTGTACAAACACCGCGTCACATTGCTGTGCCAGGCTATCGAGCCGTGAAAAGCAGGCCATACGATAGCTATCACACACCGGCTGCGCCTTTTGCTGATTCGGTGAGAAACCGCCGACCAGTTGCCAATCCACCGCATGGCTGAGGATCGGCAAATAGGCTTTTTGCGCGATCCCCCCGAGCCCAACCACGCCGATACGTAATTTACTCATGTTGCCCCCGCGCCAGCAACTGTGCCAATTGCTGTTTCAGTTCGGCCACTTCAGCTTCCAAAACAGCCACCCGTTCGCTCAGCTCAGCGCCAGTAGCGGGTTCAATCTCGGCGGGCGCTTCTTCGATCTGGCCGCTGAACAAGTGCATAAACCGGCTTTCACGCTTGCCGGGTTCACGCGGCAAACGCACCACAAACGGGCCATCCTCACGCACGGTCAGTTGCTGTAAGACATCTTCAACCTCGCTGACGTCGCTGAATTCGTGCATACGGTTGGTGCGGGTACGCAGTTCGCCTGGCGTCTGCGCCCCCCGCAGTAATAGCGTTGCAATCACTGCCAACTCTGCCGGGGAGAGTTTCAGTTGGCCGAACTCCGAATTGCAGAAGCGGTGTTCATATTTCACCACCCGGTTACCAAAACCGCTCAGCGTGCGCAAAAAGTGTTTTCTCAGCAGCAAATCAAGAGTCTGCTGAACTTCACTTTCCGACATATCCATAACCGGCTCGCGGTTGGTTTTTTGGTTGCAGGCCAAGGTGATGGCATTCAGGGAAAGAGGATATTGATCGGGCGTAGTGACCTGTTTTTCCAGCAGGCAACCAATCACTCGGGCTTCTTTAGCACTCAATTCATATTTCATTTATGGCCTCAGTGTGGCGATGGTAGCCATTCTTTATTGGTTAATGCGGTGAGAACGTGATCCTGCCATTTTCCGTCGATCAGCAGATAATCTTTAGCATAGCCTTCGCGTTCAAAACCGAGCCGGGCAAGCAGCGCACCGCTGCGTTGGTTATGCGGCATATAGTTGGCCATGATGCGGTGCATCCGCTGCTGACGCAGCATATAACGGATGGCAGATTGCAGCGCTTCATACATCAGCCCTTGCCCTTGCCACTTTTCCCCCAGGGAATACCCCAGAAAACAGGCGTGGAACGAACCGCGCAGCACATTGCTGAAGTTGGCCACGCCGCGCACTTCATGTTCTTCAGGATCCAGCAGAATAAAATAGTAGGCGCTGCCCTGCTTTTGCAGTTCGGTAATCATGCTTAACCGCGCCTGCCAGCCGGAAGGATAGCAGTGGCTTTCATCCCGCAGCGGCTCCCAAGGTTTGAGGAACACCCGGTTGGCAGCATAGTATTCAGCCAGGCGATAGGCATCACGCTCATGAACGAGTCGGACGACCAGCCGGTCAGTGGTAAGGCGTACTTTTGGTGATGCAGAGCGATAGCCAAACATCATTTCCCCCGCGGTCAGGACGGTTCGATAAGAAGTATTGATTGGGTGAGCGTCTGAATTATTACCGTTATTGCCTTCACCGCCGGCGCCATTAATGTTAAACAGCCAACGCAGAACCGCACTTGCCCCTGTCTAATATAACCGTAGCCTGCCCCACAGGTAAAACCCCTGTCGTTCAGTAAATAAGCAATCAACCATTTTGTCTGTTTTTTTAGCCGGTTTTGCCACGCACGTAACGTATTGACGATAAAAAAATATTATCTATTCACCCTCTATCAGAATGGGAATATTGAGCGGAGAATGAATGAGTTGTAGTTTTCTCCTCTAATTGCTCGTGGTGAAGCATGTCTCTGGTATCGCAAGCTCGGAGCTTGGGTAAATATTTCTTATTGTTCGATAATCTGTTAGTGGTTTTAGGCTTTTTTGTGGTCTTC
>JBAQHZ010000482.1:0-5328 GCA_049288585.1 Chania sp.
ACCATTGACGGCGTCATCAGCGGCTACGGTAACGTGACGATCGGCGGTGCGCATCTGGAAAACACCACGGTCAACCAGGCACAAATCAGCGCGGTCGAAGCGGCGCAGAATGCCGCGGCGGCCGAGCGTGCGGAATGGGAGCGCAACCCGCTGGCGGTTAACGTTGAGGGGGGTGACTGGCAGGCTGCGGATACCGGTTTGGCCGCAGGTAGCAGGCCGCTGACGCCAAGCGAACTGGCGTTAACCGACAAACAGCATCTGGCCAGCGTGGCAACCACTATTCCCAACAATGGCCTGTTCCGCCAGCAAGCAGCGGCCAACAGTCCGTTCCTGGTAGTCACCGACCCGCGTTTTGCCAACAAAAACAATTTCCTCAGCAGTGACTATCTGTTGCAACGCGTGGGGTATGACCCAAGCCAGGTACACAAACGCCTGGGAGATGGTTACTACGAGCAGCGAGTGGTACGTGAACAATTGCTGATGCTGACCGGCAGGCCGTCGCTGAAAGGTGACGACGCGATGGCGCAATACCAGGCCTTGATGAATAACGGTATCAAGGCGGCGGAAGACTTCCATCTGGTGCCCGGCGTAGCGCTCACACCGTCACAGATTGCTGCCTTGCAGCAGGATATCGTCTGGCTGGTGAGCGAAACGGTAGAGACGGCCGAGGGGCCGCAGACCGTGTGGGTACCGAAAGTCTATCTGGCCAACAGTACGATCCGTGTGACGGGGGATGGCGCAGTGATTGCCGGGGGCAACCTGCAACTGTCCACCGGCAGCCTCAGCAATGCGGGCAACCTGTTTGCCGACAAAGCCATGAGCATTGATACCGGCACGTTCCTGCACCAGGGGGGCGAACTTCGTGCAGACACCATCAATGTGCAGGCTGACAGCATCAGCCTGAGTACCAACCTGCAGGACGCCTTGCGCCAGGCGAGCATGAGTGCGCGTGAACTCAGCCTGAGCGGTGGCGATATCAGCCTGCAAGGCGCTAAGCTGAGTGCCAGCGAAAACCTCAGCCTGAGTGCCAGTAACAGCATTAACATCACCACCGCGCGCAGCAGCACCACGGCAGACGTGAGCGTGATCTCCGGCGCAATGGGCAACCGTAAACGCGAAGGGATGGAAGAAGCTGGGGAGCGGAAGGCGCAGGTAAGCGGCGAATGGCAGCAGGCGTTGGGCAGCAGCCTGACGGCGGGGGGCAACCTTAGCCTGAAAGCGGGCCAGGACATCACTCTGCAAGGCAGCCAGGCCAGTGCCGGGGGCAAAACGCAGGTTCAGGCGGGGGGCAATGTGTCGTTACTGGCGGACACCACCACCAACAGCACCCATCTGGAAGCCAACAGCCGTACCTCGACGGTGAGCAACAGCCGTCAGGCGGACACGCTGCACACCAGCGGATTAAGCGGTGACAACGGCGTCACCATCCTGTCTGGCGGCAACTTTGTGGCCGAAGGGGCACAGGTGGAAAGTGCATCAGGCGGTATTGGGCTGAGCGCACAGCAGGTGACGATTAAAGAAGCCCGCCAGCAGGTGAGCGACATCGACAGCGAACAGAACAAGGTGGGCAAAACCCAAAGTCAGCGCCAGAGCGAGATCACCAGCGATACTTCTCACGGTAGCCTGTTCAGCGCCAAAGAGGGGGTAACGGTGATCGCTGAACAGGGAGATATCCTGTTACAAGGCAGCACGTTGCAAATTGAGAAAGGGACGATAGGGCTGAAGGCCGCCGGGGATATCTCGCTGACTGCCAGTCAGGATGAACAGCATCTGACGCAGCAGGGGAGCAGCAGCAGTAAAGGGTTCCTGAGCAGCAAACAGAGTGCCTATCAGCGTGAAGAGCACAGCAGCACGGCCAATGGCAGCCTGCTGAGCGGGCAGGAAGTGATCCTGCAAAGTGGCAAAGATATCAATGTGCAGGGCAGCAGTATTGTGGCTACCGACGATATCTCACTGACGGCGAAGAACAACATCACTGTGGATACGGCGGAAAACCAGTATCAGTCGAGTGCGGCGAGCCAGAGTAAGAAATCCGGCCTTTCTGGCACCGGAGGGATTGGTTTCAGCTACGGTACGCAAAGCCTGAAGACCACCGACACCGAGAACAGCATCAGCCACACCGGCAGTACGATAGGCAGTACCCAGGGTAACGTGACGTTAAACGCAGGCAATGCGCTGACGGTGAAAGGTTCGGACCTGCTGGCAGGGAAAGACATCAGCCTGACGGGTAAAGAAGTGAATATTCTGGCGGTTGAGAACCAGAGTAGCCAGAGCCACAGCGTTGAACAGAAACAGAGTGGGTTGACGCTGGCGTTGTCGGGTGCGGCAGGCGGTGCGGTGAATACTGCAGTGAGCACCGCGCAGCAGGCGCAGAAAGAAACTGACAGCCGCCTGGCGGCGTTGCAGGGCACCAAAGCGGCGTTGTCTGGCGTGCAGGCGGGCCAAGCGGTGGCATTGGAGCAGGCCAAAGGCGGCAATCTCGCCAATACCGTGGGGGTCAGTGCCTCATTGGGGAGCCAGAAGTCCAGCTCGGAGTCCCATTCACAATCTACGACGGCTATCGGTTCAACGCTGACGGCGGGTAACAACCTCTCCATCACTGCTACCGGTAAAGGTAACAGCGCCAACAGCGGGGATATTGTGATTGCGGGTAGCCAGTTGAAAGCGGGTGGAGATACCACACTTAACGCTGAACGTGATGTCCTGCTTAGCGGCTTGGCCAACACCCAACAAAGCAGCGGCAAAAACAGCAGCAGCGGTTTTGGCGTGGGGGTGGATGTATCAACCGCAGGTGTGGCGGTTTCTGCCAACGCCAACAAGAGTCAGGGTTCGGAGAAAGGTAACGGCACCCAATGGACGGAAACCACGCTCGACAGCGGGGGTAAAGTGAACATCACCAGCGGACGCGACACCACGCTAACTGGTGCGCAGGTGAGTGGCGACAGCGTGAAGATGGACGTCGGGCGTGACCTGACGCTCAACAGCCAGCAGGATAGCGATCGTTACGATGCGAAACAGACCAGCGTATCGGGTGGGGTGTCGGTGCCGATTGGCAGCCCCGGTGGCAGCGTGCAGTTCTCGACCAGCCGTGACAAGTTGCAGAGCAACTATGACAGCGTGCAGGAGCAGACGGGTATTTACGCTGGCAAAGGTGGTTTTGATATTACGGTGGGTGAGCATACCCAGCTCAATGGGGCGGTGATTGGCTCAACGGCGACGGCCGACAAGAACAAGCTCGATACCGGCACGCTGGGCTTTAGCGATATTGAGAACAAGGCGGAGTTCAAGAGCGAACATCAGGGCGGCAGCTTTAGCACCAGTGGCAGCATCCTGGGGAATGTGCTGTCAAACAGCAATAACCTGTCGCTGGCCGGTGCCAATAACAGTGGTCATGCGGAAGGCACTAGCCAGGCAGCGGTCAGTGAGGGTACGATTATCATCCGTGACCAGGCTAAGCAGAAACAGGATGTGGCAGAGCTGAGTCGTGATGTCGAGAATGCGAACGGCAGCATTGCGCCGATATTCGACAAGGAAAAAGAACAAAACCGGCTGAAGGCAGCGCAACTCATCGGGGAAATCGGTGCACAGGCGATGGATATCGTCCGGACACAGGGGGATATCAACGGGCTTGAGGAAGCACTAAAACGTCACCCTGAATTGAAAGGCAATGCTGAAGAGCTACGTAAAACCGATGCCTACAAAGCGGAGATGCAGAAATACGGCACGGGCAGTGACTTGCAGAAAGCGGCACAGGCCGTGACGGCGGCGTTGCAGGGGTTAGCTGGCGGGAATATAGCGGCGGCCATTGCGGGTGGGTTAAGCCCGTATGCGGCAGAGCAAATCAAGGCGTACACCAAAGGTAATGATACCGCCAACGTACTGGCCCACGCGGTATGGGGCGCGATAGCAGCAGAAATGAGCGGCAACAGCGCGGCGGCAGGTGCAGCGGGTGCGGCAGGTGGAGAACTGGCGGCGCGTTATCTGGCGGGGCAGTTGTATGGCGCAGACACGGATGAGAAAATCGCCAAGCTGAGTGAGGAGCAGAAGCAGAACATCAGTGCGCTGTCCACCTTGGCGGCAGGCTTGGCGGGTGGTGTGACGGGCGACAGCAGTGCGAACGCGCTGGCCGGAGCACAGGCGGGTAAGAACGCGGTGGAGAATAACTCCCTGAGCGGTGATGCAGCGCGTGAAACCGTTAAGCAGACAGCGAACACCCTGAAAGATCAAGTCAGGGATAAACTGGGTGAAGGTACGCTCTCTGCTATCGTCAACAGCATTATTGGTGTGGCAGCAGATACCGGCGATACGTTATTAGGTACGGCGGATTACGGTGCTGATACGGCGATGGCTCTCACGTCATGCGCCATGGGCGACAGTTACTGTACTCAGGCACTAAACGATCTGGCGGGTAAAAATCAGGCTGCGGCTGATACGCTGAAAGCCCTGATAAAGAGTGAAACCTGGGAAGCTGTTGCTGGGCAAGTGAAAGAAGCTGCTCAGGGTAACCAGCTTGCCCTAGAAGCCACGGGTGGGATACTGGCGAGCATTATCCTGCCGGGTAAAAAAGTACCATATGTTCCTAATGCTGGTGCTGTTGGAAATATGGGTGAGTTCTTTAAGCAGGCTGGTTTTGGTAGTTTGACAAAAGATAGCTCACAGAAAACCAGTAAGATTTATCAAGGGCAAGCAGTCTACAAGGCCTCTAGTAACGTTAGTGATGAGATCCGTAAAGGAGATCAATTCTATCTAGATGCCAGCCATAAGAATCATCTTGAAGTTTTTGATAGCAAAGGTAATTTTAGAGTTGTTCTGAATCTGGATGGTTCAATTAATCCAGATAAAACAAAAGTTGCTGCTGCTGAAGGACGGAAATTGCCTAAATGATTAAAGAAATTAATTTTGATGAATTAAAAAATATTTATCTTCAGTTATCGAAGGTGATATCAAAAGAACCAATAGATGAAAGTAATCTTTTGATCGATTATAAAGCTCAGCAGTGTGCTTCATTCCATCGTGGGCTTGAATTGCTTGGAAATGCTAAAGAATTTTTAGAGCAAGCGAAGTTGAATGACGACAAAGTCGCAATGCAAGCAGCGCTGGTTTATATCAGGGTGTATTCAATGAATTTATCAGGCTTTTTTGATGCATTTAAAGAAGATGCTGATGCTTTATTGAGAGCTTCAGATTGGCCAAGCATACCAGAGGATTATAGGATACCGGAGCACTACAATTATCCTATTAAGTAAAGTGAATCCCGGCCAATTGGCCGGGATTTTTGCTTTTATGCTCTAAAAACATCCATCTCGCGCCGTTGCAACCGAAGTACAC
>JBAQHZ010000483.1:0-1779 GCA_049288585.1 Chania sp.
ACGATCTGCTGGGTAAAGCACGCCGCGAAGTGCCTTCGATCCTTGATTACACCGTGTTGGCAGAGAACGGTTCGATGTTCAATACGCCGCCAACCTTTGCTTGGTATCTCTCTGGTCTGGTTTTCAAATGGCTGAAAGAACAAGGTGGCCTGGTAGAAATGCAAAAACGCAACCAGGCAAAAGCCGAACTGCTGTATGCCACTATCGATAAATCCGATTTTTACCGTAGTCAGGTCGCGCTTGCCAACCGTTCGTGGATGAACGTGCCGTTCCAGCTTGCCGACCCGGCGTTGGACAAAGTGTTCCTCAGTGAAGCAGAAGCCATTGGCCTGCAAGCGTTGAAAGGCCATCGCGTGGTCGGTGGTATGCGTGCTTCTATCTATAATGCAATGCCGCTGGTTGGCGTGAAAACTTTGACCGATTTTATGGTCGACTTTGAGCGTCGCCATGGTTGATTGCCGTTGCCTGCGCTAAGCAGGTAACATATTACTCAGTGGCTTAAAGCGGCTCCGGCATGATCCCCGGGGCCGTTTCGTTTATCAGATTCTGGAGAGCTTTATTCACATGGTGGATTCCCTGACGTTACAACCGGTGGCTTTGATCGACGGCACCGTCAATTTACCCGGTTCAAAGAGCGTTTCTAATCGTGCTCTGCTGCTGGCTGCGCTGGCCCAAGGGACGACCCGGCTTACCAACCTGCTGGACAGCGATGACGTGCGCTATATGTTGAATGCATTGCAGGCGTTAGGGGTGAGCTATCAACTTTCTGACGATCGTACAACCTGTTGTGTTGAGGGGGGGGCGGGGCCATTGGTGGCCAAGCAGCCACTGGAGTTGTTTCTCGGTAATGCGGGTACGGCTATGCGTCCGTTGGCAGCAGCGCTGTGCTTGGGCGCTGGCGATGTAGTCTTGACCGGTGAACCTCGCATGAAAGAGCGGCCGATTGGCCACTTGGTGGATGCTTTGCGCCAAGGTGGGGCACAGATAGATTACCTTGAGCAGACCGACTACCCGCCAGTGCGCCTGCGTGGTGGTTTCTGCGGCGGTGATGTCAGCGTTGATGGCAGTGTTTCCAGCCAGTTCCTGACCGCATTGCTAATGATGGCACCCTTGGCACAACAGGATACTGCCATTCATATCAAAGGTGAGCTGGTCTCCAAACCCTATATCGATATCACACTGCATCTGATGAAAACCTTCGGTGTTGAAGTGACGCACGATAATTATCGTGTGTTCCATATTTGTGGCCAGCAAACCTATCGTTCACCAGGAGATTATTTGGTGGAAGGGGATGCTTCATCTGCTTCTTATTTTCTGGCAGCGGCCGCAATTAAGGGCGGCAAAGTACGTGTAACCGGTATCGGTAAAAAAAGCGTGCAAGGTGATACCAAATTTGCCGACGTATTGGAAAAAATGGGCGCACGTATCACCTGGGGCGATGATTTTATCGAGTGCAGCCGTGGTGAACTGAAGGGTATTGATATGGATATGAACCATATCCCGGATGCGGCGATGACGATTGCCACCACTGCACTGTTTGCCGCAGGGCCGACCACTATCCGCAATATCTACAATTGGCGGGTGAAAGAGACCGATCGTCTGGCGGCGATGGCCACCGAATTGCGCAAAGTCGGCGCCGAAGTGGAAGAGGGTGAGGATTACATTCACGTTGTGCCGCCGAGCAAACTGCATTTCGCTGAAATCGGCACTTATAACGATCACCGGATGGCGATGTGTTTTTCACTGGTCGCGCTGTCAGATACGCCGGTGACGATCCTC
>JBAQHZ010000484.1:0-5852 GCA_049288585.1 Chania sp.
CAAAAACGGAGCCCATATCCCATTAGATGAATCAGGTTATTAATTTATGAACAATAATGTACTCTATGAATTTTTAAAAGATAAGCCATCATTTATGAGATATGTTGATGAATTAAATCTTATGAATCTTATGATTACTCTACCCATTGATTGGATAAGCAAGAATAAAGAGGAATTTATATACGCGCTAAATAAATTGTCGTGCTCTCATACTGAAGGTAGTGGTTTTTTAGAGCAAGTTGAGGGGGATGATATTTTTTTTGAAAATTTCTGCAAATGGCTAGCTGAGTTAAATACCAAAACTAATATACCTATTTTGATGTATATTGATGACCTTTCTCCAACATCGCTTGGTTTAGATGAATTCAGGAAAAATAATAAATAGCAGGGCGCAACCAGTGTCACGCCCCTAAAAATCACTGCCCAGCTTTAGCATCCTGGCTGGTGCCAGCCTGTGCTGCGTCACTGCTCTCGTCGCCATTATGCAGGCGAGTGTAGACGATTTTCTGCGTGTCGAACCCGCAGTGGCCAACCACCAGCCCACCGGCCTGACTCACCTGATCGTTAGGCACAATCTCCAGTTTGAAACCGGATTCAGGTACGCCGTTGTTCACGATCTTCTGCGCGATATCCGCTTTTATGGTTTCGCATGAGGAGGCGGCAAGGGCAGCTAATGGCGCGCCAGCCAGCAGTAACGTGCAGAGTACGAGTGCTTTTTTCATCATTCAATCCTTATGTGAGAGTGAATTTCCTCTGACAGGATAACAGCATTCAGCAAGACGGCTTAACGCTATCGGCTGATTAAGGTCTAATCGGCCGGCCAGTTTGGCGATCCAGGCACTTACGGGTGGTGGATTCCCAATAGGCATTGACGTTGTAACTGTTGTTGCAACTATCTTCATCATCAATGGCGCGCTCGACCTTATCAAACTCTTTTTCGACGCGATTGTTCACCTTGCGGCGCAGGGAACGGGTATCATCCCACTGCTCTTTGCTTTCGCGAGCCTGTTCGTTGCTCATGGTACTATCGCCGTTGACGGTGACGCAGGTACTGCCTTGGGTGCAGCTTGCCGCCAGCGCAGGAGCCTGCCAACTGCCAACCAGTATCAACATCGCGACAGGCAGCATCCCGCACATCAGCCGTTGAACAGAAAGTAATTTCATCGCTTAATCCTTATAAGTTAGTGTTGCGTCATTCGGCAGCACCCGTTGTAACATTCGGCTAAATATATCATCGTGTTCTTGCATTACACCAGCCTACCGCCGTATTCGTTTAATTTTTAGAGAGAATATGCCACTGATGTTAAAAACCACTTTATTGTTCTTCATGACTGCTCTGGCAGAAATCATCGGTTGCTTCCTGCCGTATCTGTGGTTGAAAAAAGGCGCTAGCGCCTGGCTGCTACTACCTGCGGTTGCCAGCCTGATGCTATTTGTCTGGTTGCTGACCCTGCATCCGGCCGCCAGTGGGCGTGTGTATGCGGCGTATGGCGGTGTCTATGTGGCAACGGCGCTGTTGTGGCTGCGGGTAGTGGATGGCGTAAAGCTGTCGGCAATGGATTGGCTGGGGGCGGGGGTAGCACTGGTGGGGATGCTGATCATTGTTGCTGGCTGGCGTGCGGCATAACGGAAAGGCGGCAGGGCGCGTTTACCCTGCCACTTGGTATTACGCCTCGCGGTGGATGCTCAAACCTGCAAAGGACTGGCAGACCGGCATCATTTCCAGCGTGTTGATGTTGACGTGTGCGGGTAAGGTTGCCACCCAGAATACCGATTCGGCGATATCTTCCGGCGTTAAAGCATTGGCTCCGTCTTAGGTTTTGTTGACCTTGCCGTCATCGCCCTTGAAGCGCACGTTAGAGAACTCGGTGCCGCCCACCATGCCCGGCTCAATATCCGTAACGCGGATATGGGTGCCGTGAAGATCGGCGCGCTGGCCCAGGCTGAACTGCCGCACAAATGACTTGGTTGCGCCATACACGTTGCCACCCGCATAAGGCCAGTTGGCGGCGGTAGAGCCGATGTTGATCACATGCCCGATATTGCGCTCCACCATGGCGGGCAACAATGCGCGCGTCATGTTCACCAACCCTTTGGTATTGGTGTCGATCATGGTTTCCCAATCATCGGCATTGGCTTTGTGCGCGGGCTCCAGGCCCAACGCTAATCCGGCGTTATTGACCAGAACGTCGATCTGGCGCAGCGCGGCCGGTAATTCCTCGATCGCTTGCTGAATCGCGGCGCGATTGCGGACATCCAGACGCACGATGTGCAGTGCTTCACCCAATTCAGTTTGCAACTCTTCCAGGCGCTCCATGCGACGGCCAGCGGCAATCACCTGATGGCCTTCACGCACAAATTTGCGGGCAATGGCTGCGCCAAACCCGGATGTGGCACCCGTAACAAAAATGATCATCTCACTGTTCCTCAACTGTTTTTACCCGGCATCCACTCTAGCGCGGCGCTATCGTCCCGGCAAATTTAACCGACGATCGTCGGCAGGTGATAGACCACACAGTCATATTTGATATTCTCGCGCCGCCCTTTGGCTACGCCACCTAGGGATTCGGCAATATGGCGGCTCGGGGTATTCTGCTCGGCAACCGGGTAGATAAAGTATTGTGGATGATAACGCTCGCTGGCCCAGGCCGCGATGGCTAAGGTGATTTCACGGCCATAGCCTTGGCCGTGCAGGTTTTCTTTCACCCAGATACCCAGTTCCGGGGTTGGAGTGTGCAGGCTGTGCACGCCGCCCATGCCGACGAATTGTTTGTTGTCGCGCAAACGGGCAACGAAGATGGCTTCTTCACCTTCGCGGATCAACGGCAGCCAACTTTCCCAGACGCGAGTAAAAGCCTCTGGGGATTCTTCGGGTTCAAAGTTCATAAAACGCGTCAGCGTCGGGGTTATCGCCTGGTAAACATCATCAGCATCTGCTGCGGTAAAAGGGGCAATCAACAACCGATCGGTGTTTACTCGGCACTGAGAAAGGTCACTGTGATTCATTATTATTACCTCGCTTTTCAGGCCAAAAACGGCAAAAAACCGCCCCCGAAAAAGCAGGGCGGATCATCGATAATACGTTGATTGGTGTCAGATGCGACTTATTTCTGTTGCAGGTAGGGGGCGAGCAACAATCGTTCGGCGGCGGAGAGGCGATCCGGTGCGGTTAGAGTTCGCTATGCTCCCAGGGATTCATTCGTTTGCCGCCTACAAGCAACTCGAACTATTTGGGTATAAACTGTATGTTGCAGGCGGTGAGCCAACCGCCGTTGATTTACCCTTACTGGCAAGGCTCTATGACCGGGGTGAAAGAGTGCAGCCAACACCCAAGCAACTTGAAGTATGAAGGGTATACTCCATCATTTAACTCCTTACTCTGGTTGCCATTGATTTTTCAGAGATTGCCGGGTGGGATTTTTTCTGACGGATTGCATTGCCCGCTTCGCCGCCCAACGTAAAGCTATCCAACACCGCCAGCAAGGCGATGGCACCGATAACCATAAAAGCAAGATGAAAGTCGGCGAGCGGTACGCCGCCGCTTGAGCGTGGCATCAGCATTTCCGCCAAACGCAGCGCCAGCGCGCCGATGGCGATCCCAAGGCCGCTCCCCATCTGCTGAGCCATATTGAACAGAGTATTGGCATCGCTCATGCGCGGCTGCGGAACTTCGGAAAATGCCAGCGTATTCAAGGCAGTAAACTGCATTGAACGCGTCAACCCGCTGACAAACAGCAGCGCCACAATCAGCCAGGTTGGCGTTTGCGGCGTCAGCCAGGCGCAGGCGAAAATGGTGGCGGCATTCAGCAGGCCATTGACTACTAGCGTAGTGCGAAAGCGGAAGCGATAAAGGATGGCGGAAGTAAACGGCTTCATCATCAGGTTACCGGCAAACACCGCCAGCACCAGCAGCCCGGCATCAAAAGCGCTCAGTCCAAAGCCAATCTGGAACAGTAGTGGCAGCAGGAAAGGCACTGCACCGATGGCCATGCGGAACAGCGTGCCGCCGCAGATAGTGACGGCGTAACTTTTTATTCGCATGGCCCACAGATCAACCAGCGGATAAGCGTAACGCTTGGCGTGACGTATCGCCAACGCCCCCAGCGCCAAACTGCCCGCTAGGCACAATGCCGGTACCAACCAGGAAAGCTGTGGGCTGTTGATCAGATCCAGCCCAAACATTAAACCGAAGCAGGCGACTCCGGTCAGTACAAAACCCAATCCATCAAACGGCACTCCTTTTTGCGCTTCTTCATGCGGGATCAAGCGCCAAGCGAAGAACAGGGCAATGATACCCAAGGGCACGTTAAGGATAAAAATCCAGTGCCATGAGGCATAGGTGGTGATGAAGCCGCCGATCGGTGGCCCGAGGATCGGTGCTGCCAGCCCTGGCCAGGTAATGGTGGCGATAGCCTTAATCAGGTCAGCTTTGGCGGTATTGCGCAAAACTACCAGGCGGCCAACTGGTACCATCAACGCACCGGCAAAACCTTGCAGAATGCGGGCGGCGGTAAAAAATGGCAGGCTAGTGCTCAATGCGCACAGTATCGATGCCAGGGTGAACAGCACGATTGCCGCTGCGAAAATATTACGCGCGCCAAAACGGTTGGCGATCCAACCACTGGCGGGAATAAACACCGTCAGGGTCAGAATATAAGCTGAAATACCGATGCTCATGTCCACCGGTTGTACGCCGAATGACGCCGCCATCTGCGGCATGGCGGTAACGATCACCGTGCCATCGAGATTCTCCATAAAAAACGCCCCGGCCACCAACAACGGCAGCGCACTGGCGCGGAAAAAAACACTCATAGGCTACCCCTGGCGGAGCACAGCAACAGCGCAGACATAGTAGAAATCCCGTTTCAGAAATCTTGGCCTCAGCCGAATTTTTGAGCATAGCGCATCAAGAGGAGGTTAAAAAGAGATTGGGTGAGTGATTATTAGTGGGCACAGTACATTCTGGCCGCTAAGGGCAGTTGGATAAACGGCAAGTAATCACTTGTTTTTGCTGAAACTGTTAACTGCGCCTAAGCTAGGCGTGAACCCTTGTTTCCTAGACATGGAGGAGTTTTAATTTGATGCGTTTAACAACCCTGGTACTTTCGATCGGTTTGGCGCTGAGTGCGCAGGTTCAGGCAGAAGAGAGCAAGTTGCCGTCAGATAACGCCGCCGTGCCAAGCGGCCAGATGAAAGAGACGAATATGACTGAAAAACAAGCCGAGAACCCGTTCTTCTCTGCCAGCATTCTACCTTTTGAGGCACCTCGTTTTGATGTGATCAACACGAGTGACTACGCGCCAGCAATTGCGGCAGGCATCCAGCACAAGCTGGAAGAAATCGAGAAGATCGCCAATAACCCGGCAGCACCTACCTTCGACAACACCTTGGTGGCGCTGGAAAAAGCGGGGGCGTTGCTAGCGCGCACGATTAACGTATTTAGCGCTATGACTGCCGCCAACACCAGCGATGCGCTGCAAAAACTGGATGAAGAAACCTCGCCAAAGCTGGCGGCTCTGAACGATGCCATCATGCTGAACAGCAAGCTGTTTGCACGAATTCACACCATTTATGAGCAACGAGATGCGCTGAAGTTGGATACGGAATCTCGTCGGCTGCTGGAGGTCACCCATCAAAATTACCTGCTGGCAGGGGCCAATCTTTCCGATGTGAATAAAAACCAGTTGAAGGCGTTGAATCAGGAAGCGGCTACGTTGAGCACCCAATTCACCAATAAACTGCTGGCCGCGGGCAAAAACGGAGCGTTGGCCGTCACTGACAAAGCCTGGCTGGCTGGGCTTACCGAAGGTGAACTGGCCGCAGCAGCGCAAGCCGCCAGCGAACGCAAACTG
>JBAQHZ010000485.1:0-2042 GCA_049288585.1 Chania sp.
AACCAGAACTTCACCATCGGCAACGCCCATAATCAGTTTGCGGGTGATGACGCGCTTGAAGTTGATTCGATAGGTGACTTTTTTGGCGGTCGGCAAGATCTGACCGGAGAATTTCACTTCGCCCACACCGAGCGCACGGCCTTTACCTTCGCCACCCAACCAGCCGAGGTAGAAACCGACCAACTGCCACATAGCGTCAAGGCCCAGGCAACCTGGCATCACTGGGTCGCCGATAAAGTGGCAGCCAAAGAACCATAAATCCGGGTTGATATCGAGTTCGGCTTCTACATAGCCTTTATTGTGGCTACCGCCGTCTTCGGTCATTTTGACCACGCGGTCCATCATCAACATGTTACCTGCTGGCAATGGTGGGCCACCGGCGCCAAATAGCTCGCCGCGGCCAGAGGCCTCGAGGTCTTCTTTCGTATAGGATTCGCGTTTATCTACCATGTTTCAGTAAGCCTTATTTTAATGAAGAACGCAGATTAGCTAACACGTGTACGCTGAACAAGTCCGATCAGCCGTGGTTGAACCAGTTGAGCCAACGCAATGGCCATGGCCACTGGCGACGTTCCTGTTGATTTACCTGCGCAATTCGCTCCTGAATCGCAGCCAGTAAACTTGGCTGCTGCTCATCGGCGTAGGGGTATCCAGTTAATAATGGCAGGGCTTCCGCGACGCTGTCCACTGCCCACAGGTGGAATTGTTCCTCGCGCACGGCGTCGATAACATCTTGGCGCAGGCACAGATTGCGCACGTTACTTGCGGGCAGAATAACACCCTGTTTACCCGTCAGGCCACGACGCAGACAGACTTCAAAGAAGCCTTCGATCTTTTCATTTACTCCGCCGATCGGCTGCACGTTACCAAATTGGTCAACAGAGCCGGTTACGGCGATTTGCTGAGTGATCGGCTGCTGTGACAAGGCACTGACCAATGCGCAGAGTTCTGCCAGCGAAGCACTGTCGCCATCCACTTCGCCATAGGACTGTTCGAATACAATCGACGCGGAGAAGGGTTGTTGCTGATCAAGATCCAGTTCAGAGATCAGGAAGGCCTGCATGATCATCATGCCCTTGGCATGGAGATTGCCCCCCAGTTCGGCTTTACGCTCAACGTCGGTGAACTCACCATCGCCGAGGTGCACCACGCAGCTGATACGTGAAGGCTCACCAAAACTGCGCGGATGGCCAGGATAATCTAATACCGACAGGCCGTTGATCTGGCCGATAACCTCGCCTTCGGTTTCGATCATGATTTGGCCAAGTTCGATCTCATCCTGCATGCGTTCTGCGAGATAACTTTCACGCCATTCGCGAGAATTTAGCGCTGCTTCCAACGCTTTTGCGCTGATCTGTTCTTCTTCGGCATACAGGGCCGCTTCAGAGAGCTGCTGGCTGACCCACGACGGTGATATTGGTAGGTTGCCCTGATCGCCGGTATAACGCACCGCCTGGACCACCAGAGGCTGCCAGGCGTCTGCCGCCAGCGGAGGCAACTGCTGTTCAGCAATTACCGCGTTGATGTAGCTGCACCACTGAACCATATCATCGGCTTCGGTAAGTTGAAGATCGTCTTCATACTCACCGTAGATGGCCTGTTCGCACAATTCGGGCTCAATGTCATGGAAGTCAGCCAAACCGTGGCGATCGCCAAGCACGATCAGGCGCAACTCCAGCGGCATCGGAGGGATAGAAACGGGCAGCGGCCGGGTTTCATCCGGGGTAAACCATTGGAATTGGCGTTGAATGATCATCTGCTTCAAACGCAGCCACAGCAAGGGCTGTGCCAGCAGTGAACGCACCGAAAGAATCAGTACACCGCCATTGGCCTGATGGATAAGGCCGGGCTGCAAGGTGATTTCACCGTTGTGCATTCTGACGCAGCCAAACAATTGTTCGGGCTCGATCCATTCCTGATAAACACAGGCTCCGCCAGCCGCAAAGGGCTCATCACCGCGAACAGCAGACTCCACAGTGATCTTGTTGGCATCGATCACATAGTGACTGCCTTTGACAGTATTCTGTGGCTGCAACTTTTCT
>JBAQHZ010000486.1:0-3671 GCA_049288585.1 Chania sp.
CTTGCCGGATGAGAACGATATTCCGGGGTTGGAAAAACAGGCGCGAGACACGATGCGGCCTGCATCAAACAGACGGGCAGCGAAGTGGTGCAGCATATGGGCACCCATGCTTAAAAGCCCGCTGATTACCCGTGAAGGCGATGGCCATACGCTCGCGCTGTCGGGAGCCGATAGCTGTGTGGATGAGGCGGTAGTGGATTATCTGCTGATGCCGAAGAAAATGCGGCACGACAAGAGCTGCCGTTAAGCAGGCCGGGCAGGAAGCCCGGCCATTGAGTCAATCGGCAAAGATATGCGCCTGGCCGAGAATGCTCAGGCTGACGTTTGATCCGATTCGAATGCCTTCACGGCTGATGGTTTTAATCTCCACGGTTTCATGGCTGTCGGCCATCAACAGACTGAGCGTTGAAACGAAACCGGCGAAGTCGATATGGGTGACCACCGCCTGCCGCTGAGCGGGCTGTGGCGAAAGACCAATCTGGATCTGCTCTGGGCGCAGCATGATGCGGGCCTGCCCACTTCGCAGGCGATCGTCCACCGCAATGCGGCCTAATACGCAGTCCGCCCAACCTTGATCCAGGTGAGCCGACAGGACCAGCGTTTCCCCTAGGAACGTGGCGGTGGGTTCATCCACCGGCCGCAGATAAAGCTCTTGTGGTTGCCCAACCTGAGCTAAGTGCCCATTACGCATCACGGCTACCTGATCGGCAAAAGAGAGGGCTTCTGCCTGATCGTGAGTGACCAGGATCGAAGCAACCTTGGCTTCTGCTAACAGTTCCGCCACTGCTTTACGGGTTGCGGCACGCAGGCCGGTGTCCAGTGCGGAGAAGGGTTCGTCCAGCAGCATCAGCTTAGGCTGTTGCGACAGGGCTCTGGCCAGCGCTACCCGCTGCTGCTGCCCGCCGGATAATTCATGCGGCCATAAGTTTGCCAGGCGCCGATCCAGCGCAACCATATCCATCAGCCTATCAATATGATGCTGTTTTTCCCGCTTACTGCCGCTCAGCCCAAAACCGATATTGCCAGCCACGCTGAAGTGGGGAAACAGAGCACCGTCTTGCGGTACAAACCCGATACCGCGCTGATGTGCCGGAACCCATACTCCGTTGTCGGCCAGCGGTTTGCCTTGCAATCGCACTTGGCCACGATCCGGTACTTCGAAACCGGCAATAATACGCAGTAACGTGGTTTTGCCTGAACCAGAAGGGCCGACAATCGCGGTACGGCTACCGGCGGCCACCCGAAGATTAACGCCCTCAAGCACCGTCACACCGTTATAGGATTTACCAATATCATGCAGTTCAAGCGTGCTCATAATCCTGCCGTGCGTTTAGATTGAGAATAAAGAAGCCAGGTTAGCGGTAATGACAACAAAACCATGATTAAGGCATAGGGCGCGGCCGCCACGTAGTCAATTTCGCTGGTCAGCGCCCAAAATCCGGTGGCCAACGTGCGGGTGCCGTTAGGCGCAAGCAGCAGGGTGGCGGTAAGTTCATTGGTAATCGCCAGGAACACGAGCGCAGCCCCCGCCGCAGCCCCCGGAGCGGCCAAACGTAACGTGGTGCTGCACAAGGCCTGCAACGGCGTGCGCCCAAGGCTGCGCGCCACATTTTCCAGCTCAACCGGTGCCTGGGCAATGCCAGCACGCAGGTTAATCAGCGCTCTGGGCATAAACATCAGCAAGTAGGCCAGCAGCAGCGTGATTTCGGTCTGATAGATGGGCCGGAACGAATGGATGGTGATCGTCACCAGCGCCAAGGCCACCACGATGCCGGGTAGCGAACTGGTGACGTAGTTACAACCTTCCAGCACCCGATAGAGCCGTGCCGGATAGCGCACCGAAAGCCAGGCCATCGGGATGGCACACAGGGTGATAATGACTGCACCACTGGCAGCCAACGTCAGGGTTTGCCGAACGGCTGGCCACAGGTCGCTATTATCCCAGACGGCAAAACCGCCCAGATATAGCCAACGAGCCAGCGTAATGAAAGGCACTCCTAAGGCCAGCGCGGTCAGCGTAATCGGCAGCAGTTGGCACAGCAGGCCAATAGCCGGACTGAATGGATACGGATTCTGGCTACGCGCACTGCCAGAGCCAACTCGCGCATAGCGGGCCCGGCCACGGCTGGCTGCTTCAACCACCAACAGCCCCAGGCAGCACAAAACCAATACACCCGCCAGCATATTGGCCGCCGGGCCGTTAAAGGTGGATTGGAACTGATCGAAAATGGCGGTTGTAAAGGTATCGAAGCGAATCATGGCATACAGCCCATACTCGGCCAGCAGGTGCAGCGCAATCAGCAGTGAACCGCCCCAGATAGCCAGCTTGAGCTGTGGCAGGATCACCCGGAAGAAAACCGCCAGCGGCCGTTTGCCGAGTGAAGTGGCGACGTCTTCAATCCCCGGATCAAGGCGACGCAAAACCGCCGAAACCGGCAGGTAGATAAACGGGAAATAGGCAATGACCGAGATAAACACGCCCGCGCCTAGGCCATGCATGCCCGGCACCAGGCTGATCCAGGCATAGCTTTGAACAAAGGCGGGCACGGCCAACGGTGCAATGGCCAGAATAGACCAGATACGCCGCCCCGGCAGCCGGGTACGCTCCGTCAACCAGGCCAGCGCCACACCGAGTAGCGCACAGGTCGGTAGGGTGAAAATGACCAGTAACAGAGTATTGAGCAGCAGTTCTCCAACCCTAGGCCGGAAAACCAGTGTTTTAACCGTTTGCCAACCGGTGTCGATAGCGACGCCAATGACAAATCCCAGCGGCAGCAGGGCCAACAACGAAAGCAGTACTGCAGAAACCACCATCCACAGCCCTGGCCGCTGCTGATAACGCCGCGCCACTGAACCACTCGGTAATACTGGCGCGGCATTGATAGAAATATTCGACATAACGGTTAAAACACTCTGTATCGATGGATCTGCCTTACAGCAGGCCTGCCTCGGTCATCAGTTCGACGACTTTCTTACTGTTCAGTTTGGACGGTTCCACTTTTGGCGCTTCCAGATCGTTCAGCGGCACCAGTTTAGAATTGGAAGCAGCACCCACGCCAACGGCGTATTCAAAGGCGTTGTGGGTGCGCAGGATCTCTTGGCCCTGCTTGCCAGTGATCCATTGCACGAATTCCTGTGCCTGTTGCGGATGCTTGCTTGAAGCCAGAACACCTGCGCCAGAGGTGCTGACGAAAGCACCGGGATCCTGATGTTTGAAATAGTGCAACTTGACGTTTTTGCTGTTTTCACCCGTTTTTGCACCATCAACAAACGGATAGTAATGATAGATCACACCGCTGTCGATCTGGCCTGCGTTAACGGCTTTCATCACGGTGCTGTTGCCTTTATAGGCGGTGAAGTTGGTTTTCATCGCTTTCAGCCATTCACGAGTGGCTTCTTCACCTTTCAACTCCAGCAGGGCACTGACGATGGCCTGGAAGTCTGCCCCTGATGGCGAAGCAGCCCAGCGGCCTTTCCATTCTGGTTTAGCCAGATCCAGCAGGGACTTTGGCAACTGCGCTTCACTGAGCTTGGCCGGATTGTAAACAAATACCGTCGAGCGAGCGGCAATGCCGGTCCAGCGGCCATGCTCCGGGCGATACTGCGGTTCTACCTGCGCCAGCGTGCTAGCATTCAACGGAGCAAACAGCTTAGCGTTGTCTACCAAAACC
>JBAQHZ010000487.1:0-4254 GCA_049288585.1 Chania sp.
GTCAAAGACCCAGCAATCAAGAGCCGAAAATAATATAATTATAATTACAACATTATGACAACACGCTTTTTTTTTCAAAAAAGCGTAATTCGTTACTCGTTATATCCCAAAAGTAAAAAATCCAAATCCCGCCACTCCAGGCGGGATTATTTACTCCTATAAGTTCTGATGCATAAATTTTTGACACGTTACTGCCCAACGCGGTCAGAAACGCGGGGTGGCAGGCCATCGCGTATGATCTTCATACTGATTGTGTCCACATCAGCCCCTCTAAAGAAATTGCGGGATTTTCACCCGCGAGCAAAGCCCCCATCACCACAGCGCTACCGGCAGCCAGCGTAAAACCCAAGCTCCCCTGTCCAAGGTTCAGCCACAGGTTTTGATAACCCGTTCGCCCCAGCTGCGGGGGCCCCGCTGGGGTGGAAGGCCGCATGCCAGCCCAAGCTTCTGCATCATTGACCCCTTGTAACTCAGGAAAGCTGCTGGCGACGATCTTTTTCAATGCCAGAATGCGTTCAGGGCGCAGCTCATCGCCGTCATAGCCGATATCCACCATCGCCGCGATGCGTAGCTGGTCGCCGAGCCGGGCGTAAACCACCTTATGGCCATAGTCGGTGACGCTAACGTCAGGCGCAATTCCGGGTTGTTTGGGATAGGGAAGCGTCAGGCTGTAACCTTTAAGGGCACATAGCGGCACGCGAACTCCGGTTGCAGAAAGCAACGGGCCGCTGCCGTTGCCTGCCGCCACCACGTAATCATCACCAACGACAGCCCCCCGGCTGGTTTCTACCGAATAAATGCGATCGCTTTTTTTATTCAGCCGCAGAACTTCGCAATTGCTGGTCAGAGTAAAGTTTTCACTGGCATTGAGTTTCTCAAGCAGCGCCAGGCAAAACTTGTGACAATCTGCGGTTTCGTCACCGGGCGAATAAATACCGCCATGCAGCGAAGAACGGATATATTTCAGCGATGGCTCAAGCTCAATGCACTCATCAGCACTCAGTGGGTGTTGATATTGAAGGTCAATTCCCCTCGCCGCTTTATTGAGATCATATTCGCTACGATGAACGATTAATTTCCCCGAACGTCGCCAATGAAAATCGGCTAAATCATCCTGGTCCAGCCACTGCTGCATCACCTGACGACTGAGTAACGACAGACGCAGAATATGATCGCCGTTAACCTTATTGGTCTGGCTATTACAGGCCTGCAAAAACTGCAGCAGCCAGCGCCATTGGCCCAATGACAATTGCAGACGCATATTAAGCGGTGAGTCGGTTTTGCCCATCCACTTTATTCCCTGAAGGGGTACCCCGCGATCGGCAAGCGGAGCCACATACCTATAACTAAGCTGGCCACCATTGGCGAAACTGGTGGCTTTACCCGGCTGAGAATCACGCTCCAACAGTTGTACCTGGTGGCCATGTTTAATTAATACATAGGCCGTTGTTAATCCAATAACACCGCCACCGATAATAACAATACGTTTTTTCATAGACTGCTATATTCGCCGCTGATAAATGCATGGGCGTTATGTCAAAGCATTTACCCTAACTGCGCAATTGACTTTTTATTTTCAGGGTATAACTCCAGGTTAATGCCCTGCATCTGTTTACGCAGTTGTTTACAGAGAAAATCGACAAATTTTTGTGCGATCGGGCTGAGGGAAACGTCCGCCCGGCGCAGCAGGCAAAGCGTGATGGTGATTGGCGGTGAGATGGGATGAATCATCTCAGGCACCAGGTTATGTCGGGCAGAAAATATATCGGTAATGCTGCACCCCATGCCGCGTTTCACAAATTCGGTCGCCATGTAATAAGTCTGTACGTTCAGACGGGTGGTCGAGAAGTCACGGCGCGTCGCAATCGCGGCAGAGAGTGAATGAGGGCCAGGAGAGATCCAGCGCTGCTGGTCTATCTCGTCAATGAACACCACTCCCCGACGATATTCTCGATCCACGTAGACCAATGGCACCTCGGCAATAGCGGTAGCAACGATTTCACCTTGTTGAACGGGCTGGAGCGTCAGGGCCAGATCGATCTCGCGTAAGTCCAATTTTTTGATCAGGGTCTCAGTGTGTTCGGTGGTAAGTGTCATCACCAGATTGGCATTTTGTTGATAAAAATCGGTGACGATTTCCGGTACCAGGCTCAAACCAAGACTCGGCAGGCAACCGAGGGTGATTTTGGCGCGCGTATCCCGGGCCAGGTTATCGGCGAGCAGGCGCAAGTTATCCAGATCCTGATAGATATTCTCTGCTTTTTCAAACAGTGTCAGCGCCTCACTGGTAGGAAGCAGTTTGCCACGCACGCGTTGAAAGAGCCTAAAACCCAACTTCTGTTCCGCGTTTTTCAGCATTTTACTGGCGGCAGGCTGGGAGATATTCAGCGATTCTGCCGCTCGGGAAAGTGTGCCGCAAGTCATCACGGCGTGGAAGATTTCCAGGTGACGTAGTTTCATGATGAGTTAACTCAGGGTTATAGATATCAGATAAAAAGTCATTTCCAATTAACATAGAATTAACACAAATTTAATCACCAATCATCACAACCTTTACTTATTGTGCTGTTTACCCGCCGCCAAGCGGCTTATTAGATTCTCGAAACAATATTTCGTGTACTCGAGCCCCCTCTCAGGTTTAAAGCCAATAACGATAACCAGAGGGATATTTTCTGAGCAGGTTCAAATGTACCGACCAGAATGGAGGTCGGTCTTATTGGCTTTAAGGAGTTATATGAGTGACTCAACCCTCTCTCACAACCCGATTACCCAACGAAATATCACCAGAAAAAATGTCATTATCGGCCTGCTGCTGGGGCTATTTTTATTAATCGCATTTTGGTGCCATGGTCAGCCTAATAATGAACTGGGATTATTGGCTTTTACACCGCTGGTGGCACTCGCATTGCTGTCGCTTATTGGCGTGGATATTGTGCTGGCTGTGATATCGTCAATTATTATTGCGATGATTATGACCTCTACCAGCCTGCCTGAAATGGGCACGCTGTTGGCAAAATCTACCGGCTCTTTTATCGCCACCGTAGGGCTGATTATTATGCTTGGCGCTGGTGTGGGTGAAGTTGCCACCCGAACCGGTGCAGCGGTAGAACTGGTTAAATTCGTGGTTCATCGCATTGGCCTGTCCAGCCAGACGCGGGTTAAATTGGGTATCGTCATTTCTTCGATTCTGATTTGCGGCGCGCTGGGCACTATGGCTGGGGGCAACGCGATTATCGTCGCGGTGATTATTCCTGTGGCTGCTGCGGTGAGGTTGACTCCACCGACGGTGGCGGCACTGATGATGACCGCCGGTTCGGTCGGTCTTTTTACCGGTCCGTTTACCCCGAGTACCGTCACTATTTTGAAACTCGGAGGGTTGAGCTACCCAGACTATCTGTTGTACGTAGGTCTGCCGATGAGTGCCGTCACTTTACTGGCGGGTTGGTTTATGTCGGGGCGCATTCAGAAAATGACCGAAGGTAAGCTGCGCTATGAGGTCGATCTTGCTGAAAAGCCGCAAGAGGAAGAAAACACCCCCCAGGCCCGACGCAGAAAATTGAGCGCATTGGCATTCGCCGCGACCATTATTGTGATGGCAGTCATTGGCGTAGTCATCAAGGCCGGTTTTAGTTTTGCCATTATCGTTATGTTGCTGGTGGCGCTGATTACCGGCCTGGTGGGAGGGCTACGCCCGACAGAGATATTACAAGCGCTTTATCACGGCTGTGGTCGCCTGGTGTGGATGTTTATTCTGTACTGGTTGTATAACCCCATTCTGGAACTGATGGACGGGTTGCACGCCTATCAGGGCCTGTTGGACTACACCCGGCCGCTGCTGGAGGGCATTTCTCCCGCCTGGCTGTGCTTTACTATTTTCGCCTTTAATATTATTGGCCACGTGCCCGGCGCCGCGGTCGCCCAGATGACGTTTACTCATAAGATCTTCGGCCCCATGCTGATGGCCGCTGGGGTTCCACCGCAGGGGATCACTGCCGTACTGCTGGCGTCATCGCAAGTGGACTGGTTTGGCCCATTCCCTTCGTCGGATATGTTTGGCCAGATGGGACTGGCGCAGTCCACGCATTTGAAATATATGCTCTACAACGGTTGGGCGGTGGTGCTCGCCAATATTATTCTCTTCGCCGTGTTGTTCCAGATCCTGGTGTAAAAAGCGATATAGGTGATAGCGGCCTGAGTGATTTCATGCCGCTAGGCCAACCCATAAGACTTATACCCTTCATACTTCAAGTTGCT
>JBAQHZ010000488.1:0-1779 GCA_049288585.1 Chania sp.
TCATAGGGGGGATCATCGACAATTCTTACGTTCATTACCTGTTGGTTAGCGTCGAGATACACAAAGCGCTTTTCTGGCTTACCTGCAACAAAACGATTGCTCTGCACCAACCATTGCACATTTTCCGGCACCTTGAAAAAGGCGCGATTAGCGTCAGTGACGCGCCGCAGCATAAAGAAATCGCCATTGGAATAAGCGATGTATATCGAACTGGCATAATCATTCTGCTTGAGTATTTCAATAAATTTACCCACAGCAGCCATTCTCTGCTCGAACGTTGAGGCTTCGGTAATCGGCATGTCAGTCAGAATATTGACCGACATCATCATGGTTCGCGTCACCGCATCTAATTCAACGGCAATTGCCTGACCGGTTTTCTGATACTGCTGGTTGGTGCTGATCCCGGTTAATTTGGTCAACTGGCTATGGCTGAAAATAACAATCGCACTGCCGATAGAAACAATCAGCAGCATAAACAGTGCGGCAATCTGGATATGCAATGGGTAACGATTTTTTAGCCCGGATAAATGGCCTAGCATAGAAGCAACCTTGGATGAATGTTTTCCCACTGCTCTAATCATAGACGACGGACGGCAAGCTGAAAGTTTTGCATCCTTTCCTACGTATTCAAGCTCTCGCTAACCCCCACTTTTCTGAGCAATTTTGCATAAATTTTTGCAGTACGCTTGTTTCATGCGAAATGTCATGGAATGTAATTAATTATAACCATTACATTTACATGGTTATAACCCTGAAGATACCTGCCTACGCCAGCGATATAAAAGGTCATAACGCTAACTATTTATTGATGCCTTTTTTAGCCAAATTGTTCGGAAAGGATACTATGAATCAATTTATCGTTGCAGAATCAGAGGCCTGTATAGGCTGCCGAAGCTGCGAAGTGGCTTGTGTGACAGCTCATCATCACGGGGATTACCCCAGCCAGCGGGAGTATTTCACCCCTCGGGTGAAAGTGATTCAGGGCCCGAATGCCAATACGGCGGTGTTCTGCCATCACTGTGAAAATGCCCCTTGCGCCAATGTTTGCCCGACCGGGGCCATTGTGCAAAGTCATGACAGCATTCAGGTCAGCCAGGAGAAGTGCATCGGTTGCAAAGCCTGCGCTGTGGCCTGCCCGTTTGGCATGATGACGGTGGTGACCGAAACCGTGCAACCGGCCAATCATCGCTTGGCGGACAGTTATCAGAAAACCGAAGCGCAGAAATGCGATCTGTGTAGCGATCTGAACCAGGAACCAGCTTGCGTGCGCGCTTGCCCGACTCATGCGCTGAGCCTGGTTGATACCAAAACTCTGGTGGAACAGCAGAGGCAAAAGCGCCAGCGCAGTGCGGCGCGCGATCTGCATAGCCAACTGTTTGGCAGCGTGGCCAAACAGAAAACGGCGGTAAACCATCAGGCACAGCCAAAACCGATCCGTAATCTGCTACAACAGCCGCGAGCGCCGCGCTTGGAGGCCAGCAAAATCCCACTGGAATTACGTAAAACCACCTTTGCAGAAATCTACCAGCCATTCAGCGAACAGCAGATCCACCAGCAGGCGGAACGCTGCCTGAACTGTGGTAAGCAGAGCATCTGTTCCTGGACCTGCCCACTGCATAACCAGATCCCGCAATGGATCAAACTGGCCGATCAGGGGCGGATTTGGGAAGCCGCTGAACTGTCGCACCAGACCAGCAGCCTGCCGGAAGTCTGTGGCCGCGTCTGCCCGCAGGACAGGTTGTGCGAGCAATCCTGCACCCTGAACGGCCACGGCGGAGC